>JBGCFR010000066.1:0-19601 GCA_045107045.1 Crocinitomicaceae bacterium
TTTTCACTTTTTTTTTTTTTTTTTAAGCTGAATAAAAAAATAGTACTACTTTTGGCGTGGAGAATTGTCAGAGTTGTCGAATGCGGTTGTCTTGAAAACTATTTTACTTCTTGTTACCGGGGGTTCGAATCCCTCATTCTCCGCAAGTGAAATTAAGGTCTAGCTTTTAGCTAGACCTTTTTTGTTTTATTAAATTTGATGAGCTTGCCTAATCCAAATTATTAGAATGAAAAAGAGAAGTTGGCAAGAGGTAAAAAAATAGAGCAAATTTTACATCAAAACTAAAAGAATCAAGAGCAGTAAATGAAGACGCAAGCAAGAATAGCATCTATATTAAAGTCTAATCATTTAGATGAGTCAATTACTGGAATAGAAATCTTTAAATTATCACAACTAATCCTTCAGAATAGTCCAAAATTTCAATTACCAACTAACCTTAGACTTGGGCATTTGGTAGAAAAAATTGTCTCTGAACTAATTAAAAATTCAACCAATTACAAGGTGATTCATGAAAATGTTCAAATTATAGATGGTAAACAAACCATAGGTGAAATTGACTTTATCATTGAGGACCTTAATGAAGCAAAATTAATCCATTTAGAATTGGCTTATAAATTCTATCTATTCGATCCCTCGATTTCTGATGAGCCCGTCCAAAACTGGATTGGCCCTAATAGAAATGACTCTTTGAATGAGAAATTGGATAAGTTAAAATCAAGACAATTCCCCCTTCTCTACCATAACTGTACAAAAGCAACATTTAATGATTTAAACACTGCAACTATTTCTCAAGCGCTTTGCTTCTTGGTTTCATTATTCATTCCTTACGAATACAAAGGCAAGTTTAGCCCAACCTATGAACAAGCCATCAAAGGCTACTATTTAAATCAAGAAACATTTAAGAACCTTGATCATTCTGATAAACTTTATTATTTACCTGAAAAAAAGGAATGGGGAATGGATCCTTTCGAAAACGAAAACTGGGAAGATTTCAAAAGCATGTCTATTCAACTCAATACTTGTATACAAGAAAAACAAGCACCATTGTGTTGGCAAAAGTATAATGGAGTATTTACGACCTTCTTTATAGTCTGGTGGTAAGTCTGTTCAATCAGAAAAAAATTTCAATTAGCAATATATTAACGTAACCAGTTACATATATTTTTACTATATTTGCGTAACCAGTTACGTAATTATGAAGAAAGAATTCCTCCAATCATTAGAATTTATAGGCTTTACAGCCAGAATAAAGAGGCTAAGTGATACTTTGATTTATGATGCCAAAGAGATATACAATAACTCAAAATTAGATATTGAGCCCAATTGGCATATTATATTTTTACTTCTAAAAGATCAAAAAGAATTAACTGTTACGGAAATTGCTAAAAAACTAAGGTTCTCTCACCCTGGTATTATAAAAATAACCAATAAAATGAAGGAAAAAGGTTATTTAGACAGTCGGCCTGACTTGACAGATAGTCGGAAAACACTGCTTTGTTTGAGCGAAAAAAGTATAAACCAATTTCCAAAATTCGAAAAAAAATGGAACTCCATCCAAGCCGTTGTTGAAGAAATAGTTGATCAAGAATTTTTAGATAAACTAAGTCAGGTGGAAAATAGAATAGCCAATGGGAGTATTTCAGAACGGTTTGCACTTAAACATTCAAACAATGACTAAAGTTAAAATAATAGATTTTCAAGATCAATATGCAAAAGATTTCTGTTCGCTCAATATAGAATGGCTTGAAGCGTATTTTTACGTTGAAGACTATGACAAAAAGGTATTGAACAATCCAAAGCCATACATTATAGACAAAGGTGGCATTATTCTTTTTGCAATCGCAGAGAATAAAGTAGCTGGAACTTTGGCATTAATTAACAGAGAAAGTGAAGGCATAGAGCTTTCAAAAATGGCTGTAACTAAAGATTTTCAAGGATTAAGAATTGGACAGAAGCTAATTTATGCAGCTATTCATAGAGCAGGGGAATTAGGAGCTCACAGACTGTTCCTAGACTCTAATACTAAATTAAAACCAGCTTTAAATCTTTATAAAAAGGTAGGTTTTACAGAAATACCAATGGCAAGTACTCCTTACGAAAGAGGAAATATACGAATGGAAATTAAATTATAAATGAACATTGTATGCCAATAGAAATATTTCAAATAGACGCTTTTACAGATCAATTATTTGCAGGCAATCCTGCTGCAGTTTGTCCATTGAACAATTGGCTTGATGATGACATTTTGCAAAATATAGCTGCGGAAAATAATTTGGCTGAAACTGGTTTCTTTATAGAACAACCGAATGGACAATTTCATTTAAGATGGTTTACTCCTGAATTTGAAATGGATTTATGTGGACATGGCACTCTTGCGGCGGCCTATGTTATTTTTGAAGAACTCGACTACTCTGGAAACGAAATCACTTTCAATTCCCTAAGTGGATTATTGACAGTTAAAAAAGAGGAGGACATGTTTGTACTGAACTTTCCTTCAAGACCACCTGTAAAATCAGAATTACCAAAATTAATTAAAGAAGGATTAGATATACAACCCAAAGAGGTTTGGAAAGCAAGAGACTACCTGCTTTTATACGAAAATGAAGACGACATTAGGAAAATAAAACCTAATATTATTCTACTTAATCAAATCAATATAGATCCTGGAGGAATTATAGTCACCGCTAAGGGTTCAACATTGGATGCAGATTTTGTGTCAAGATTGTTTACACCACAAGCTAGTGTTTTTGAAGACCCTGTCACTGGCTCAGCCCACTGCACTCTCATTCCGTTTTGGTCAGAAAAACTCAAAAAAAACAAATTTAAAGCCTTTCAGCTATCTAAACGTGGTGGGGAATTACATTGTGAACTGCAAAATAATAGAGTTTTGATTAAAGGAAAAGCTGTAAAATACCTTAAAGGCATAATAGAAATATAATAAACTCCCTACCCAATTAAATAAAAAAATGAACAGTCAAAAAGAATTATTCAGTTTAAAAGAAAATACACATTACCTAAATTGCGCTTATAAGGCACCCTTATTAAAATCAGCTGAAGAAGCCTGTATTAAAGCACTTATTAGAGAGAGAAATCCATCAGATATTAAACCTGATGATTTTTTTGATGAAGCTGAACAAGTGAGAAGTTATTTTGGCCAACTCATTAATGCTCATACTTCCCAGATTGCTATTGTCCCTTCCGTTTCCTACGGTATGAGTTCAGTAATGAGCAATACTAAAGCAAAAGTTGGTGGAAATGCCATCACCGTAAAAGAGGAGTTTCCAAGTGGTTATTACGCTTTAGAAAAATGGTGCAAACAACATAATAATGAGTTATCAATCGTTCACCCAGGTGATACAAATTTGATTGGAGAAAGCTGGAATGCTAACATTTTGAATAGCATTGATGAACAAACATCTGTTGTTTTATTGTCATCTGTGCATTGGATGAACGGTATTAAGTTCGATTTAGAAGCGATAGGAAAAAAATGTAAACAAGTAGGCGCTAAATTTATAGTGGACGGCAGTCAATCAGTTGGTGCCATGGAAATGGATATTGATTTTTACCATATAGATGCATTAATTTGCGCAGGATACAAATGGCTTTTTGGACCTTATTCTTTATCACTTGTCTATTTAAGTGAATATTATAATGAAGGTTATCCAATTGAGGAAACGTGGATGAACCGAATTCAGGCGGGTACCTTTAGCGATCTTAATAATTATAAAGCAGACTATAAACCAGGTGCTGCAAGATATAATGTTGGACAAACTAGTAATTTAATTGCAATGCCTATTTTACTGGAATCCTTAAAACAACTGAACAAATGGGAACCAAACCATATTCAGAACTACTGCGCCAAATTGATCACACCATTAATAACCTATCTAAAAAACTTAGGGGTAGAAATTGAAGGAAATGACTATTTCTGTAGCCATTTGTTTTCTCTTCAATTACCCTCAGAAGTTGACACTGAAATTTTAAAAGAAAATCTTTTCAAAAATAACGTATTCGTTTCTGTTAGAGGCCCTTATTTAAGAGTATCAGTTAATGTGTTTAATGATGAAAAAGATATTTCAAAACTAATTACTGTCATAGCAGAAACTTTAAATACTAATAATAATGAAATTTGAAATTAATAAATCGATTGAAATTTTAGACCGAACACCTCTTGTTTTAAAGGCCTTGCTCAGTGGATTACCTAAAGATTGGTTAAGAGGAAATGAAGGTGAAAATACCTGGAGTCCCTATAACATTGTGGGCCATTTAATTCATAATGAAAAGACGGATTGGATACCAAGAATAAATATTATCCTATCTGATTCAAAAGACAAAACTTTTATCCCATTTGATCGATTTGCACAAATGAGGGGTGACCAAACGGTATCAATAGAATATCTATTAGATGAATTTAAAGCCTTAAGGATTGCAAGCTTAGATGTTTTAAAATCTATTCCATTCAATAAATTGAGTTTACTAAAAAAGGGCATTCATCCTGAATTAGGTGAAGTGACTTTGAAAGCGCTTCTATCCGCATGGGTAGTCCATGACCTTGGACATATTTCACAAATAACAAGAGTAATGGCAAAGCAATATAAAGATGAGGTCGGTCCTTGGGTAGAATACATCAGCATATTAAAATAGCCTGCTAGATCGTTTTAAAAAAAATAGATATATTTAAAATAACATAAAATATGTAAAGACTATGAAAAAGAATCCATTGTTATTAATAGCACTCATCTCCGCCTTATGTGCAATACTGGTGGTAGTTATATTAAAAGTCACAGGATACAGCAACCCAACCGTTATTGGTGGTGGCGTTGCTGGTGGAATTGCTGGCGCAATCAGTACAAATCTTTTTAAAGAAAAAAAATAGAGGATTATTGTGAGATAACAACGTTGTCTTCATTCTAGATCAAAAAATTACGTATTTTAGAACCTGAGTAGTTTTGGTTAACATGACAAAAGATAATTAATAATGAGAAGATATCTTTTATTAGCGCTGGTGGTTTTTCAATTACCCAATGTTATTGGACAGTCATGCTCACCAAATTCGCTAATTACAAGAGAAATAAGAGCCGTTGATACCGACAGCAATATAAATTGGGAACTTCAAAAACATCAGGTATTTTTAAACCCCGATTGTATTCAAAACGATAAATTGGTCATTCACCTAGTTGGCTCGTATGACAACCCGGCTAACACAAGCTACTTTCCTGCTCTAGCAGCAAACAACGGTTTTAAAGCAATTGTATTAAAATACCCTAATAATACTGCTGCATTAACAGCATGTGGCAATAGTAATAATGTCAATTGTTTTCGTCAATTTAGAAAAGAAATAATTTATGGTATTGATAGCAGCAGTACAGTAACTGTTGATACTAATAATTGTATAATTAATCGCATTGAAAAACTACTATCCCATTTAAATAGTAACTATCCAAACGAAAACTGGGACAATTTCTTAACTGCTTCTGGCAATATTAATTGGCCCTACATTATTATATCTGGTCATTCTCAAGGTGGAGGTCATGCAGCTTTTATTGGAAAGCAAAATTTGGTAAGTAGAGTGTTAATGTTTGCTTCTCCTAACGATTATAGCGCAAATTTTGCTGGACCGGCAAATTGGGTTTCAATGACAAGTGCAACCCCTAACTCAAGGTACTTTGCATTTGGGAACCTATTTGATGATGTAGTAGATTATAGTAATCAATTCCAAATCTGGGATTTAATGGGTCTAATTCCAGCTGATTCAATTAATGTTGACCATTCAGTCTGTAATTACAATAATTCGCATGCGCTTTACACTGCTCAGCACGATCCTTCTGCAAGTTTTTCAACTTGTCATAATAATGTTATAATAGATGATTATACACCCCTACTTAATGGAACACCTACTTTCACGTCTGTTTGGAAATATATGCTAGGACTCTGTGACCTTTCTTCTATTTTTTCTAAAGCAACTGAAAGGTCAGCTAATATCAAATTATTTCCAAACCCTGCTAGTTCAATAATTCAGATTGAGAGTCCAGAAAAAGTATCTAGTATCAAACTTTTTAGTTGTTCAGGCACCTTGCTGAAAATAGATTACCCTAACAAAGAAATATTTACTCAAAATTTAGAATCCTATAAAGGAGTTTTATTTATTTTAATGACTCTAGAAGAAACTGGAATACAAGTTTACAAAAAGGTGATAATGAACTAAAAAACAACATTTCTAAATCATGAATTTTAAATATTGTTTGATATGCTTCAAATTAAAACCTTAGAAAAAACAACAATTGAACAAATTACCAATACGTTCAACTCTGCATTTTCAGATTACTCAACCCCTGTAAAATTTACTCAAGCGCAATTTGAGACCAAGTTCGCTTCTGAAGGAGTGAGACTTGATTTATCCGTTGGTGTATTTGAAAATGAGAAATTAGTAGCATTTATTTTGCACTTTATAAATATAGTAAATGGCAAAAAGTACATTTATAATGGAGGAACAGGTGTTACCCCTCCTTTTAGGGGAGCTAAACTAACTTCTCAAATGTACGATTTTATTATACCAAAACTAAAAAATGAGTCTATTGATAGAATGATTCTAGAAGTATTTATTGATAATTTTTCAGCATTAAAAATATACCAGGATAGAGGTTTTAAGATCTTAAGGGAAGTTAATTGCTTTAATGGAAAACTTAATGGGACAGTACAGAATAGAAATGGTGGGCGATACGAAGTTGAAGAAATAAAGGAATTGGACTGGGCAAAATTTCAATCATTTTGGGATTATCAGCCCACTTGGCAAAATTCCATTTCAACACTGAATAATCTTCAGAAACTGAATCTATGCATTGGAATTCTAAAGGATGAGATAATTGTGGGATACTTAATTTACAATCCAAAAAATAAAAGAATTCATCAAATAGCAATTGATAAGAATTACAGAAATATAGGCATAGGAAGTCAACTATTAAATTATATTTCCAAAATTGAAACTGAGAACATTTCAATTATAAATATAGATACCAAAGCTTATTATCTAAAAAGGTTTCTTGAAAAAAAAGGCCTTAAAAATAGCATTAACCAGTATGAAATGGAATATAATCTTAAAGTTTATTAGAGAAGGAATGAAGAATTATATTTGAATCAGATTATTAATGACATGAACAATTAAAAAATTGGAACGATTTTTCTAATGTCTATTATTTAAGATAAAATAAGATTTTTAAGAGATTATTACTATCAAGAATAGGCTAACTTAATCAGCTTAATAATACATGGAATATGAAAAATATCATTTTACTTCTAATTTTAGGATATACTCAATTTGGTTTTAGTCAAACAACTGAATATGTCTATAAAAATGCAAATGACTCTACCTACAATTGTTATTTAACTGTTTTACCTGACCACTCAGATATAAAAGGTTTAATAATTAGAGACTATAGTTCATTACCTACACCAATTAAAACAGGGTCTTACCCATATAAATGGCGGGACTTAGCATTAGAAAATGGACTTGCTATTCTTTATACCGTTACTTCTAATTTTTTTCCTGAATTATATTACAATGATTCTGGCCTTGTTATTTTAGATGAATTAGTTCATGAAGTTATTCAAAAACATGCTATCCCAAAACAAAACATTTTTATTGGAGGTATTTCGGCCAGTGGCACAAGAGCGTTAAAATATGCTCAATTTTGTGAAATGGGAAAATCAAAATTTAATATCCAAATAAAAGGTGTATTCGCTGTTGATTCTCCGTTAGATTTTGAACGTTTTTACAATTCTGCCAGTAAACATAAATCTAATTTTAAGAAAGGTATGTTATGGGAAGCAAAGCTAATGGTCAAGGTGTTTCCTGCAAAGCTTAGCGGCACACCTGAGACTAATCTTATAGCATATCAATCCCAATCTGTTTATTCAGCTACAGATTCGACAGGAGGAAACGCAAAAAACTTAATAAATACCTCTACTATTCTCTTTCATGAACCAGATATAGATTGGTGGATAAAAGAACGGGGGTCTACTTATTATGATATCAACTCCTATGATATTGCAGGGATTTACAACTATCTTAAGCTAAATAACCATCAAGATGTTGAATTGATCACAACTACTGGAAAAGGATTTAATAGAAAAGGAGAACGCAATTGTCATTCTTGGTCAATTGTAGATGAACAATACTTAATTGATTGGATAATTCAAAGGTTAAGTTAATATGCATGAATATATAGAAACTTAAAGTGTTTAGGCCAATTGATAGTTTTAATTAAAGTAACTTTATTGTTAAAATAGATTATAATGACATAACTATCTAAAAGACAAAATATGGAGTCGCAAAAAATTATAAAAACTACCCTAATACTAATATTTTTAATTTCCTCAACGGTCTCATTATGTCATCCCATTGATGATTATTATAAGTTGCATAAAAACGATCAAAAAATGGAAGCCAAAATAGTCCCTCCTAAGATAGCGGCACGAATGGTGGATGAAGATTATCCTGAAGCTATAGATATGTTAAAATCAATGACAACTCTTAAATATCTAAATTATTGGGGTGATATAAACAAGATCAAAAAATACGCTTTGCAAGCGATTTCAGCAAAAGGAAATTACCCGCTTCTACTGGAAAAAACTGAAGGAAAAAGAAGTATTTCTGTTTTTGGAATTAAAAAAAATAGCCTAGTCCGCAGATTGTTTGCTGTTGTTCAAACCAAAACCCAATTCATTTTAATGATTGGCAAGGGCAAATTAACACAAGAACAATTGAATTGGCTACCTGCTTTATCCAAAGAAATTCAATAGTCAAAAGCCAATGAATGTCAATTCTTGCTAAAATCAATTGAAAATCCTATATTTAATGTTTAAATCCGTGTCTTCATGTCAAAATTTAACAAAATTTGCTTAATTCTAGTTAGTGTTCTTTTTACAATACAAATCAGTTTTGGCCAGAATTCAATTCATTTTGACGGTATTAATGATCAAGTGGATTGCGGAAACGATCCTTCATTGCAAATTACAGGCACAGCTATTACGCTTGAAGCATGGATAAACCCTTCAAGCTGGACCAATGAAGTTTGGCGTGGTAATATTATTGTCAAAGAAGCGGCTGCTTGGAATGGATATATGTTCAGGGCTGGGGCAAACGGAAGTTTAAACTTTGCATTAGGGAATGGTAGTACTTGGACAGAGCTCACTTCCGACCCAAACGAACTGACTTTAAATACTTGGCAGCATATAGCAGGCACTTATGATGGCACCATGATGCGAATATATGTAAATGGAATTCCTATTGATTCGCTTGCCACTACTCTTTCAATTTCAAACGCATCTGCAATTAATTTAAATATTGGAGCAAATATTCCGTTAAGTCGATTTTTTCCTGGAAGAATTGATGAAGCCAGAGTATGGAATGTCCATAGAACAGAACAGGAAATACTGAGTGCAATGAACACTGAACTGTGTGCACAAACTGGACTCGTTGCTTACTATCAATTTAATTCTGGTAATGCCAACGGAAACAATATGGGTGTAACAACATTAACAGACTTAAGTGGAAATGGTAATAATGGAACATTAGCTAACTTGGCCTTATCAGGGAATAGTTCTAATTGGGTAAATGGTGTTACGCTTTCCACAGCCTCTGCAAATACTGGTATTGACGTTCAAAATCCAAGTTGTGATCAATATACTTGGATTGATGGAGTGACATATACTTCTAATAATAATACAGCAACTTATACTACTCAGAACATTGCTGGCTGCGACTCAGTTGTCACTCTTGATTTAACCATAGGAACCAACCAGTCCAGTTCAAGTACTGATGTTATTAATGCCTGTAGCATAATACAATGGTTAGATGGTAATTTTTATACGGCCAATAATAATACAGCCACCTATACAACAATGAATGCAGCTGGTTGCGATTCTGTGATTACACTTGACTTAACTATTTTAGGAACAACATATGGAACAGATGTACAAACCTCCTGCACAGCATACACTTGGATAAATGGAGTTACGTACACTTCAAGTAACAATACTGATACCAAAGTACTTGTAAACTCAAATGGATGCGATTCTATTGTCACACTAAATTTAACCATTACTACAATCACAGCCACTGATGTACAGACTGCATGCGGATCGTACACATGGATAGATGGGAATCTATATACTAGCAGTAATAATACCGCTACATTCATGTTATCCAATAGTAATGGTTGTGATTCACTTGTTACATTAGATTTGACAATTGCACCTATTGACGTCAGTACAAATGTTAGTGAAATTTCGCTAATTACCGTGGTTGAGACCAATGGATTGTACCAATGGCTAGATTGTAATAATAGCATGGAACCAATAATAAATGCAACTAACCAATCATTCGGACCTTCTAACATTGGCAGTTATGCTGTTGAAGTGACTAAAGGTGGTTGCATAGACACCTCGGAGTGTGTTGAAATTACCACTTTAGAAATTAGTAATTATTCAGATATCTCTTCATCTATATTAGTCTATCCAAACCCTACAAGAAGTAATATATTTATTCAGCTACCACATGAATTTACACAAGGAGAAATAAAGATTATAGATCTTAATGGAAAAATTTTTCTAAAGTCTCGCTATTATAACCCTAACCAAGCCTTGTTATTTAATCTTGATATGATACCTGAAGGTATATACCTGGTAGAGATAAATTCGGAATTTGAAACCGTAAGGACAAAAATAGTGAAACAGTAATCACTTTTTTTCAAAACGTTCGTAAAGTTTATCTATATCCAATTTTTCTGAACCAATAGTTTGTATACCATTGATATTTAATTCAGACTCCTTTCCTACTAAGTTGGTCTCTTTCACTTGACTCCACTTTGCATTTGTCAAAACTATTTTGGCAGGAGCGTATTCTCCCTTTTTCTGAAAGGCCGCAAAACCATATTCAGCATTCTCAATCACAACATCAGCCCCAGTTATCAGTGACTCATCTTTTGATGCGACTCCTGTAATTGCCCCGTTAATTGAAATATTAGAAATAGTTAATTTACTTTTCTCTCCTCCCGAAATGCCTTTGTCGCCTGAATCGATTATTTCAATGTCTTTAATTTCAACCTCTGACCCAGAAAAATCAATACAATCATTCCCTGTATTTTCAAATTTACTTTCTGAAATTACACCTTTGCAAAAATCAGCATCAAACCCATCAGATAAAGTATTAGAAATTGTTAATTGCGCAATTTTAAATTCACTTCTTATGATATTTAGGGCATCTTCTGAATCATTGTCTTTTATAGTTATATTACCTAATAGCACAGCAGACTCATAAATATTTACTGCTCCAGAGAGTTCCCAATTTTCATAATCTAAATTTGACAGTCCAGAAAAGGAAGTATTAAAAATTATCACTCCACTAGTTTTGTTTGGTCCTTTATTAATAATTGTAAGACCATTAGATGAGCTGTCTTTACATATGAATGATATCCGCTTATCTTCACGGCCAAGTGCTTCAAAATTATTATTAACAATTAAACCACCTCCATTTTTAAACTCTATTTTCGACCCTGCATAAATTTTTACTTTATATTCCTTTGGTATGTATAGTAATTCATCAATTATTATTTGACCTTTAAATTCAATCACATTATTTTTAACTCTATAAAAAGAACTTTGCTTTGAAAATGAATTTTTCAATCGCGTTCTAGTAGTTGATTCTAAAGGCCTAGGATATGGTATAATTGTTTTCTCAATAATTTCATTTTCAAGATTACTGACTTTTAGCAATAATTTTGAAGGCCATGCCTGACATACTTTTTTTGCTATAAACGTTTGATTAACATAGCCACTGAGAAGTATAGGTTTATCAAAATAAACAACCGAGTCTTTTTTCTTGATTGAATACCCAATGACATTTATATCATTGGCATGGAAATTCTGCATACTCAATTCAAATTGATTTGAATCAATCTGATTTAAATAAGCATTAATACTGATTTCCTCAACAAAAAATGAATCTATAGCTGGCTTATACGTGTTTACCCTTGTCCAATCCTCAACTACATTCTTATTCAACATCACTGTTTCCCATATCGAATCAAGAATCGGTATCCTAGCGACAATAAACTTCGCATTTCGATAATATTCAGTTTTGTCAAAACGATAGGATTCGTCTTCACTATGCATAGCTCCTACAAATTCATTTAATTGATAATCAATATCTTTAAAAATTGCATCAGTATAAGACGGTGAGGTCAGTTCCGTCAAATAAAATAAAAATCTTTCTTTAAATTTTCTATTTAAAAACACACGATTATCAAACACGCCCTCAATAGTTGAGTTATTTGCTAGAAGCTTTTTTTCAACATTTAAATGGAAATCATCTTTTATTGCATGCGGTATAGCATCATAGATAATTGGTTCTAAAAGTTGCGTAATTGGATTAAAATAAAAACGTCTATTATGCCATGCCAATGCATGATCATGTGAAGTTAGCTCTAAAAGAACATAAAATTTAGCTAGTTTATCAATATCAAATATATTTTCTATATCACCCTCTCCGTTTTTAAACTGTGAAAGTAATACAGAACCTTCTAAAAAATTCTTTCTTAACCTTTGATTCTTTAGAGTTCTATTTTGTTTAAAAACACTGACAACGCTGGACTCGAAATAAGGCAGATTGCAGAAATTGGTATAAAACGTCCTCTTATAATTCAATGCCCAAGCGCCAGATTCATCTAATTTTAAAATGGGTCCTTCTCTTCTATTTCTACTTTCTATTAATTGTTTATCAAAATGTTCTTCTAAGGCATAAACACCATAATCAAAACCATTAATTGATACATTTACAAAACTGTAAGTTGTAGTTAAAACATCTTCTTGCTCAGCAATTTTATGCAAAATCCATTCATGAATATAATTACGGGTCTTTGGGTGCTGAATCGAAAAAGACTTTAAACCATCAAACGATTCATTCCCCGAAATTTTAATTCTATAAGATGTTTTTCCAGATTTTAAATGATCTGTCCAGTCTCCTTTTAATTTCATTTTAACCTTAATAGAATCATTTCCATCATAAATAAAAGCCTTCACATACTTTTTATTTTTGCTGGCAATTATTTCTGCACCAAGTGCATCACTTGTAAAAGCATTCATTTGTGATTGAGAGGCTTCTGGCATATAAATATGAAGTCGTTTTTTCAATTGATTTGAAGGTGCTTGCGGAAATACTTCTATTTGAAAATCATCAAAATAGGCCTCTTTCTTTCCTGAAAATACATAAAACTGCACTTCGTTCACCTTTTCGGTAACAGTGAACGTTAAATAGTGTTGAAACCAACCATCTTTTTCATTTAAGAACTTCTTATTATAGGTTCTAAACTTATGTTTATAGCCTTCGCCAGAAACGGTGGCTAATAATGCTCCATCTTTTGAACCAGCCTTTTGCCAAACGGAAGCCCTTACAAATTGACCAGGAGATAGATTTTTTATTTTTAGGTTTAAACCATAAACTTGCTTTTCATCTAATTTAAGACTTTGTTTACCACTTCTAGCAAAATCCGTACTTACGAAATCAGCATTTCCTATTGTAAAATCATGATGATCGGTTAAAAATCTTAATTCACCACTAACACTAGTAATTGTTTCTAAATCCGAAAACAATTTAAGTCTTTCAGTTATTACTTTCTCACTATCAGATTTTTGACAAGCAAAAGCAAGGAGTAACAATAAAAACATCATGGCTTTAAGACCTAATCTCATAGAGCAAATAATAGAATTAAAGGGGCAAATTTAGCAAATCTTGTGATGGTTAATAAATTTATATCCCTTATAAATCATTCTTTATTGAATATATGTAACTTTACCCTTAATTTTACGCTAATTTGAAAACGATTTGTCAGTGCTAAATAAAAAAACGAAAAGAATTCTCATTTTATCAACTTGGATAATTGCATTTACCCCGCTATTTGTATTGGTTTTTATGTTAGAAAAATCAAAATCTAACATTCCAGCATACGAAGAGCTCTCAAGCCCACCAGATAAGCAGGCCTCAATTATTTTAACTGAAGACCAAATTGAAATGGGCCGGTTTTGGAGTGTAAATAGAAAGAGTATTTCTTATAACGCAATCTCTCCTAACGTAATATCCGCTTTAATTGCAACTGAAGATAAACGCTATTATGAACATGCTGGTGTAGATGGCGAAGGGCTTGGTCGTGCTATTGCAGGTGAGATGCTTGGTCAAAATAAGGGTGGTGCTTCTACCATTAGCCAGCAGCTCGCAAAACTTCTATACACAATGAATGATACTGTTAACGGTGGGTTAGCAAAATCTAAATTTGGTAGATTAAAACAGAAATTTGGAGAAAATGTATTAGCCGTTCGATTAGAAAAAGCATATACCAAGGAAGAAATTATTACTATGTATCTTAATAATTTTGATTTTTTAAACAATGCAGTTGGTATCGCCACTGCCTCACAAGTTTATTTTAATAAAAAAGCAAGTGAATTAACTAAACAAGAAGCAGCCATGCTTGTTGGCATGTGTAAAAACCCTTCCATTTTTAATCCTTTGAGACACCCTGACACAACGCAACATAGACGGAATGTAGTCCTGAATCAATGGCGTAAAGACGCTGATAATGATTTTTTACCAGTTAAAGTGACTCAAGTTGAGTACGATTCTCTAAAAATACTGCCTTTAACTCTTAACTACCAAAAAGTTGATCACCGAGAAGGCCTTGCACCGCACTTTAAAGAAGTTATTCGTGGAGAACTAAAGTCAAAATTTGCTGAAAAAAAACCAGATGGAACCTATAAATACGCCAAGCAAAATGGTGAACCGTACAATATATATAGAGATGGATTAAGAATATACACTACCATTAACTCCAGAATGCAAGTTCATGCTGAAAAAGCAGTTCAGAAGCATCTATCAACCACCCTTCAAGGTGAGTTTGATAAGAATAACAAAAAAAATAAAGTTCCTCCTTTTGCAAACGATCGAGACAATACAACTAAGGCTATTGAACGGATTATGAAAACCGCAATGAAAAGGTCTGATCGTTACTCTAGAATGAAGGCTTCAGGTAAAACGGATTCTCAAATAACAAAAGCTTTCAATACTCCACTCGAAATGTCAGTATTCTCATATTCCGGTACTATTGATACAATTATGACACCTATGGATTCATTGAAATACTATAAAGGGTTCCTCCAAGCAGGCTTAATGTCAATGGATCCTAAAACTGGTTTTGTAAAAGCATGGGTTGGTGGACCAAATTTTAATTATTTTGCATTAGATCATGTTAAGAAAACACAACGGCAAGTTGGATCAACAATAAAACCATTTGTGTATGCAGCAGCCATGGGAATTGGTGTAATTGACCCATGTAAAACCTATTCAGACATTTCTTATTGCATAGATGTTCCAGTATCACCGACAAGAAATAAGGCATGGTGTCCAGCAACTGGCACAAAAAACACAGGTGATTTGATTCCATCTAAATGTGGATTGGCAGGATCATTAAATAATATTACTGTTGCTATTATGAGAGATATGGGTGCATCTGCGGGTCCGCAAACTATGAATAAACTATTAAAACAAGTTGGTATAGATTTAAGAGAGGAAGATGTTGTTCCGGCCATGTGTTTAGGCCCTATGAGTTTATCGTTATACGATATGGTAGGTGCCCAAAGTACTTTTGCTAATAAAGGCATATATATTAAACCAATCTATATAATGCGGGTGGAAGATAAAAATGGTAATATTATTATTGACCTCGAATATGAGATGCATGAAGCTATGCCAGAAGAATTAGCATATTCAATGATTGGAATGATGAAGGGTGCTGTTAATGTTGCCTCTAATCCATATCAAAATGGACGAGGTTATGCTACGAGTTCTACCTTAAGAAGTGGTAGACCTTGGGGAGGAATTAAATACCCAACAGCTGGAAAAACCGGAACGACCAATTCTGCTGCTGATGGTTGGTTTATGGGGTTAACTCCTGATTTAGTAACTGGCATTTGGGTTGGTGCTGACGACAAACAAGTTCATTTTAGAAGCTACCCTTGGGGTCAAGGTGCTAGAATGGCACTGCCTATTTATGGCTATTATATGCAGGAAGTATATAAAGACAATAAAATTAAGATATCAAAAGGAGACTTTGAGAGACCTGCTGATTATAGTGATGATATTTTTAAATGTAAAAACGAGTCGTCTAATTTAGACGGATTATTTGATTAAAATAAAAAGATGAATAAAGTTGTAAATTCAGTTGAAGAAGCCCTTCATGGAATAGAAGATAACATGACACTAATGCTTGGCGGATTCGGACTTTGTGGAATTCCAGAAAATTCTATATCACAAATTGCAAAATCTGGAATAAAAGGTTTAACCTGTATTTCTAATAATGCAGGAGTTGATGATTTTGGTCTAGGATTACTATTAAAGTCTAAACAAATAAAAAAAATGATTTCATCATACGTTGGCGAAAATGACGAATTTGAAAGACAAATGCTCTCGGGAGAACTTGAGGTTGATTTAATTCCTCAAGGTAGTTTAGCGGAAAGATGTCGTGCAGGTGGGGCTGGAATACCAGCATTTTACACACCAGCTGGATATGGAACTGAGGTAGCAGTAGGTAAAGAGGTGAAAGAGTTTAATGGAAAACCACATATATTAGAGGCGGCACTTACAGCAGACTTTGCCTTTGTAAAAGCCTGGAAAGGAGATGCTGAAGGTAATTTAATCTTTAAAGCTACAGCTAGGAACTTTAACCCAATGATGGCAATGGCTGGAAAAATAACTGTTGCGGAAGTAGAAGAACTAGTGCCCGCAGGAACACTTGACCCTAACTTTATTCATACACCTGGTATTTTCGTTCAGCGCATATTTAAAGGTGAACAATACGAAAAAAGAATTGAACAACGAACCGTAAGACAAAAATAATATGGCTTTAGACAAAATAGGAATAGCTAAACGGATTGCACAGGAGCTGCAAAATGGATGGTATGTCAATTTAGGAATTGGTATACCAACTTTAGTTGCTAATTATGTACCAAATGGGATTGAAGTTGAATTTCAGTCTGAAAATGGTATTTTGGGCATGGGTCCATTCCCATTTGATGGTGAAGAGGATGCAGACCTTATTAATGCAGGTAAGCAAACAGTCACACTTAATAAAGGGGCTGTCATTTTTGATTCAGCAACTTCTTTTGCAATGATTAGAGGACAGCACGTTCAATTGACTGTTCTAGGCGCTATGGAAGTGTCTCAAAACGGTGATATTGCTAATTGGAAAATACCAGGCAGAATGGTTAAAGGAATGGGAGGCGCTATGGATTTGGTAGCATCAGCACAAAATATAATTGTTGCAATGATGCATACTAACAAAAAAGGAGAATCCAAACTACTAAAAACATGCAGTCTGCCATTAACTGGGGTTGGCTGTGTAACGAAAGTAGTCACAAATTTAGCAGTACTAGAAGTGAAAAATAATGCTTTTTATTTAATTGAAAGAGCACCTGGTGTATCAGTTGAAGACATTATAAAAGCTACGGAAGGAAGCTTAATTGTGCCTGATGATGTACCTGAAATGAATATTTAAAAATAAATAGTAATTTTTTAAAATAAATATATATCTTTGCACTCTCATTTTTACAATTGAGTATGCGTAACGATTTTCTAATCAACTTCACTAGTTTAAAAGAAGATCAACATATATTTAATTATAAAATTGATGATTCGTTCTTTGAGCAAATTGAATATTCAGCAATCACAGCTGGAACTTTGGAAGTTGAGCTAACACTTGATAAAAAGTCCACCTTAATGAATGCTGAATTTCACATTAAAGGTAAAGTAACCGTAATGTGTGATAGATGTACTGATAATTTTGAGCAATCAATTGACACTAAAAATGAATTAATCTATAAGTTTGGTTCAGAAGCAATAGATGATGAATCTGTGGTAATAGTGTTACCTAGGGAGTTCCAAATAAATGTTCAACATCCTATCTATGAATTTACTTTTACAAATTTACCCTTAAAAAAATTACATCCGAAAGGACAATGCAATTTAGATATGCTCAAAATAATGGATCAATATCTGCTTATAGCAGAAGAAGAATAAATATTAAAGGTAATAAACAGAATTAAAATAAAGAAAAATGGCGCATCCTAAAAGAAAGATTTCTAAAACGAGAAGAGACAAGAGAAGAACTCATGTAAAAGCTGTTGCTGCAAATATTTCAACTTGCCCTACTACTGGTCAACCTCACCTATTTCACCGTGCATTTTGGCATGAAGGTAAATTGTACTATAAAGGAAAAGTATTAGCAGAAAAAGAAGTGGCTATTTAATTCTAGTCCAACTAAAATGTTAAAAGATAATGAGCTTGTTGCCCTTGGTAACAAGCTTTTTTAGTTTTCGTTACTTTTTACGTTTTTGTCAAAAAAATCGTGTTTTTTGATAATAAAACGCAAATAATCTAATATTTTGGAATGTATATTGGTTTTTTTAATAATTTTACCACCTTGGTATTTGTAAAACCTTAAGAAAAAACAACACACCAAATGAGTAAAATCACCGCAGCAATAACATCAGTTCATGGATACGTTCCAGAAAAGGTACTTAGTAATTTCGATCTGGAAAAACTAGTTGATACTAATAATGAGTGGATTGTTTCTAGAACAGGAATTAAAGAAAGAAGAGTAGCCGCTCAAGGAGAGGCACTATCTGATTTTGGAGTTAAAATAGTTGAAGGGATTTGTAAAAAAAGAGGCATTGAGGCTACAGAAATTGACATGATTATTGTAGGCTCAATTACAGGCGATTACCGGTTCCCAAGTACTTCAAATGTAATTTGTGACAAAGTTGGAGCAACTAATGCATGGGGTTTTGATCTTAGTGCAGCATGTTCAGGATTTCTTTATACCCTTGATGTTGGAAGACAATATATTGAAAATGGGACTTATAAAAAAATAATTGTAATCGGTGGAGATGTTATGTCAAGCATTATAAACTATAAAGACAGGGCAACTTGTATTATTTTTGGTGATGGGGCAGGTGGAGTTCTTCTTGAACCCGATACAGAAGGATATGGAGTACAAGATTCAATTTTAAAAGCAGATGGTTCTGGAAGGAAATTCCTACTGCAAGCCATTGGTGGTTCTCAAGAACCAATTACAGCTGAAAATGTCGGATCTGATGGTATGTATGTATTTCAAGAAGGACAAACTGTATTCAAAAATGCAGTTAAAAGCATGGCTGATGTGTCAGCTGAAATAATGGAAAAAAATAAACTAGGAAGTGATGATGTTAGTTATTTAGTACCTCATCAAGCTAACTTGAGAATTATTGATGCGACAGCTCGAAGAATGGGGCTTGAAAGTGAAAAAGTAACAGTTAATATAGAAAAGTTCGGTAATACAACTTCTGGCACTATTCCATTGTGTTTATGGGAATGGGAAAAGAAGTTTAAAAAGGGTGATAATATAATACTTGCCGCATTTGGTGGAGGCTTCACTTGAGGTGCAACTTCTATTAAAAGGGCGTATGACGCAAAATAAAATAAAAAAAAAAAAAAAAAATTATGGACATTAAAGAAATTCAAA
>JBGCFR010000067.1:0-34812 GCA_045107045.1 Crocinitomicaceae bacterium
GTCCAAACTCCCGCCACTTCAATTTTATCTATAGTGAAATTAAAAGTCCCATCTTCCAAAATATTAAGTTCAAAGTCTTTATCTGACAATTCTAAAATAGAATCTTTAAGGTCTGTTTTGTTTATATACTCCCATTTTCCAAGTCAAAACGAAGCCTGTGTCAGGTTGCTGGGCAATAAATACCTTTTGGCTAAATGGAATTCCTAAATTGTATAAATACTTTTTAATCGTCTGTTGATCTGAAAATTCACTGTTAAATGTTGATACAGTCTTGTAATACTTGTCTGAGCTTTCAATTCCATGTTTCATTTCATAGTCCCATAGAAAATTTGCGGCTTCTTTTGTCAATGGAAAAATTTGGTCTTGGTGTTCTTTACTTGCCAATTGGTCGTTTTCGTCTGTAAAAATCCACTTCGCAATGTATTCGTCCAAAGGCAATCCAAATTCTTCTATGTTGTCAAGCGAGATAGTCATGTTACTAATTTTTCTGTCAAGTTCGATTGTCGTCTTTCGGTTACAGCTAACAACCGGGTATAATCACATATGTGCTTTTATTCACCTTATGGTGTTTTACTGATTGCTAGGTAAATATAGTGAATCTAGTGGATTCTTAACTACTTTTAAATGACTTTTCGTCACGTGCGTATATATTTCGGTAGTTTTGGTAGATGAGTGCCCTAAAAGGAGTTGAATTTGACGTAAATCTGTTCCGTCCTCTAGTAAATGTGTAGCAAAACTATGTCGTAACATGTGAGGACTTACTTTTTTAGTGACTCCTGCTTTTTTAGCAGCTCTTTTTATGATTTGACTTACACTTGTTGCGCTGTATTGCCCTCCTTTTTCACCTTCAAATAAATATTCTTTCGGTCTGCAAGCTTTGAAATACACTCTTAATTGCTTCACCAAACTTGCACTTACTATTGTAATGCGATCTTTTCTACCTTTTCCATTCCTTATGGTAACCGTATTATTTTCACCATCAATATCAGCCAGCTTTAAATTAAGCAATTCTGCCCGCCTTAACCCCGCTGAATACAATAAGCTGACTACACAATGATGTTTAAGATTAGTTATAACGCTTAGTATACTAGCGACTTCCTTTTTATTTAATACCTTAGGTAAAGTGCTCTCCTTAAATGGCCGTTCAATATCATAGAACCGGTTAGGCATTTCAAGAACTACTTCATAATAAAACTTAATAGCATTGACCGTTTGATTTAAAGTAGAACCTGACTGGCCCTGCTCTACTAATTTTTCTAAATAATTTTTAATATCTAACTCATTCAAATCGTCAATGCATTGCCCATTATGAAATATAACATATTTCGTAAATAGTGAAATATAGGTTCGTACAGTGCTCTTTGCATATTTTTTAAGGAGTAATTTTTGCACGTAAGCCTTGGGAATATGATCGTTCTTAAGTTTTAAATCCTTTCTCTTTATTTGAGGATTGTGATTATTAATGGCCTTTTTTGGAAAAAAATAATTTCCATTCACCCAGGCTATTTGCCTGAAAGTGTCGAAAATTAATGTTACATTTTTCTTTGTGTTTTCAATATATACCATTTGATATGCCTGGCTCCACAATGGGTTCGGAAGTGTTCGAATAATAGTTTGTATGGTTTTATCGTAGTTAAATTCTAAACCTATCTTTTTGTCTCCATTTATTAATAAATGTCTCAAAGTGATGCTTTTTTGCTTTCGATATGCCATAATTATTTGTAAACATGGCCATAAAAAGATCACTCCAAAAATTTATCCGTACATTTATACGTATAAATGTACGGATAACGGTATGGAAAAAATTTGTAAAAATGAAAACTGTTCAAAAATTGTGATAGGGAGAATTGACAGAGTATTTTGCTCTAGCTATTGTAAGTCAGACTTTCATGCAACCGAGAATAAGAAAAGTGGGAAAACAATTTTTAAATTCAAAATAGATTCAGTCCTAAAAAAGAACAGAGCCATTTTAGCCAAGTACAATATCAAGAGCAAAGCAACTGTTAGAAAAGAAGTTTTACTTGAAGAAGGATTTAATCCTAGAATTTTCACCCACTATTGGAAAAATGTAAAAGGCGATACATATCTGTTTTGTTATGATCAAGGCTTTAAGGAGGTAAAAGACAATTCTCGGAACAAATATCTATTAGTGCTATGGCAAGACGGTATGGAAAAACAAGTGTTTGGACAAAAAGTTACTAATTCAGTCTAGCGCTTTTCTAATCCTCAAAAACCAATTACTTAGTCTTTAATTTCAGCATCAATGTCTTCCAACATTTTAATTGCCTCTGCTTTTGGGGGAAATATTTTAGACACGATATAACCAACAATCATTGCCAATGCAAAAGAAGGCGCTAAAACATCTAATTCTTTCATGTAGTCTCCTAACCCATCAATATTGGAAAAAACAAATTTGAATAATATCACAGAAGTAAACCCTGTAATCATGGAAGCTATGGCACCTTTTTCGGAATAACCTTTCCAAAATAACGACAGAATAATAACAGGACAAAAAGTAGCTGCAATCCCCGACCAGCCAAATATCATAATCCAAAAAACTTGTCTGTCCGGATAGAGGTTATACAATAAAATAGCAATACCCAAGGCAGCTAAAGCCATTATGACAGTCACAATTCTTGAAAACTTTGTTAAGTCTTCATCTCTTAGGTCTGGTCTAAATATTTTTTGATAAAAATCGCGCGTAATGGCGCTAGACGCTAAAATAAGGAGAGAATCTATTGTAGACATAATGGCCGACAATACAATGGCAATAAATATAGCAACCAGTATGGTTGGCAAAAACTCGTGAGTAATCATACTTAACACATTTTCGCCCCCAGTGCCTAGTACAGCATCAGGATCTTGTCCTTCGGTAGTAAAATAAATTCGAGCTAAAATACCAATGGTCACTGCAGCAGCATCTGTTAGAAGTGTGAACAGCAAAGCCACCCATTTACCTTTCACAATTTCACTTTCGTTTTTAATAGACATAAAACGAACATACACTTGGGGTGATCCTAAGAAACCGAGTCCTATCATTGAGAACCCTAAAATTGTAAACAGGTTCATCCAACCGTCAGTGCTTCTGCCCATCACCTGGGTCAATGTTGGATCAATTGCATTTAGCCCTTCGGTTACTCCAGCACCATGATCCATTGAAAACCAAACCACAACTGGCAATAACACCAGACCAAAAAACATTAAAATACCCTGAAACATGTCTGACCAAACAGCAGCTACAAATCCACCAATAAAAATATAGACCAAAACAATCAAAAATCCAATTAAAGCGCCAATTCTATAGTCAATATCAAGCATAGACTCAAAGGCTATTCCTGTGACATCCATTTGAGAAGCCACATAAATGACAACAAAAACAACCAATACCGAGGCTGCTATAATTCTGAGCGTATTTGTAGATGATTTGAAATGACTCTGTAAATAATCAGGAATGGTAATTGCACCAAAACTATCTGATCTTTTTTTAAAGCGCTTGGCCATAAATTGCCAAGATATGAACACACCCAAAAGTTCTCCGGCAACAACCCAATAGCCTGAGTAGCCAGCTATGGCTCCCATACCAGTGAGTCCAATGAGAAGCCAACCCGATTCGCCTGTTGCGCGAGCAGAAAATGCAACCGCCCAAAACCCCATATTTTTTCCACCAACGTAATAATCACTCATACTTTTTACACGCCGCGAAGCCAGAATACCAATCAAAAACAATACGCCCACATAGGCAGAAAGCACTGCTATTTTCATTATAAAATCTTTATCAGCCATGCCTTAATAATTATTTTGAGGTTAAGTAAAAAATTGATAGTCATTAATGCCAAATATTGACAAAAAGGTGAAATTTTAATATCTCGGAAATTAATCAAAATTAAAGAATATTTGATTGTTTTATTAAAATAATACGCAAAAACAGCTCAAAAATGAGGGGAAATGCCTATTTTTGTGTAACCTAAACCCTTACGCAAATCAAAATTAGCTTTTTGTATTTACCCAGAATTTGTGCATTCGTTGAACTGAAAAAATGACAACCCTAAATGGATTATAGAGAACAACCACCTGTGCTAATTCAAACACTTAATGATTTAATCACCTCCTTATCAGAGGAGGAGAGGACGACCTACGGCGATATTTTACGAAATTTAAAAATTCCTCTGAGTACTTTTAATCAATTTTGCTCGTGGTCTGATGACCACTATACTAGAAACTGTATTGTTAACAATAAAGATTTTGAACTCATTTTATTGTGTTGGAATAAAGGACAAAGTACACCTATTCATGACCATGGTGGAGAAGAATGTTGGGTAAAAGTAATTGAAGGAGAATTTAGAGAAATCATTTATAAAAAAGAAAAGGGTAGTGCTTTAAGAGAAACGTCTTCAACAACTTCAAAAGTAAATGACATCACATACATGAAAGATTTTATGGGGTTTCACTCTCTAGAAAATTTATCAGATAAAAAAAGTATGTCTCTTCACCTCTATGCAAAACCAATTAGAAATTGCAATGTATTTGATGAAGCATCAAAAGAATTTGTCAATAAGGATTTGACATATAATACAATGGCTTAATTTTAGTCCAATATCATTAAAAAACCACCGAATGTCCGACATCAATAGTGACCTTAAATTATTTAACGAACTAGTAGAAAACTTATTAAATGAAGAAAAGCTCAATCCGGTTGCAGACCGAATAGAAGCGAATAAATTATATGATTCTGTGGATCTATCACTCAATGAAGCTCCAATGATGGATGAAGAATTTAAAAATGCGCTTCGGAATGTGCTTGTTTCCACTCCAAAAACAGCAACCAATTTATTTTTTAATCAATTATTTGGTGGCAGACAAGGAAAAGCGGTTTTGGGAGATTTATTGGCTGTAATGCTAAATAATAGCATGTATACCTACAAAGTAGCCGGCCCACAAGTAGGCATTGAGCAAGAAATAATTAAGAAGTCTTGTGATTTGATTGGTTATGGTGCTAAAAGTAATGGTACATTTCCAACAGGTGGATCAATGAGTAATTATATGGCTTTGGTCATGGCGCGTGATGCTAAAGATCCTAATTGCAAAGCAAAGGGCATCCTAAAACCAATGATTATATACACCTCTAAAGAATCACATTATTCTACTACAAAAAATGCCAGTTTTGCTGGAATGGGGCAAGACAATATCCGGTACATTGAGACTGATTCCAACGGAAAAATGATTCCTCAACGGTTAGAACAACAAATTATTACAGACTTAGAAAATGGGATGGTACCAACCTATGTTAATGCTACAGCTGGCACAACTGTTTTGGGTGCGTTCGACCCGATAGATAAAATTGCGGACCTCACTGAAAAGTACAATCTATGGCTCCATATTGATGGGGCTTACTGTGGTGGAGCTATTTTTAGTGAGCAATACAAACATTTATTAAGCGGCATGGAAAGGTCTAACTCTTTTAGCTATAATGCGCATAAAATGTTAGGCACACCCCTCACCTGTTCCATTATACTTGTAAATGATAAAAAGCATTTACATCATTCTTTTAGTATTGAAGCCAGCTATCTTTACCAAACTGATGGTGATGATTTCAATCTGGGTAAAACTTCTTTCCAATGTGGTAGAAGGAATGACGCGTTAAAATTTTGGACATTGTGGAAATCTGTTGGCACAAATGGTTTACAACAAATTATTGATCAGCAGTTTAAATTAGCAGATGTGGCACGTCAGTATATTAGAAGCAATTCTGACTATACTTTATACAGTTTTGACGATTCAGTATCTATTTGTTTTAATTATAAAAATATTGACCCAACTGCATTGTGCACTGCACTATATGAGCACCAAGTTACGGTAGTAGGCTTTGGTTCATTTAATGAAGATACCTTTGTGCGACTTGTCACTGTTAATGCTAACAATTCAGAAGTTGATATTCTAAACTTTTTTAAAGTACTGGAAGATTTTGTAGAGAAAAACCCCGCTTTAGCTTTAGGTGAATGTATTGAAGCAAAAACTGTATAATCTTAGATTAAATTATCAATTTGTTATCGTTAGCCTTGATTTGCCTTGTTATATAAATTATAGTTATCGAGCATAAACTCTAAAATTGGTCGGCATTTACTTTTACAAGCCGGATAGAATGATTCATGCTTCCTTTCCATACCTTTAGGAGAAGCTCCCCACCAAAACTCTGCAATGGCAATTGGTTTTAATTGCTGTTTTAACGCATATTGCAATAATTTGGGGGCGGCACATTCACCTGCCGCAGCCGGGGGGTTAGCATGAGGCGATTGCTTGAATATTTCCAGTACATCTTGTTCAACTCCTAAAAGATTCAGGAATCGGTATTGTTTAAATAACCACTGCTGCAGGTTTAAAGATTTTTGTTTTCGTTCTATTTTTAGTGCATTTGAGACGACTGGTGAATGTTCATTTTTTAGTGTCTTGCCCATTTCAGTCAAAGCCCTCATTTCTTTATTAATAAAATAATTTCCGGTAGAATCATTAAATACAGAGGGCACAAATTGAGGGCAATTAGTATTGCCTTCTAATTTTCCAGAAACAGTGCCTAAATACCCATAACTATCATCTGGACATTGAATCACCAAAACGCCAAACATCTTTCCTTTATGGATGCTAAAATCATGCGTCCAGTTTATAGATTGAGTGGCAATAAATGCTTGGAATTCTTTTGCTGCCATACGCCCAATTTCAGGAATCCAATTGCCAAACGGGTTGTTTAGTATATCAGGCATATTAACTGTCGAAATATCTGTTTTGAAATCAAAAACATGTTGGTTGTTTATTTCGTTTAATTGCACTTGAGCCTTTTTTTACGGTTGTATGACGTTGCAAATTTACCCAAAATAATAGAGTCGTGGTATTAATTATCCGCTAGTAATTTGCTTAGAGTCTCATCCAAAATTTCGGCATTTAAATCTTCCATCACAATATTACCCTCTTGATCTAGAAGGTAAGAAGTTGGAATTTTTGAAATGTTACATTCAATACAAATAGGCGATTCCCAACCTTTTAAATCTGATACATGAATCCAGGGTAGATCATTCTCCTCAATACTGTTTACCCATTGGTCTTTATTTTTATCCAATGAAATGGCGTAAATTTCAAAGCCCTTATCCTTGTATTTTTCATAGGCCGGTAAGTAATAATAACAATTTCTTTTATCGCATAATACATTTCCAGATGCCCAAAATTGAATAAGGGTGTATTTATTTAGTGAGGGATCCAATTGTATTTTTTCACCATTAGGTGATGTCATTAATAGATTCTCGAATTGAGACTGTGGGTTAAACATTCGAGTGAAAAGTGGTGAAATACCAATCAGTAATATGATAGTAGCGGCAACGCTCAAAACAATTCTTCGTTTCCGACTCAAGTAAAAAATTGTAGGCTTCTTCTTTGTGTCCAATGTTGAATTAATAGCATCCCAGGTATCTTCGTTTAGCTCTAACCTATCGAATGATGCTTTGTTTTCTTTCACTATTTTTTCTAATTCATCCATAGCTTTATCCTTTAATGGTTAATGATTTTAATTTCTTTTTTGCTCTACTTAATTGTGAAATAGAAGTAGACACTCCAATATCTAAAATTTCCGAAATTTCAGAATGATCGTATCCTTCTAACAAGAATAATGACAAAACTGTTCTATAGCCGTCAGGCAATTTGTGGAGTGCTTTGTACAATAAATCAAGCTGATACTCAATTTCAATATTTACTTCAGATAAATCATTTATCTCCGGCACCTCTTCATGTTCTAGAAAAACGACCTTCCTTTTCTTTTTTAAAGCATCAATACTATGGTTTACTACAATTCGCTTAAACCATGCCCCAAAGGTAGACTGGTAATTAAATTGATTTAAATTGGACATGGCTTTGATAAAACAATCGTGCAATGCATCTTCAGCATCAGCTCTATTATTTAGAATTCTAAATGCCGTATTAAGCATGGCTCCAGCATATTTTTGATACAAGGCATAAATAGCTTTCCGGTCTCCAGCTTTCGCTTTTTCTATGTCTTGGATTTTGGACCCAGAGGAAGTTTTCTGCTGCTGGAATTTACTCATGCTTGGTATACAATTATTACAAATTTAGGTAATCTTTAAACCGAATAATACCCTAGGAGGCATTATTCGGCAGATTTAAATTAAATTTTATTGAAGCTTAGTTAATGCTTGTTTTAGCTGATCTCCAAAAAGATTTCGCCCAATTACAACCCCATGTTGATCCAATAGTACATTATTTGGAATGCCCTTTAGTGCATATGTTTTGACAACCTCAGAACGCCACCCTTTGAAGTCAGAAACATGATTAGTCCACGAAAGTTTATCTTGCGCAATGGCTTGAACCCACGCTGTTTTACTTTGGTCTAATGACACACTGAAAATTTCAAAGTGGTCAGCATTTTTAAATTCACTGTCTTTAAATTGATTGTAAACGTTGACGAGTTCCGGATGTTTCATTCTACATGGTTTACACCATGATGCCCAAAAATCAACCAAAACAATGTTTCCTTTTAAAGAGGATAGGCTCGTCAATTCACCTTCTGTATTTTCAAAGGAAATTTCTGGTGCTAATCCTGAATTGTTGCTTGTATAAGAAGAAAAATAAAACCCGAATAAAAGGCAAAGCATAATTGATGATACAGTTTTCATAATAATAGTTTTTAAGTTAAAAAAATGATTTATACAACAAAGACTATCGTACAATTGAAATAATGCATCATTTGGAAAAAATATTTATCCTTGGAGGAATTATAAGATGATTTGTATTTAAAAGACTTTCAATTTACAAGAAAGCAAAAACGGCAATTGAAATTAATCAATCACCGTTTTGCATTAAAAAGAAGTCCTCAGTTTATAGACTGGTTCTAATTTTGCCACCAAATATTTTATACAACCATAATTTAAATTGGTAAAACACTAAGTACATGGCAGGAATGACTACCAATGTTAAGAATGTTGCAAAGGTTAAACCAAATATAATAGTCCAGGACATTGGTCCAAAGAAAATGGTATTATCTCCTCCCCAATAAATTTGAGGATCGTAAGAAGTTAACAATGATGCAAAATCAATATTAAAACCAGTTGCTAAAGGCAATAAACCTAAAATTGTGGTAATGGCTGTTAACAATACCGGACGTAACCTTGTTTTACCAGCTGCAATAATTGCTTTTCTAAATTCATCCATTGGCAATAAGTCAAACTCACCTAAACCAAGTTCTTTACGTTTTCTTTTTCTCAATAGGTTGGTATAATCAATTAATACAATGGCATTGTTTACTACAATACCGGCTAATGATATAATCCCAATCATTGTCATGATAATGACAAATTCCATTTGGAAAACGACCAAGCCTAAGAATACACCAATTAAACTAAATATTACCGCAAACATGATGATAACAGGTGTTGAAAAGGCATTAAATTGCAATACAATAATTAACAAAATTAAGAATAAAGCAATCACTAATGCTTTTGATAAGAAGGCCATTTCTTTAGCTTGTTCTTCTTGCTGACCTTTAAAATCGTAAGTAATGCCATCAGGAATACCGGTTTCCATTTCATATTCCTTCATCAGCTCTTTTAACTCAGCCACCACCTGGTCAGGGTTACTTCCTTCTGTTACATTTGATTCAACCCCCACATATGGAATTAAGTCTTTATGAATAACTGTACTATAAGTATTGGTTGATTTTGGCTCTTTTACTAATGAACGGATTGGAATTCTTAAAAGCGCTCCTTTATTATTTCTAAAAATAATTTTCTGATCTAGTAAACCATCAATATTGTTTCGCTCATATTTGCTATACCGTAAATTAATATCGTAAATATCGTCCTCATCTTTAAATGTAGAAATATCTTTACCAAATATGGCCGTTCTGATATTGGAAGCTATTTGATAGGACGAGACGTTAAACAATCTTGCTTTTTCTCTATCAATTTCAATATTCAATTCGGGCTTACCAGTTTCAACATTAATTTTCAATTTATCAACACCAATAACATTCTTACGGTCTAAGTAGTTTTTGATACTTTCAGCTTCAGCCAATAGTTCAGTATAATCCTTATCACCGGCCACAACAATACTAATTGGTGCTCCAGTTGGCGGACCATCATTATTCTTATCTACTACAATTTTTACGTCAGCAGGAAATTGTCCTTTTAAACTTTTGGCAATATGCTTCATTAAATATGAAGTATGACCAGTACTATCACGATACTTAAACTCTGCAAAGTTTACAGTAATTCTTGCCTTGTTAGGTGTATTACCCATTACAACGCCTTGTGCCGGATCACTTGCTCCTTCACCCACCTGCGCAATCACAGATTGAATGATTCTTTCGTCAAACGTTTTACCTACTGTATCGTTTATTTCCTCCTTAATAATGTCATTCATCAGCATACTTTCAATTTTTAATGCTGTTTTATTTGTGACAGAAATATCTGTTCCAATTGGATGCTCAATAAAAATATTTACATAACCGGGTTGGCTTTCTGGAAAAAATAGTGTTTTTGGAGGGAAAATGCCAATTAACATAAATGACATGATCAACAAAACAATTGTTCCAATAAAGATACCAATTGCTCTTCGTCCTGCAATTGAGAATTTCAATATTCGCTCATAAAAACGTTCTAGTATTGGTAAAAACCTATTCTGAAACCACTTAGTAGCAGGAGTCAATAAAAAGATATTGAATGGTATAAAAATCGCGATAATGATAAACAAGTTACCCCAAGCCGTGCTTGCTCCCAACAAAAGAATACCTAAAACTAATAGTCCAGCGGCAATAATTAAAGGTTTTCTTTTATTAGAATCATTTGTTTCTAACTTCATATAAACAGCCGTTAATACTGGGTTAATGACTAAGGCTACAAATAATGATGACCCCAATACAATCATTAAAGTAATTGGTAAGTACTTCATAAACTCTCCCATAATACCAGGCCAAATTGCTAATGGTATAAAGGCAGCCAAAGTGGTGGCTGTAGAGGCTATAATTGGCCATGCTACTTCACCTACCCCTTTTCTAGCGGCCTCAAAAGACCCCATACCTTCATCCATTAAACGGTATATATTTTCAACGATCACAATGCCATTATCCACTAACATTCCAAGAGCTAATACAAGTGAAAAAAGTACCATTGTGTTTAAAGTTACTCCCATGGCACTTAATATTAAGAATGACATTAACATGGAAAGCGGAATGGCAATACCAACAAACATAGCATTTCTAATGCCCAAGAAAAAGAGCAACACACCCACTACCAATAAAATACCAAAATAAATTGAGTTTTCTAAATTGGAAACCATTTCTCTTGTTTTCCCTGATTGATCGTTGGTTACGGAAATACCTACATCCGCTGGAATTAATTTTTTCATTTTAGCATCTACTAAAATTTTTGCAATAGTATCAGACGCTTCCAAAAGGTTTTCACCACCTCTTTTCTTTATATCCAACATCACCACTGTTTTGCCATACTCTCGTGCATATGAAGAAATATCTGCATCAGTAAATACAACATTAGCAACGTCCCTTAAGTAAACTGGCTTATACTCTTCTTGCTTTACAATGATATTTCCAATTTCTTCAGCCGAAGTAAACTCACCCTTAATTTGAACAGTTCTGTTCGTTTTACCATCTAAAATTTCACCACCCGACATGGTTAAATTCTCTTGTCCAATTGCAGTTTCAACATCTTGAAACGATATATCACGAGATTCTGCTTTATATCGATCCAATTCAATTTTCATTTCTTGCTCCTGAATTCCACGGATATCAACTTCCGATATTTGCTGTAAGTCTTCAATTTTATCTTCTAAAATCTCAGCATAGCCTTTCAATTGTGTAATTGAATAGTCACCTGAGAGGTTAATATTCATCACTGGCATTTGAGACATATCTAATTCAAAGATATTTGGTTCTACTGGCAAATCGGTAGGGAATTCCTTTTTCGCTCTGGCTTTATCAACTGCATCTTTTACACTTTGTAGTGCATCTTTTGTCTTGACGTCAAAGGTAAACTTGGCTTTAATAGTCACATATCCGTTGACTGAATTAGATGAAATTTCGTCAATATTCTTAATTGAATTAAGTTCTTTTTCAATAGGGTCTGCTATTTTATCCGCAATCAATTCTGGGGAGTTACCTGGATAGGCAATTCCTACATATATTTCAGGAATTTGAAGTTCTGGAAAGTTTTCACGCGGCATACCTTGATAGGCAGTTAAACCGCCAAAAAAGATAATAAACGCAATTAAATAGACTGTTTTACGGTTGTTTACTGCCCAGGTAGAGATGCCAAACTCCTTGTTATTTTTTTGTTCTTTTTCCATTTTATTGAACTTTTACAATGTCATTATCAGTTACACCTTTACCACCATCTAGTACAATTATAGATTCATCAGTAAGTATTCCTGACTCCAATGGTTCAATTGCTGACTCATTTTCGTATGACTTAACTAGGTTAACATATACCTTTTGAATCCTGAACATAGATTTACTGCCATTCTCCGAAGTCATTTTATAGACGTAATTGTTATTATCAGTATCTTGAAGTATGGCTTGAGAGTTTACAACTAAAGCTGAATCAATGTTTAAGTCAGTAATTTTAATTTTAGCCAATTGATTTGGCAAAAACATTGTATTATTTTTCATAGCCACATGAATTCGAAATGTTCTATTAACTGGGTCAACAAAACTTCCCATATACGATACTTTAGAAGCAATGGTTTTATCAGGTTGATTTGGAAAATAGATATCTACTGGTGTGCCTAATTCTACTTGTCCCAAATAACTTTCGGATACACCCGCTGTTACTTTTATATTCTTATTATTTACCAATCTAATTAAAGGTGCTTGTGGAGAAGCCATTTCGCCTACGTTGGTGAAGATTTCATCAATAACTCCAGAAAATGGAGCTCTTACTACTGACTTTCCTCTTTGAGATTGCAGTGTTCTCAACTTTGATTCAAGCGATTTTTTCTGATTTTTTGCTGACTCTAATTCTATTTCAGTACCTAAGCCTTTTTCATTTAATGACATTTGCTTATCATACATGTAATTAGCCATTTCCAAACTAGTATTAAGCTCTTCAATGTTGTTTTGAAGAATTTCAGCATCTATGGTAATTAACGTCTGTCCTCTGCTCACACGTTGACCTTCTTTAACCGAAATTTTTCTGATGACTCCTGACGCTTCTGAATTGATCAAAATGTTTTGATCTGTTTCTACAGCACCTTGCAATTCAATTTTATGCTGAAAGTTCTTTTTCATGACTTCAGTTGAAGTTACCAATAGCACTACTTCTTTTTTAGTAGTATCAAGTTTGGTAATTTCTGCATTCACTTTTGCAAGTGCTAGCTTTAGTGAATCTTTAGTTATTTTCAATTTTTCTAAAGGTGTTGATTCTGGCTGTCCACATGAGACAATGACCAACATTAATGTGAAAAATACGATTACTTTTTTCATGGTATTCATTTAAATTTAGGTTTAATTCTATTTAGTTATTATTAAGTTTATCCAGTTGAATTTTATAATTTAGCATTTCCATTACTGCGCCAATATAGCTTCCTTCAGCTTGCAATAATTGACTTTGCTTTTGAGTGACGTCTAATGCTGAAATAGAACCAACTTCTTTTCTAGCTAATGCCTTTTCATATATACTTTGTGCTAGTTCAACATTTTTTTCTTCTAAATGCATTTTTTCGTAAGCATTAATAAACATTGATTTTAATTGCAGTTCTTGAAACTCAAGCCCACGCTTTAATTCATCAATACTATTTTGATCTTTATCTAATCTGATTTCAGCCTGTTGTACTTTCATGATTCTTTGACCACTTGATGTCACTGGAATTTTAACCCCAACTCCCCACACTGTTGTTGGATACCATGGTTTGTCTTGTAAAAAATCAAATTCGTTTCTAAACGCATTCTGTTGATGATTAAAAAAGGCAAATGCTGATGGCAAATACCCAGCTTTTTCGTTTTTAAGATTGTATTCACTCAGTACCTTTTGCTGATCCATTAAAATATAGTTAATATTATTTTCAACCGTAAAACCTTTTAAAGCTGGATTATCTGTTTCAATTGCATCAATTAGTTCACTAAAACCTTGAGACAATTCAATGTCGTTGCTCAAAGGAAGGCCCATTTGTAATTTTAACATGTTTTTTGCAATCTCCAATTGACTCTTTGCATTAGTTAAGTTCAACTCCATTCTATTAAATGTAATTTCGAATTGGTCGATATCCTCTTGCAGCATAAAACCCGCATTAAAGTATCCTTTTGATTGCTCCCAAAGTTGTTTTGTTGTTATAGCTATTGAGTCGAGTAAATCAACATTTCTTTGAGCGACTAATGTATTATAGTATGCCTCACGAACAAACATTTTAGTATCCATTTGTGACTTTTCAAGTGCAGTTTCAGCCACTTTTTTATAGAATTTGCTAAACTGAATCCCGACAATATATGAACCATCAAACAGTAATTGGTTAAGGCTTAACGCTGCATTAGCTGTAAATTCTTGTCCAAACTGTAGCGCTACCAATTCATCAGCCGGTGCTGCAGGATTGAAAGCATTTGCTGGAATGATCTGAACAGGAATATCCAACAATTGTTGGAATTGCCCCTCTACATTAACCTGTGGTAACCCTATGGCTAATGTTTCCCAAACCTTTTTGTCTGCTGCGATAATATCTAAATCAGCGTTTTTAATCTTTTCATTATGGGCTATAGCAAAAGTTTCAGCCTCTGCAATTGAAAACACCGTTTGTTCTCCTTGAGAATAACCAGTACTCACAAATAATAAAGCGAGTAGTAAAAATTGAATTGTTCGTTTCATCTGTTTATTTTATAAATCATAATTATTAGTATCTATTACCTTTTGAAGGTGGGCTAATCCTGCTTTACTAGAAATTCCTCGAATATGATATCTGAAGTACTCCGAATAAATTTCGTAAAAGGAAATGGTGTGGCTATCAAATGTGTTACCTTGAAATAAAACATCTATAAAAGACAAGTACATTCCAGCAATAATTTCAACATTCAAATTGTTTCTATATAATCCCTGTTTTTTACCTTTCTCAAGATTAGAAATTATACACCCTTTCACAAAAGTGTTTTTGTGAGCTTCAAATTTTTTAAGCACACCTGGATGATATTTTTGAATATCAAAAAATATTGAAGGATGAATAGATCTTAATCGTGTTGTGACCAGTTCGCCAATAGCCAACAACTCATCAATTGCATTGTCAAACTTTTCCGAAATATCTTTTATATCACATTGCTCCTGATCATGAGATAATTGAAGGCATTGCTCAACTAATTCATTTTTATCTTTTACAAAAGTATAAATGGTTTTTTTGGATATACCCAATTGCCTGGCTAGCTCATCCATTGTCACACTTTTTATTCCGAAGCGCATATAAACCTGAACAGCCTCAAGTAAAAAATTTATTTTTTTGTCATTCACAGGACAAATGTAAAAACAAAAAACACAATGGAAACATTTTTTGTAAAAAAAGTTTCCAAAAAGAAGATAAATTAACATTCGTTAATTAAATCAAAAATAATTTACTGATTTAGTGACTGTTGTAAATTGACCATTTTTAAGCAAGCTACTGCCGCTTCCACTCCCTTATTACCGTGTTTACCTCCTGAGCGGTCAATACCTTGTTGCATTGTATTATCAGTCAAAACGCAAAATATTACGGGCATATTTTCATTGATGCCAACATCTTTAACACCCTGCGAAGCTGCTTCGCACACAAAATCAAAATGTTTGGTTTCTCCTTGAATAACGGAACCAATTGTAATGATACCATCAAAACGATTGGTTTTTGCTAAAAATTGAGCTGCTGTTGGTAATTCAAATGTTCCAGGTACATGTTCAATGATAATATTCTCAGGTTTAACGCCATGCTTCTTAAGTGTTTCTAACGCACCTTTCAATAAGTTTCCAGTAATATTATAATTCCACTCTGATACTGCAATGGCAACAGTATAGTTTGAACCATCAGGAACATCTTCATGGTTATAGTCCGAAAGGTTACTAAGGGCAGTGGCCATTTTAAGAATTTGTTCTTCCTATATACTTGTCGATATCTGTTCCGAAATCAGTAGTTGAATACTCTTCTTTAATGCGATTGTAGTGCTTATTTGCAGCTGTTTTATCACCTAACTCCTCACGAACCAACCCTGCTTTCTTTAAAAACATTGGTGTTGTAAATTCATTAATTTCTCTATTGGCTGCTTTTTCGAATACTTTTGCAGCACCGTCTAAGTCCTCTAATTCAACTAAACAATCTCCTTGTAATCCTAAGCACAAATTGCCTACCATCACATCATCAAAACTGCAAGCTTCTAAATAATCAAGTGCTTCTTGAAATTCTCCATCCTTCATCTTCATCACGCCCATTGCATAGTTTGCAATATCACCTCCAGTTGTTCCTGAATACTCTTCACTTAATTCAGACATTCCCATGTAATAATCTTTACCATCAATAGCATTTGCGGTAGAATCATTTTCAAAATCATAAAACGCTGCCCACAATTCTTCTTGAGATTCTGCAGCTTTTGGTTCTTTTACAAATTTTTGATAGCCGATATAGCCAATAAGGATAGCTAAAACACCACCTCCAATTATCAAAAACATGTTTTTATTCTTATCTAAAAAGTTTTCAGTACCAGTTAGTTCTGCTGCTTCTGCATTTACTTTTTCTTTTCTACTATTTTGCTTTTTTGCCATGGTTCAATTTTAAACGCTCGCAAAAATAATTTTTTTTCTTGTTATATCATAGTAAATAGCCATTTTTAGATATTATTTTTGTGAAATATGGACGAAATACAGCTTAAACCTGCTATAAAAATTAGTATCACGGTTTTAATGACTACACTTATCTTTTCAATTGGTGGTTTTACACCTAGAACTGCCTTTACGAGTTTCATTACTCAATACCTAGCTGTTTTTTTAGTTTTTATACTGGTTATGAAGTCAGAATTCAGTTTAAAACATATCATTTCACTAGGCATTCTATCAAGACTTATTTTGATTTTTTTTACTCCTGAACTATCGAATGATTTTTACAGATTTATTTGGGATGGTGAACTGCTATTGCAAGGCATTAACCCATATGATTTTAAGCCCAATGAATTAATTTCGTACGGGCAATTTCTGAGCAATGACTACTTCTTATCTCTTTACCATGGTATGGGCGAATTATCACAGTCCAACTATTCCTGCTATCCAGTTCTAAATCAATTTATTTTTGCAGCAAGTACTATTTTTTCAGATAATGTTTTAGTGAATACCGCCGTTATGAAATGTATCATTATTCTGGCTGACATTGGTACTTTGTGGATAAGCATTAAAATACTTAAATTATTAAACTTACCCGTAAAAAAAATCGGGTGGTACTTCCTAAACCCATTAATAATCCTTGAATTTTCTGGCAATCTACATTTTGAAGGAGTGATGATCTTCTTTTTAATGTGCTTTGCCCATTTCACCATCAAAAACAACTGGTTAATGGCTGGTATTTTTTTAGGGTTTGCCGTTCAAATTAAGCTAATTCCACTTATGTTTATTCCTTTTGTTTATAAACATTTAAAATGGAAAGGCACAATAGGTTTCACTGCTGTTACGCTACTAATTGTCTTACTGTTGAGTCAATTGTTATTAGGGTCTAACAATATTGATAATTTTATGGCAAGCCTGCAACTCTACTTTGACAAATTTCAATTCAATGCGAGTTTATTCAATTGGGCAAATGCTGTTCATAGTGAAAAAATTGGGTGGGATACAACTGCCATTGTTGGGCCAATTTTAAGTAAAATATCGCTATTATTAATTATACTGTTGGTGCTTCTAAAGTCATTCAGAAAACCAACAGACCTTTTTATTGGGCTAATCTTTTGTCTTACTATTTACTACCTATTTGCTACCACTATACACCCTTGGTACATTAGTTTGATTCTGATATTTTCAATATTTACCAATTATACTTTTGGAATTTTATGGACTGCAATTATTACGGCTTCTTATCTTGCTTATGCGGATCCTAATTTTACTGAAAATAAAGTGTTGAATTCAATACTTTATATCGTATTGTTTGGTTTTATTCTATTCGAAATTTTTAAACATTGGAGAAAAGATACCGTTGGGATTCAGCTGAACGAATTCTTTTCTATAAAAACCAAGAATCATTAACCCAAGTTATCTTGCATAACGAATGATTCTTATACATTTGCTAAAAAATAAGTCATGACTGTAGATATTTTAGCTTTTGGCGCTCATCCGGATGATGTTGAACTGTCTGCTTCGGGTACAATTCTGAAGCATATTGCCCAGGGTAAAACTGCTGCTATAGTAGATTTAACCCAAGGGGAACTAGGATCAAGAGGGACTATTGACACGCGTTTTGCAGAAGCTGAAGAGGCTTCGAAAATATTAGGACTAACTGCAAGAGAAAATTTGAAAATGGCTGATGGGTTTTTTGAATTATCGCAGGCCAATAAATTAAAAATTGTTGAACAAATCCGTCGCTTTAGACCAAAAGTTATTCTGGCTAATGCTACATCTGATCGCCATCCAGACCATGGTAGAGGATCAGAATTGGTCAGAGATGCCGTTTTTTTAGCCGGATTAGCCAAAATTGAAACCAATTGGAATGGTGAAAGGCAATTACCTTATCGCCCGAAATCATTATTTTTTTATGTGCAAGACCGCTATATAAAACCAGATTTCACTGTAGATGTTACCGATTTTATTGATGAGAAAATCGCCAGTATTCAAGCCTACAAAACTCAGTTTTACAACCCAGATTCTAAAGGGCCAATCACTCCAATATCTAGCAAAGAATTCTTTGAATTTTTAAAGGGTCGTTGGCGAGACTTTGGTCGAAACATTGGGGTTGAATATGCTGAAGGGTTTACTACAGAACGTATTCCTGGAGTTGACGATATTACTAGGCTTCTCTAGTCGCTTTTTTAAGCCAAATTTTTCATTTTTCGGTACAGTATATCTGCTATTGTCAATATAAGCAACAGTGAAACGACCACAACGGCAATTTTTATTGAAGTTGCGAAATCTTCCAAATTCAATTCTGGCCATGTTAAAAGTGTAGGCATTTTCTGTAATGTTCCAACAAATTCTAGCGAAAAACTACCAAAAACGAGTATTAACCCAATTAAAACAATGTAAATCCATCCTTTTCTTGAAATTAATGGTTTAATAACAAAAGGGGTTTCAGCTATGGTTTCTACTCTATCCATAACCAATTTTGTAAAATCCGCAGAAGTTCCACTGACTGGCTTTTCGTTAAAATATTGATGTAATTTATCTTTCTCCGCTTCCATCTCTTATTTTTTTATTAGTAATTCAATTTCATCATTTAATAAGGCATTTAAAATACCTGCTAATTTTTTTCGGCTTCTCATTAAACTTACTTTTATATTGGACTGACTTAAACCAGTAATCTTACCAATCTCTTTATTCGAAAATTCTTCTAAATAAAATAAGGCTATTAGCTGCCGTTCTATCGGTTTTAAATAAGTCATTGCCTTGTCTATATATGCTTTCTGATCATCAGCATTCATTAGGTCTAAAGCTGAATCATCAGTGTTTTCAATTCTATCGAAATCAATAGGACTAGTAAGTGCCTTATTTTTTCGTAGGTGGTTAATGGCTGTGAAATAAGCAATTTTATAAAGCCAAGTAGAAAATTTTGACTTTGATTTATACTGCTTAATGGCTTTAAAGGCTTTTATGAAACTGTCCTGAGCTACTTCCTCCGCGTCCTCTTGGCTTGACACCATTCTTAACACCAATGAATAGACCATATTTTTATGTCTATTCACTAGTTCTCCGAACGCTTGATAGTCTCCAGATTGGACTTTTTCTATAATTTGCCTCTCTTCTATCACTTACTCTTCCTCAGTGGTAGGTTCAAATATGCGTTCTAAAAAGTAAGAAGTAACTAATGCCAAACCACCAAATAGAAATCCGAATAATAAACCTGCTTCGCTTACTTCCATTGAATGAATATGTGGTCCAACTAGGTTACCAACAAAAATTCCTGTAGGTACTAAAACCAATAACAAAGCGGTTCTAATTCTCGAATGTTTGTTTTTCTGGTGTTTACTAGGATTCATTCCGGCCTCTATCATTGCCATTTGTTTACGATAGTGTCCAGTTACTCCTAAATAGACAATTCCAAATACCATGGCCATTGCGGCGATTGGAATAATAATTTCTACTGCTTGATACATAATTTAATTTTTAATTGATTCTTTACATTAGTCACCATCTATTAGAAAGTGGTTACAAGATAATGAAAGAAATTTGTAAAAAATAAATTTTGTCTCTTACTTCTCTAAAGTGAAAACAGCTTTACACCAAGAAATATAGTGCGTGGCTGGGCTGGTCCATATACAAAATTACTGTCTCTATTTTTTCCTATATCAAAACTGGTTTGATACGAATTGAGTATATTTTTTACTCCTCCATATAATTCAATAGCTGATTTACGCTTTTTTAATTTTAGAGTATATCCTATTTTTCCGCTTAATTCAGAAAATGATGGTGACAAAAATATTTCATCTTCTTGCTGATTTGGAGCTCCTGCAAAATGTGGCACTAACATAATACCGGTGAATACATAGTTAAAATTCACATCTATTTTTTTATTAGGCGTTAAACTAATAGTAGCAAAGCCATATTCTTTCGGGGTTCTGATAAAATCCTTTATTCCAGCAATTCCATCAATATAAGCTACAGAATTATCAAACTGACTACTTTGTATAGTCGCGCCAGTTTCTATTTGTAATTTACCATCATAATTTGCTCTCAACTCTAAGGTTATTCCCTTTACAGTTGCTCCCTGACCGTTTCGTTTTTCAAAACGCTCACCAAAATTATCCATTCCAATGGGTTGTAAGAAAAATGCATTATTTAGCCTTGTATAGAAACCTTCCAAAGTAAATCCAGCTATAAAATGATCTGTTGGTTTATCAAAATTGATCGAAGCACTGTAGCTTTGAGATCTTTCAGGGCTTAGTGTTGGGGATAAGGAAATTCTAGATACTCCACCTCCTGCAAATGAAATATGCAAATCAGTATCAAAAGCTTGAGGCGCTCTAAATCCTGCACCATAATTCACCCTAAGTTGAGTATATTTTTTAACTTTATACAGCAATGAAAATCTTGGACTTAATATCATTTGATCCACTAAATTATGCTTATCCATCCTAAGCCCGCTAAGTAAAGTTAATCTTGGTATAATTTCCCAATCACTCTGAAACAACAAACCAATATCCTTTGTAGTTTGATCAATTAAATAATTATAGGGTTTAATCTCATCATAGACATCATCATAAAGATATTCTGCTCCAAACGTGAGCACATTTTTACCATTAAAAAAGTTATTTAATTGATGATTCACTTGCATTCCAACATTATAAGTAGACACTTGAGAAATACCATATGGTGGGTTTTTCAAAAAAGATTCCAACTCAGCTACCTGGTTTTCATCAGGTTGTATTCCAGTATAGTGATCTCTATTCGTATTCTGCATGGCAGCGTAAATAACAAAAGAGGATTTTTCATCATTAAAATTGATTTGATAGTCCAGACTTCCCATCCAAACTTTATGGGTTCTCTCCTCAGACTGTTTAGTTAAGTGAGCAGGAATATCCAAAATCATTTCTCCACCAAATCTGTATTCATTTAAATAACTAACACTTAACTCCAACTTTTGATTTTCAGTGGGCAAAAAGAAAGCATTCGTTCCAATCGCAGTATTTTTGATTAATGGAATTTCTGAATAATTGTCACCATTATCATCATAAAAACCTCTATTCCTATTATTGATAAATAATGATACTCCTGATTTTTTATTCTTTGCCACTAACGATCCATTCCCCAGCAATTGATGGTCGCTAGTTTGACCATTAATATTGTGATAGTTATAATTTATGGCATAAGCATTCTTTTTTGGTAGTTTGGTAATTACATTTACTGTTCCTCCAATAGCACTCGACCCGTATAATGAAGATGCACCTCCTCTTACAACCTCAATTCTTTCAATCATATTAACTGGTAATTGTTCCATTCCGTATAGACCAGTTAATGGGCTAAAAATAGGACGCCCATTAATTAAAATTTGAGAATATCCACCTGCAAGACCATTCATTCTTAACTGCGTATAATTACAAGTTTGACAATCAGTCTCAACCCTTAACCCTGGTTGAAACTTGAGTCCTTCAGCTAGATTGCAGGCCTGGATATTATCTAAAGTTTCACTATTTAATACGTTTACAATAATAGGCGAATCTGTTTGACGTTTTTCAGTTTTAGTGCCTGTCACTACTATTTCGTCGAAAGAAATTATTGACTCAGTAAAATTGAAATCAATAGTCTTGAGCGAATTCATTTCAGTCAATTCAACCGACATTGTTACTGATTGATAACCTACACAAGAAGCTTTCAGGTCATAAGTACCGTATGGTAAATCAGAAATGTTATACACTCCAGAAATATCAGTTTTTGCACCAATTGATCTGTCTTTTATTAAGATAGTAGCAAATGGAAGTAATTCTCCCTTAGCTTTTACAATTCCACTTATACTTCCAGTCTGTGCCAAACTAAAAGCGGAAAGAATACATATGATGTAAAATGATAAAATAGACTTTAGCACGATTAAAAATATTTTTTAGTTATACAAAAATACAAATTTAGGCTAGCCTAATAAATATTTACAGCTTTTTTGTTATTATTTTGGGTTTGCCATTAAATATCCATACAAAATATTTTTGTCTACTTAGGAAGCAATTAGATAGAATATTGTTTTTTAAAATGATTTTTTGGTCATTAACAAGGGCAAACCTATTAATAAAAAAGCTACGGCATTAATGATTATGACATTATGAATAGCTCCAAAATAAATTGAAAGGCTTGAATCGATAATAAACCATGATAGCAAACCAGACCACATGGCTTTATAGGCCCAAGGTTCTTTATTCTTAAATGCAATTTCGGATATAAAAACCATCAACACATGGAATCCAACAATTGTGCCTCCTATTACACCAAATAACCATTTTTTTAAAAGTAATACTTCATTAGACAATCCATTGCCATTAAAAAACACCTCATTTGTGTATCCATTATGCAACGAAAATACTATTGAATCGCCAGCAAAAGCTGCAAGTATGCCAACCATAATTGCCATAACATTAGCATAGGTAAGCCATTTTTGCCAAAAATTAAACGATTGATTTAATATCATAACTTAAGAATTATTTAGGTTCAAGGGTCATCACATAGTCGTAGCTTTCATTTAAAAGTTCGACCAGTTTTTTTTCATCTACTAACATTTCATCTGGAATTAATACATAACCTTTCATAACGGCATTATACGATTTGTATATAGATGAATTGAGTGACTTAATATAAGATGCTTGGACTGATTTGGAAAAACGAATTCCCAACTCTGCATCTTTGTTAAGCAATGAAAACATATAACCATTTGCAGAGGTATATGGCATTGTTTTACCTTTTCTTGCAAAGCGATCACATTTAGCAACCAATCTATCGTATAATTTTAATCTCTCTTCCCACATATTATTTTATCATTATTGCTAGTCTTTACAAGATACGAAAAAATGGAAATGAAAAGAAATGCCTATCAAACTCTTTAATTAAATAGATTTAGGTTCAAAAAAAGCCATTAGTCAATGACCAATGGCTTTAAATTTTAGTTATGCTAAATGAACTAGTTTACAATTTTATTGTAATCCTCCATAAAATCATCATCCTTTTCATATAGTTGCTTTATTTTTCCAAGTACTCTTCTAGCCTCAGAAAGCTCATCCATTTGCACTAATAGTTTTGCATATTGTACAATACAGTATTTAAAAACTTCACGGTCCAGTTCTTTTTTCTCGGCTATGTCAACTCTATCGTCATCATTAACAATTAAGCTACCACTTTCCATTGCATCCAATAATTCTAATGCTTTAGATTGGTCTGTTCTAAACCCACTTTTATCTCCTCTATGATATTTTGCTACTGCTTTCAAAAAAGCAATTCCTACTTCATTTTTTTCTAATTTATCCATTAAAGGCAATGTACCTGCTAATTTACCATATTCACCTCCCGACGCTAAGTTTCTAACATCTTCAAATATCACTTCTTTCAAATCAGTAAAGTGAGCAATATTATTGTAGTACATTGTTCTTTCATCATCATCCTTTTGAATGGCTTTACTTGCATATTTTATTGCATCCTTATAGGCTCTAGGAAAATCTTTTAAAAGATCTTGATCCTCTCCTTTTGAAATTTCAAAATTTGCCAATGATAAAAATAAATAAGGCAAAGCATCTTTTCTTGAATCATCACCTTGTGTATATTTCAAAGATTTGGAAATAACTTTCTCTAGGTCATTGTCGGCAAAATATATATCTAAATCTTTATAGTCTGGCCTTTGAGCCTTGGCACTGAATAATGTGGCCATTAGTATAATTAAAAGTCCTACTCTTTTCATAATTCTGTTTTGCATAGTGGTATTCAAATATAATGCCTTAAAGTGAAAAAAGGCGTTTTTAACGAATTTTTAACATGAACTAGTCATATATTTTTAACAAAATATTCAATATTTCAATTGCTGCGGATGATATTTTCGTTCCTGGGCCAAACACCCCCATAACCCCTCTATTGTACAAAAAATCATAGTCTTGAACCGGAATGACCCCACCTGCAATTACCATAATATCATCTCTTCCCAGTGCTTTTAATTCATCCATAACTTGTGGTACCAAAGTTTTATGTCCGGCTGCCAAAGAAGAGACTCCTAATATATGGACATCATTTTCGACTGCTTGCTTAGCAGCTTCAGCAGGAGTTTGAAATAAAGGTCCAATATCAACATCAAATCCAATGTCTGCAAATGAGGTGGCGATTACTTTTGCACCTCGATCATGTCCATCCTGTCCCATTTTTGCAACCATAATTCTTGGCCTACGGCCATCTAATTCAGCAAATTTGTCCGCTAATTCTTTAGCCTTGTTAAAGTCTTTATCTGTCATAGCTTCTGCTGAATATATTCCGGAAATGGAACGAATTGTGGCCTGATATCTTCCAAAATGTTTCTCCATTGCATCTGAAATCTCACCTAAAGAAGCTCTTTTTCTAGCGCAATCAATGGCCAGCGCTAGTAGGTTATCATTACCTTTTGCTCCTTTTTCTAGTGATTTCAATGCCAACTGAACTTCCTCCTGATTCCGCTCGGTTTTCATTTTTTCTAAGCGCTCAATTTGGCTTTGGCGAACCTTGGTATTGTCAATTTCTAAAATATCTAAAACTGATTCCTCTTCCAATTGATATCTATTAACGCCGACAATAATATCTTTTTCAGCATCAATTCTCGCTTGTTTTCTAGCAGCAGCTTCTTCAATTCTCATTTTGGGCACACCAGACTCTATTGCTTTTGCCATTCCACCTAATTCTTCCACCTCTTTAATTCGGTCCCAAGCCTTATTAGCAATTTCTTCTGTCAATTTTTCTACATAAAAAGAGCCAGCCCAAGGATCAATTAAGTCCGTTACTCCAGTTTCTTCTTGAATATAAATTTGAGTATTTCTGGCAATACGTGCAGAAAAGTCAGTGGGCAAAGCTATGGCTTCATCTAATGCGTTTGTATGCAAGGATTGTGTCCCTCCCAACACTGCTGCCATAGCCTCAATGCAAGTGCGGGCAATATTATTATACGGATCTTGCTCCGTTAAACTCCAACCTGAAGTTTGACAATGAGTTCGAAGAATTAAAGATTTGGGGTTTTCTGGTTTAAATTGATTCACCAACTTCGCCCACAGCATTCTGCCCGCTCTCATTTTAGCTATCTCCATAAAATGGTTCATTCCAATAGCCCAAAAAAATGAAAGTCGAGGTGCAAATTCATCCACCTTCATACCTGCTTTAATACCAGCTCGAATATATTCTAAACCATCTGCGAGCGTATAGGCTAATTCCAAGTCAGCAGTCGCCCCTGCTTCCTGCATATGATAGCCAGAAATTGATATTGAATTAAATTTTGGCATTTTTTGAGCTGCAAATTCGAAAATATCTGAAATAATTCTCATGGATTGCTTAGGTGGATAGATATAGGTGTTTCTAACCATGAATTCCTTTAGAATATCATTTTGGATCGTACCAGCTAAAAGTTCCGGTGCTACCCCTTGTTCTTCAGCCGCCACAATATAAAATGCCAAAATCGGAATGACGGCTCCGTTCATTGTCATTGACACAGACATTTTATCTAATGGAATTTGGTCAAATAATATTTTCATATCTTCAACCGAATCAATTGCTACACCAGCTTTTCCAACGTCTCCTACTACTCTTGGATGATCTGAGTCATATCCTCTATGTGTCGCTAAATCAAAAGCAACGGAAAGGCCTTTTTGTCCAGCTGCTAAATTTCGACGATAAAATGAATTGGATTCTTCGGCGGTTGAAAATCCAGCATATTGACGAATAGTCCATGGCCGAATAGCGTACATTGTGGAATAGGGTCCTCTTGTATTCGGAGCTATTCCAGAAACAAATTGCAAATGCTTTAAGTCAGCAATATCAGATTTAGAATAATATCTTTTTAAATCAATATTCTCGGCAGTTTGAAAAACAGTATTTGCCTTGATTAGCTTTGCATTCGAAAGGCGTTTTGTATTTAAGGGTTTTATCTTTCTCCTAGTCATACCATTTGTTTTTCAAAATTTTGCTCTAAATTGAAAGGTGAAAACCCATTAAAATCTCCTTTGTTTTCGGTTGCAGGAGAGGTGGACTGCCAAGACTCAGCTCCATTTTGAAATTTATTAATTCCTAGTAAAGTTTTAGTACCTGAATTAAGTAATTGGGTTTGACTTATCTTGGAATCATTAATCATCTGATGAATAGTATTATCGCTCAATGCTTTGTAGTACCCTCCTTTTGACTCGATTATTAAAAAATATTCCCAAGCCTTTTCTATAAGTTGATCTGTATAACTTTCAATTGCATATGCTCCTGCACTAGGGTCAATTACCTGGTTAAAATACACTTCGTCTTTTAATATGAGTTGAATATTTTTTGCCATTCGACCAGACAATATTTCATCATTTTTGGTGACTTCGTGATAAGGTCTAACAATGAGTTGGCAAACGCCTCCTAGTACAGCTGACATAGCTGCTGTAGTCTGTCGAAGGACATTATTCTGACGATCATTAACGGTGATATGTCGGTTTACCGTTTCTGCCGAAACCCAAGGCATTATATTAGAATCTATTTCCCATTGCGATTGTAATTGCAATACAAGTTCTTTGGCTGCTCTAAATTTGGCAATATTTACAAAATAATTATCGGTAACGCCTAAATGAAGACCAACCTTCTCTTGCCAAAACTGATCATCAACTTTCTGGTTTGATAACCTTTGAATATATTCATTTAACTGACTTAATGCAATGCCTAATTCTTGTGCGGATGATGCACCAAATTGGCAATAACTTAAGCCATCAATAATTAGATTTTTTGTACAGTATTCAGCACTTTGTTCAATAAAGTCATCAATAAATAATTGATCAAGACTCAATGTTCCATTTATCAACCCATTGGAAAGAAAAGGCATTTCTATAATTGAAACTTTAGTATGATTAGTTTTCAAGTAAGCGACAAGATCAGTAAAATTGTCTTTTGATGTGCAAACTATATGAACAAACAGATGCTCAATTAAAACATTATTAAACAGAGTTTCGAAATCGGTTGAGTCAGAAATTGTAATTTTAAGTCCACTGATGCCTTCGTTTAATGAAGTTAAAATAGCTTTATTAGTTTCGGTAGAATTTAGGTCTATATAGGATTCTGAAATTGCCCAATCATTGTTATCATTGTTTAGCTGACTTCCATTCGAATAAGTTTGATTTACAAATTCCTCAGGATGAAAATTAGCTTTAGACTTCAGGTCAAACTCTGGGTTAAAATGTAGTGAAGAGATCGGTTTACCTTTTAAATCTTTTTCGAGTTTAGTTTTCCACTCATGGTTAGACACAGCTTTAAACTCACTAAATAAATTGGCAGTAATATCCCCCATTTGATCAATTTTATACTAAATTATAAATAATCTTTTATAAGCTTCACACAAAGCGATAAAATTCCAATTGAAGCAATGAAACCGGTAATAAATTGTCGCCAAAACGAATACCCACTTCTTTGGCCATATAACCCACTAATCAATGCAATTATTAATGATGCTAAGGCGGTCCATAAAAATGTAATCATATAAGAGTAAGGGCTAGTTATTATTGAAAAAAAAAGTACCCAAGCTTTACGCTAGGATACTTTAGTATTTTTTAGTTAAATAGTTCTATTGTGCAAAATAATATTGAACTGAATTCGATTTAGTTACCGGATTCACAATTAATACTGGAATTTTAGCCGAATTAGTAATCATTACCTGCTCGTGCTTACCTGTAATTGAACCAAACAATTGATTTTTTTGTAGATTCATAATGGCAATTAAGTCTGCATTTAATTTCTCAGCACATTTAATAACTTCCGCATCAAAATCTTTTGATGATGCAATTTGAGTGGTTACTTCTATCTCTCGTTCAGCGAAAAATTTATTCGCAAAAATGATATTCGCTTTCACAGTTGTCAATAAAAATTCATCTGTTTCATCAGGAATAATGACATGCACTCTCGACTTGAAATACTTTGCCATATTGGCCACAATGGTCAATTTCTGTTTTGTTTCTTTATGCAAATCCAATGGCACAACTATGTCATCATATCCATTATCAGTAATCTCATCATTTTGAATAATAATAAAAGGAACAGTTGAGGAAGTGACCACTTTTAAAGCGTGAGAACCTGTAATATGTTGCCATCCATGAGCACCGTGAGTTCCCATAATGATTAGCTCAGCACCTGTCTCAGAAGCAAAATCTCCAATATCATCAAAGATATTCCCAACTCTTGTATGCATTACAAGTTCAACATTTTTTTTGTTCTCAATTGCATTAACAACATCTTCAAGCTTCTTCTCAGCCTTAGAAATTTCTGATCGTTTTTCAACAACATGTAAAACATGTACTTCTGCTCCAATTGCTGAAGCGGTTATAATTCCATGTTTTAAGGCAGCATTTGCTACATCAGTAAAATCATGTGGTACAATTACAGACTTTTTAGTCATATCCTTTTCTTTGTTGGTTTTAGTTTCTCATGCAAATTTAGGAATTATTAGTTCCTAAGCCGTTAAAATAAGAAATAATTAGAGATTTTCATTCTTTTTTCTCTCGATTTTTTTCAAATATGCATTAGAAAAAATGGCCAGCAAGATCAGGGCTCCTCCCAGATAAAAGCCTTCACTCATTTTCTCTTTTAAGGGATTGAGCGCCAGAGCGACTATGATAGTGTAAATTGGCTCAAGGTTGATGCTAATACTCACAGTAAAAGGAGTGACATATTTCATTACCCAAACACTTACCATAAACGCGAATGTGGTACATACTAATGCTAATATTGAGAGGTAGGTCCAGTTTTCAGAACTTAAATCGAACAAAGACCAATGCCATTCATCAAAAAAGAATAAAGCAAGACCTGAAAATAAAAAAGCCCCCAAAATTTCAAATTTTGTGATTTTCAGTGAAGGCATTGATTTAATAAATCTGCCGTTTAACACAGTAAATAGAGAAGCAAAAAATGCAGATATAATACCAAACACAATTCCCAGAGCGTAATGAAATTCAAATCCGAAAATTATGACAATTCCAACAATAATAACTAGACTGATTACAATTTCATAAACACTTATTTTACGTCCAAAAATGATAGGTTCTAAAAATGATGTAAATAAAGTTGACAAGGTCATGCACACTACCCCAATAGATACTGTGCTTATTTTTATAGCATAAAAAAAAGAAAACCAATGCAAACTAATAATCCCACCGACTCCTAATAACATTAGTATTTGTTGGGTAGACAATATTACTTTATTCTTGATAAAAAAACCAATAAAAAATAAGGACAACGCAGCAATTCCTGTTCTGAAAAACACAATCTTGAATGCATCATTGGCTTCATTAATATGAAATCCTAAATCTTTATTAGATACCAAATCAATTTGATCACCTAGAATACCGGTTAAGCCCCAAATTAAGACAATTAGGTGAAGGATTAATTGATATTTTAAGTTCGACTTCAATATAATTTATTAAAACAAAAATGCCTGCAAATATAACTTGCAAGCATTTTAAAAACTCAATTTTATTGCTAAATTATTTAACAGCCTCTTTCTTAGCTCTTATCCCTTCAATTTTGGTTGTTGTTTCCTTAATTTCAGCTTCCTTTTTTAATTTATTCTCCTCTTGTTTTTTGATAGCATCCTTTGCAGCAGCAATTGCTTTATTTGCTGCAATAATTAAATCGCCTTGTTTTTCAAGTTCGCCTTTGATGTCTTCTAGTTCATCTTCTTGCTTTTGCATTACTTTTTCTTGTGCTTTTGCTTCGTCCTCAATAATATCTTTTGAAGTGGATACAGCAAAATCATAGAGTCTTTTCTCAAAGACTTTATATTCAGCCGGGTGAACTTTTGAGTTTAGATAAGCGCCTCCCAAGTCTAATTGAACAGATATAATGACACCACCTTTTGTAATGTCCTCCACTTTTGCGTAAGCATCAAATGTATTTTCACCTATTTCCTTTAGTTTACAGTCATCAGCAAAATAGAATTCTTTATTCGTAATCTTTCCCTTCCAGTCTTTTAATTCATCTTTTAAGGCTTTGTCAAACATTTTTTTATCACCATAGGGCACACTTAAAAACAAGCCGTTTTCTGTTAAATTAACTTTAACGTTTTTTTCAACAACTGTAATTTGAGCAGATAATTGCATGGATAAACAAACCATTAATAATGTATTCAATATTTTCATAGTTACTTTTTTATTAAAAATAATAATTTTATTGTGATTTAGGCAATTACTGTACCATATTTTTATTCTTATTAACCATGCTGTTAATTGAATCTAATGCTATTTCATACAAGTTGTATAAGGTATCGGGCATTGAGCTATAATATTCAAGCGTATTTTCTAATTGTTTTTCTGAAATACCTTTTTCCGCCAAAATCAGCCTACTTGCACTGTCAACAGTTGTTTTATATAATTGTGGACGCTTATGCACTTGTTCGTAATACGCTTCCATAATTTCTAAATCAATCAATAGCGCAATAAATTCTTTTTGAGGTATTAAATCGTCAGGGACATGACTGGTTGTTTTTTCAGTACATCCAAAAAGCAACATTATTACTATGATCCCTAAAAGCTGTTTCATCTATCAAATGTCATTCGTCTTGCGGCATTTCCCTCAACTACTTTTTCATTTTCATACACAATTCTACCGTTAACAAAAGTTGTATTAATTGAATGGGAAAACGTTGTTCCTTCAAATGGTGACCAACCACATTTGTAAAGTAAATTTGATTTATCTACCATAATCGAAGTATTTGGATCTACCACTACTAAATCAGCAAAATATCCCTCTCGAATAAAACCACGTTCATTAATTTGAAAACAAACGGCAGGCGAATGACTCATTTTCTCAACCGCTCTCTCCAATGATATTTTACCTTCTTTTACTTTCTCAAGAATAGCTAAAACGGCATGCTGCACAAGCGGGCCTCCTGAAGGCGCTTGAAAATAATTATTGTTTTTTTCTGCTATGGTATGTGGTGCATGATCAGTTGCAATAATATCAATTCTATTGTCATTGACAGCCTCCCAAATGGCCTCTCTATCAGCTGCAGATTTAACGGCGGGATTCCATTTGATGAATGTCCCTTTTTTATCATAATCTTCATCCGAAAACCATAAATGATGCACACAAGCTTCTGCAGTAATGCGTTTATCTTTTAAAGGAATAGTATTGTCGAACAAATCAAGTTCTTTTGCTGTTGATAGGTGTAAAATATGCAATCGAGTATCATGCTGCTTCGCCAATCTAGCTGCAAGAGATGATGACAAATAACAAGCTTCGACACTTCTTATTTCTGGATGATGCTTAATGGGCATGTTTTGTCCATACTTGGCTTCATAGTCTGCCAAATTCTGGCGAACTGTTGCTTCATCTTCGCAATGTGTAGCGATTAACATATCACACTTAGAAAATATATTGGTCAATGTCTGCTCATTGTCAACTAGCATATTACCTGTTGAAGAGCCCATGAATACTTTGACACCACAAACATTCTGTTGATTCGTTTTTAAAACCTCCTCAATATTATCGTTCGACGCCCCCATAAAAAAGGAGTAATTTGCAATCGATTTTTCTTGAGCAATTTGATATTTATCTTCAAGCAACTCTTGAGTTAAAGCATTTGGAACTGTATTTGGCATTTCCATAAAACTGGTAATTCCACCAGCCACCGCAGCCCTTGATTCTGTATAAATTTCACCTTTGTGCGTTAGGCCTGGTTCACGGAAATGCACTTGATCGTCAATCATGCCAGGCATCAACCACTTTCCCTCTAAGTCAATCACTTTTGCATTAGAATCTGATATGTTTTTTGCAATTTTCTCAATGCGCTCGCCTTTTACAAGTACGTCCGTTTCAATAATTTTTCCTTCATTAATTAAAGTAGCATTTTTGAGTAAGTAGGGCATCATTTTAGTGTTGAATATATTGCCAACAAAGGTATAAAAATATCAGGGACTTATCAGATTAATTTTAACTTTGTAACTCAATCTAATTCTTTATAAACATGTACCAACATACCGTAAAAAACCGATTTTTAAAATATGTAACTATTGACACAACTGCTGATCCTAACTCAACTACTTTTCCAAGTAGTATGAAGCAAAAAGATTTAGCAAAAGTATTAGTTCAAGAGCTTCATGCCATGGGCATTAATAATGCGGAAATGGACGAATGGGGTTATGTTTATGCTAGTATTGATAGCAATTCAGCTAAAAAAGACATTCCTAAAATATGTTTTTGTGCGCATATGGATACTGCACCTGACTGCAGTGGAACAAATGTTAAACCGATTTTACATGAAAAATGGGATGGATCTGACATTACTTTACCAGATGACCATACCCAAATTGTTTCAAAGGATAAACATAAATATTTGAAGGAAAAGATTGGAGATGATTTAATAACTGCAAGTGGTCTGACACTTTTAGGTGCTGATGACAAAGCTGGTGTGGCTTGCATTATGGATTATGCACACTTTGTAATGACAAACCTGGACTATAACCATGGGGATATTAAGATTTTGTTTACTCCAGACGAAGAGGTTGGCAGAGGAGTTGACCATATTGACATGGACAGGCTTGGTGCTGACTATGGTTATACACTTGATGGAGGAGCATTAGGATCGATTGAAGATGAAAGCTTTTCGGCAGATGCAGTGACTATAGAAATTAATGGTGTGAGTGCACATCCAGGATATGCAAAAAACAAATTGGTCAATGCACTAAAAGTAGCCAGTGATTTTATTGATCAATTACCAAAAGATAGTTGGAGCCCTGAAACTACTGAAAATAGAGAAGGATTTGTCCATCCTGTATCTATTGATGGAATTATGGAAAAAGCAACTTTAAAGTTTATTATTCGTGATCACATTACTGCAAAGCTTGAAGAATATGAGAACAGATTGGAATCTATACTAAATGAAACTGTAGCAAAATACAAAGGTGTAACAGCTAGTTTTACTGTAGCAGAACAATACAGAAATATGAAGGAAGTGATTCAAACTGTTCCATTTGTAACTGATTATGCTATTGAAGCTATGAAACGAGCTAATATTACGCCAAAACCAGTCATTATTAGAGGTGGAACTGACGGCTCAAGATTGTCGTTTATGGGCTTACCTTGTCCAAATTTATTTACTGGTGAAATGGCCATTCACTCAAAACATGAATACGTTTCAGTTCAAGATATGGAAAAAGCAGTTAGAACTATGGTAGAAATTATTTCTATTTGGGAGGAAAAAGCTTAATACAATAGCTTGACAAAGTCCTATCTCATATATATCCAATTCCTGGGTTTTCGCTATTCGGGATGGATGTGGCAACCTAATGTTAAAACTGTACAAGGGATGGTTGACAAAACCATTGAATTTATGTTTCCCGATTCTGAATTTAAAACATTTGGAACTGGACGGACGGATGCCCGTGTCTCAGCCAATAAGTTTGGTTTTCAATTACAGATTGATGTTGAATTAGCAGTTGACTTTATTGACCAATTTAACACCAATTTACCAAGTGATATCAAAGCCTTAAGTTTTGGACCCGTTGAAGAAGATTTTAATCCACTCAAAAAAAATGGTTTAAAGTATTATTTGTACTTGTTTTCATTTGGCGAAAAAGCACATCCCTTTTCAGCTAACATGGTTTATAATCAATTGGGAGATCTAGACATTGAATTGATGCAAAAAGGGACCAAATTATTTGAAGGTGAGCATGATTTTAGAAAATACTGTACCAAACCAAGTGAAAACACTCAATTTATAAGAACAATTTCTACTTGCGAGATTAATCAAACACTCCCCTACCGAGCCAACTTTTTTCCCGAAAATTTATGGGCATTTCACATCAAATCTGAAGGTTTTATGCGGTATCAAATTCGCCTAATTATGGGGCAGCTATTAGCACTTGGGCGAAGTGAAATGACTTTAAGTGACATTCAGGACTCTCTGCAACCAACAAATAATAAACCCATGAGATTTAATGCCCCAGGGTCTGGATTGATTTTACAGGATATTGAA
>JBGCFR010000068.1:0-58422 GCA_045107045.1 Crocinitomicaceae bacterium
CATGCTGATTTGCATACTCCTTATACAACTCCGAGTGGAAATATTCATGGTATGCCCTTGGCTACAGCGCTAGGAGTAGATAATAGAGATTTTGAAATAAATGAAGTAAAAGATAGGACTCTTGTTCACTGGGAACAATTAAAAGGAATGGGTGGAATTATTCCTAAGATAAATGCTGAAGACCTAGTGTTTATCTCAGTCAGAGATACTGAAGTTCCCGAAGATAAATTTATTCAGAAAAATAATATTAAAAATTATTCGGTTCATGAGGTTAGAGAGAAAACGCAAGAAGTTGTTGCTGATGAGATAGAAAAAAAATTATCGGATTGTGACATAATATATGTGTCTTTTGATGTCGATTCAATGGATTGTATTCTGGTATCAAAAGGAACAGGTACGCCAGTTGAAAATGGCTTAACACCAAATGAGGCTGATTACTTCATGAACTATTTCGCCAATTTATCAAAAGTGAAATGTATTGAATTCGTAGAAATTAATCCTTGTTTAGATAATAAGTTGAATACAATGGCAGAAACGGCATACGAAGTATTAAAAACGGTAGTAAAGGCAATCGAAAAACGATAATTTGGATGAGTTAATTGTAATACTAGGACCAACAGCTTCAGGAAAAACGAAGCTTGCCTGTCATTTGGCTCAACTTGTAGGAGGTGAAATTATTTCTGCTGACTCCAGACAAGTCTACAGAAGAATGAATATTGGTACTGGAAAAGACCTTACTGAATATACCATCAACAATGACTTGATTCCATATCATTTAATAGATATAAGAGATCCGGGATATAAATACAGTATCTGGGAATATCAAGATGATTTCATTTCAGCGTTTAATGATATAGTAAGTAGAGGCAAGATACCAATATTGTGTGGTGGAAGTGGCCTGTATATTGAAACCGCTTTGAAAGGTAATTCTTTTACTGGAATTGAAACTAATACTGACCTAAGAAATGAATTGGCAGAATTGACAAATTCTGAAATTTTGTCTCGTTGGGAAGAAGTTGATGAAAGCCTAAAAGAGAAATTAGATCGGAATACTATTCAAAGAGCAATAAGAGCCATTGAGATAGATGTTTTTATGAAGGAACATCCAAACTGGATTGAACCTGTGTATCCTAAAATAAATTATACAATTTTTGGAATTGATATTGAAAGAGAAAGAAGAAGGGAGAGAATAACTCAACGATTAAGTGATCGACTAAATACTGGTTTGATTGAGGAGGTTGAAAGTCTTGTAGATGAAGGGGTAACTTATGATAGCTTGTCAGCATATGGATTAGAATATAAATGGGTAGGAGATTTTTTACAAAAGAAAATCTCTAAAAAGGAACTTTTTGAAGGACTGAATACTGCAATTCATCAATTTTCAAAAAGACAGATGACTTGGTTTAGAAGAATGCAAAAACAAGGCTATCATATTGTTTGGGTTAATGAAAGTGAGGCCTTAAATGATAAGCTAAATCATATATTTACAACTATAGACCAAAAAAGTAATAATCGCAAATGAAAAAACTAAAGTTTTTTTTAGCTCCGTTTGCCATTGTTTATTGGCTATTAACTTCATTTAGGAACTTTCTATTTGACAAAAAAATTAAAAGAAGTTTAGCGTTTAGTTTACCGATTATTAATGTGGGTAATTTAAGCATGGGAGGGACAGGAAAAACACCTCATATTGAATTGCTAATTAGATTATTTAAAGAGTCCCATTCTGTTTCAACTTTAAGTAGAGGTTATGGTCGTAAAGTTTTTGGTTTTCAGTTGGCTGACGAGTCATCAAATGCAGATAAAATAGGAGATGAACCTTTTCAGTTCTATCGCAAATTTGGAACAGAAATTTCAGTTGCCGTTGATGCAGATAGAGTAAATGGGGTGTCTGAAATTTGCTTGCAAAAACCGGGAGTTAATTTAATCTTATTAGATGATGCATTTCAGCACAGATATATTAAACCAGGCTTTAATATATTGCTAACTGACTTTAATGAACCTTTTTTCGACGACTTCTTAGTTCCATTAGGTACATTACGAGAATCTAGAAAAGGTAAGGAAAGAGCGGATGCCATTATTGTTACAAAATGTCCGCCAAACTTAACAACTGGTATGAAATCCGAAATTTTAATTAAAATTGCTCCAAACTCCAATCAATCGGTCTTTTTCTCATCTATAAAGTATGGTCAAATTAGGTCGTTAACAAATTTTAATAATTTAAGTCAAAATCAAGAATCCATTATCTTAGTTACAGGAATAGCAAGGGCTGAACCATTGCTTGCCCATTTGTCAAAAACGTATAATGTCATTAAGCACTTTAAGTATCCCGATCATTACCGTTTTATGCAAAATGACCTTGCTGAAATTAATAATTTATTAACTAAATTTGCGAATGATTCACCAGTGATAATTACTACTGAAAAAGATGCTATGCGATTGCTAAATGATGAATTTAGTGCAGTGATAACATCACATCCCTGGTATTATCAAGAAATTGAAGTTAAATTGAATGACCAAATTAATTTCAATAAATTAATTAAGAACTATGTTCAAAAAAATAGTAGAGACTACTGATTATATACACGAAAAGGCTCCATTTAAACCTGAGGTAGGAATAATTCTTGGTACAGGTTTAGGCGGATTAGTTAATGAGATAGAAATTGAATATGAAATTTCTTATGAAGACATTCCTAATTTTCCTACTTCAACCGTCGAAAGTCATTCGGGAAGATTGATTTTTGGATTACTCGGACGGAAAAAAGTGATGGTGATGCAAGGTCGTTTTCACTATTATGAAGGTTACACAATGCATCAAGTTACATTTCCAATTAGGGTAATGAAAATGTTTGGTATTCAGCAATTGTTTGTTTCAAATGCAAGTGGAGGTGTCAATCCAGATTTCGAAGTTGGCGAAATCATGATTTTAAATGACCATATTAATCTTTTTCCAGAGCATCCTTTACGAGGTCAAAATATGGATGAGTTAGGCCCTCGCTTTCCAGATATGAGCGAAGTCTATGATAAAAAATTGATTGATTTAGCGAAGGAAATTGCAATAGAAAAGAAAATTAAGGTTTCTGAAGGTGTTTATGTTGGTTTAACAGGGCCATGTCTAGAAACACCAGCAGAATATAAGTATATTAGAACGATTGGTGGAGATACAGTTGGTATGTCAACCGTTCCTGAAGTAATAGTAGCAAGACATATGGATATTCCTGTATTTGCTATTTCTATCATTACTGATTTAGGAGTGGAAGGAAAAATAAAAAAAGTAAATGTTCAGGAGATAATTGAGGTAGCGAACCGAAAAGAACCAAGCATGACTTTAATAATGAAAACACTAATTGAAAGATCATAGTTCATGGGAATTTCGGATTCTATTAGAAATAAATATAAGGTAGTAATTGGACTTGAGGTGCATGCACAAATGTTAACCAAATCAAAGGCATATTCAAGTGATGCAAATGAATATGGTGCAGTACCGAATACAAATGTAAGCCCAATTACCTTAGGACACCCTGGTACTTTACCAAAAATGAATTTGGCAACTATAGATTATGCCATAAAAATGGGAATTGCTTGCGATTGCGAGATTGCTGAAGAACAATACTTCGCAAGAAAAAATTATTTTTATCCAGATTTACCAAAGGGCTATCAGATCACTCAAGACACAACACCAATTTGCACTGGTGGAAAAATTTCTATTAAAACTAAAAATGGTGACAATAAAGATATAGGACTGACAAGAATTCACATGGAGGAAGATGCAGGAAAGAGCATTCATGATATAGATCCTTTTAATACACTTGTTGACATTAATAGGGCAGGAGTCCCTTTAATAGAAATTGTTACTGAACCTGAAATTAGTGATTCGGATGAAGCATATAGCTACGTTTCAGAAGTTAGAAAACTTGTTCGTTATTTAGATATTTGTGATGGTAATATGGAAGAGGGCAGCCTAAGATGTGATGCCAATATTTCTGTTATGTTAAATGACGCAAGTGAGTTTGGAAACAAGGTAGAAGTAAAAAATATGAATTCAATTCGTAATGTAAAAAACGCTATTGAATTTGAAATTGAAAGACAAATTATTGCAGTTGAAAATGGCGAAATCATTAACTCAGAAACACGCAATTATGATGCTTTAAAGAATGTTACAACATCAATGCGAAGTAAAGAGGCTGCAAATGATTATAGATTCTTTCCTGAGCCAGATTTACAACCAATTTTAGTAACTGAAGCTAAAATAGATCGCTTAAGACAAGAAATGCCACCTTTACCTAACGCACTTTTTGATAAGTATACTCAAGTCTTAAAACTTTCGGAATATGATGCAAATAATTTAATTGAGTCGAAAGATGTCGCAATTTATTTTGAAAGCATAATTTTGCATACAAAAAATTATAAAAGTGCTGCAAATTGGGTAATGGGTGACGTTAAATCATATTTAAATCAAAATGCGATTAAGGTTTCAAATTTCCCTTTAAGCGGAAAAGTAATCGCTGAAATTATTCAATTGATTGATAGCAATAAGGTTTCACATTCTTTGGCCAGCCAAAAACTATTTCCTCAACTCATATTGGAACCTAGTAAAAGCCCCAACCAAGTTGCAGAGGAACAAAACTGGATTCAAGATTCGAATGAAGATAGTTTGTCTGGTTTTATTCAGGAAATAATTAATGAAAATCCTGAAGAAGTGGCAAGATTCGTTGGTGGTGAAAAAAAGCTAATGGGGGTTTTTATGGGGCAATTAATGAAAAAGAGTAAAGGCAAAGCGGACCCAAAAACCGCTAGCCAATTAATAAATAAAATGATATCATAATTTAAAAAAGTATATGAAAAAAGTATTTTTAGGTTTATCTGTGTTAGCAGGTGTTAGTTTTTCATCTTGTAATTCAGCCTTGTCAGACTCAGATATTGAAGGTCGATTTATTAATGGAGAAGTTTCTGGTGCTGATGGAAACGACGTTGTACTAACAGTGTTTGATGGGGGGAAGCAAGTCAATATTGATACAGCTACAGTGGTTGATGGAAAATTCACATTGGAAACGAAAACAAAAGATTTAAGGTTATACTTTATTGTTGTAAACCCCAATGATAAAGAAAGTTTGCCAGCGTATCTTTTGTCTGACCCATCTGATAGAGATGTTAAAGTAAAAGGAACATATCCAGATTTTTCAAAAAGTTGTGAGTTTTCAGGATCAAAAATGTCATCAGATTTGAAGGTTTATCAACTGTTGTCCGAGAAAATGTTTCCATTAAAGAAATCAGCATTTGACAATTTGCAAACTATGGCACCAAATGATTCAATAATGGCCTTGAAATATCAGGCGCGTTTAGATTCCTTGAGTGTCATTACTAGAGATTTTGCAATTGACTATATTGAAAATAATGAAGGATCAGCGGCAGGTTGGCTTATGTTACGAGAGTTTTACCCTACAAATGGCATTGAATACTTCAATAATGATTATTTTAAATATTTTGAAAAGGTATCCAATGGCATAGCAGCAAGATATCCAAAGTCTGAGTATTCTGGTTTAATAAATAAAGATATTGAAAATGTTAAGCAACAGATAGCATTGGCCGAGTCAAAAAAAACATTGACTTCAGGAGAGGCACCTGCTCCTGATTTTACATTGACAAAACCAGATGGGTCTTCACTTTCACTATCTGACCTAAGAGGACAGGTTGTATTGTTAGATTTTTGGGCGTCATGGTGTGGACCATGTAGAAAGGAAAATCCAAACGTTGTTAGAAATTATGAAAAATTTAAGGATAAAGGATTTACAATAATCAATGTATCATTAGATACTAAAAAGGATGACTGGATTAATGCGATTAAAGCAGACAACCTTTCTTGGCCTAACCACGTTTCTGATCTGAAAGGATGGTCTTCATCAGCAGCAGCATTATATGGTGTTAATTCGATTCCAGCATCATTTTTACTTGATAAGAATGGCGTAATAATTGCATCTAACTTAAGAGGACCAGCTTTAGAGCAAAAATTAACTGAAGTATTAGGGAAATAATTATGATTAGAATAGTATTTACATTTTTGATAATAGCCTTTATTAATAATTTAGGCGCACAAGCCACAAACAATGCCATGCAAGGTTTACCAGTCCATCTCGAAGGATTAGTGATAGGTGCAGCTGGACAAGAGATGGTAATTACAAATCAAGTGCTAGGTGGCACTAAAAAGCCAGTTCATACTTTTAAATTAGATGAGAAAGGAGAGTTTAGTACTGATTTTACAATTCCATTTCATGATTATTATATTGCATCACTGAAAGATGGGCAAAGTGTTAATTTAATATTATATGGAAATGATTCTATTAAAATTTATGCTGATTCAAAAAGCATTTTAAATAATTGTAATATTATAGGATCTAATGCTTCTCAATTAATGATGACCTTTTATAAAGATTATTCTAAATTTAAATATACTGAGGACTCTCTAAGACAAGTTTTAAGTTTGGATAAATCGAAACAACAAGCTGTGAATGATTATTTTCGTCCAGTAGCGGAGGTGTTTTATGCTTACAGAAATGTTTTTATTCAAACAAATATGAAAAGCCCAGCTATATTGGCTACTCTGAGCGCCATAAACAAGGAGAGAGAGTCAGAGCTTTACAAGAGCGTAGTTGATAGTTTTATAGAAAACTTTGCAGGTTCAGGTGTGGCTTCATTGCTTCAAAAACAAGTTAAGCAAGAGCAAGCTGAAGCAGCAAGTAAGCAGCTTTTGGCACCAGGAAAACCTGCACCAGAAATAATAGTGCCTGGTAGAAATGGAGACACCTTAAAATTATCCGACCTTAAAGGAAAAGTTGTTTTGATTGACTTTTGGGCGTCATGGTGTGGACCTTGCCGTAGAGAAAATCCTAATGTAGTGGCGGCTTACAAAAAGTATAATAAATCAGGTTTTGAAGTATTCAGTGTATCGTTTGATAAGCCGGGTCAAAATGCAAGGTGGTTACAAGCGATTGAGCAAGATGGGTTAATTTGGCCGAATCATGGTTGTGAACTAAAAGGTTTTAATAATCAAGCGGCTCGAGACTATGGAGTTAGAGGTATTCCTTTTACTTGCTTAATTGATGCTGAAGGTAACATTGTGGCTACAAACCTTAGAGGGGCTGCATTAGAAAATGCTCTAAAAAAAATATACGACTATTAAATGCAAATACCCTTAGGTAAAAAAGTATATTTTGCATCTGATTTTCACCTCGGAGCCCCTAGTTATAGTAGTAGTTTAGAACGTGAAAAAAAAATCATTCGTTGGCTAGACCAAATAGAAGATGATGCATTTGAAATTTACCTACTTGGAGATGTGTTTGACTTTTGGTTTGAGTACAAACATGCCATTCCTAAAGGTTTTGTTAGGTTACAAGGCAAAATTGCAAGTCTAACTGACAAAGGAATAAAAATTCACTGGTTTTACGGAAATCACGATATGTGGGTTTTCGATTATATTCCCAAAGAGCTTGGAGTGTCACTTCACACTACAGAAATTACAGCTAATTATAATGGGAAACAATTTTTTATAGGTCATGGTGATGGTCTTGGACCTGGTGATCATGGCTACAAGTTTATTAAACGTGTATTTAGGAGTAAAATTAGTCAATGGTGTTTTGCTAGGTTGCACCCAAATTTTGGGATTGGCTTAGCAAACTATTTTTCAAAAAAAAGTAGGCTTTCAACTGGGACTGCAGATGACACTTTTTATGGCGAAGAAAAGGAGATGTTAATTCAATATTGTAAATCCGTCCTAGAAAACGAAAATATTGACTTTTTTGTATTCGGTCACCGCCATTTACCGATTGAATTTGATTTACCAAAAGGTGCCAAGTATATTAATACAGGAGACTGGATTCAGTACTTTTCTTACGCTGAATTTGATGGTAATGAATTCACTTTGAAGAACTTTGATGCCTGAACACTTAGCTTATAATCTTAAAACTAATTTCTAGAGGTATTACAATTTACTTATAGATAAATAGTAATAGAACACAGATTTATAATTCAGTTATGAAATCTAATAATTTAATAGGTATAGTATATTTATATTATCGAAATAACCATTTCCAGAACTTCTAAAGCTAATAAAAATGAAGAGCTAATACTTATTTATTTTAATGCAGCTGTTTGAAATTATTGAATCAGTGCTTTGAATCCAACCTGAAACGTTTTGAATTACACATTTATACTGAAAAATCAAAGAGTGTTGATCGTATTACTTTGAATGAAATTTTAACGAAGACTTTTTAATTCATATCGATCCAAATTTCAAACTAATTATTGAAAATAGTTAACACACCTAATAAAAGCAATGCCTATGATAATAAAATGTTTTAGATTAAAAAAAGCTACATTAACAAGTAAATTAATGAAAATGAATGCATTGTAATTTTAAATTATTGTTTTACTTTATTCTTGAATTATTATAATTTCTGTGCTTCCATCATCATACTGATAAATAAGTGGTGTATTATTCACTGGAACGCATTCTTGGCCCATCATATTCACAATTCTTAATAATTCACGCGGCTTTTTCTTTACCGATTCAATTGCGAGTGTATTGTTTGTATTACACATTTCTGTTAATTCGAGGGCAGTTAATTCTCTTTTCCAAATAGCGAATTGATCAATAAAACCATTATAAGAGGGGGGGATGGGGCTAACAGCAGTAACAGGAGCTGAACCAATTCTTGACTCTGAAGGGATATAAGATATAGCGGTTGGCCCAGAGCCTGAATATGTTCCAGTTGTTTGCATACAGTCTACGTAAATATCCATATCATTGTGGGCACGAATAATTCCTATTATATTGTGCCAGACACCTACTTGCAAATTAAAGTCACTTATGTAGCTCCGACGATTTCCAGAACTTATTCCTCCATTTCCACTTGTACCTCCACCAAAACTTAATACAGGTTGACCAGTATTGGGTAGTGTTTGAAGCCAAAACCCGGAATAATTATCAAAGTCTGTGTCCGAGAAAAATATATTATTTGATTCGTTAAGCGAATTAAGTCTGACCCAAGTCGAAATTGTTATCGGAAATTCAACATTTATAGAGTCACTTATGAACGAGACAAAATCGTTACCATTTAATTCAATAGCGCTATTGGCAAGACCGTTTCTATCAGCTGTAAAAAATGTACCATTATTGTAACCAGTAATACTGTTTGAAGAAATATCATTGTAGCTATTGTTAAAAGAGAAATGTACCACTAAGTCGTTTTCAATTTGAGCATTAATCACACTAAGTTGAAATGCACTAATAAGGATTAAAATTTTTTTCATTGGTTTAAATTTTTACTGTTTACAATTATTTTATTTGTTACTCAGGATGCGAAGGCAGCCAATTTTATTGTGAAAAAATCAATTCTTGTTGATACTATGAATTAATTGTTGTCTCGACAAAAATATAGAGCTTTTGGTCTCTAAGGCTAATAAAATAGAGGAATGTGACAAAATAGGTTGATTTAGTGACAAGATTTTTATTTAAATATGATGGATGAAATTCAAATAAATAATGCATACGTTTGTATTGATAAAAAATTACAATTGAAAATTCCGATTTACCTTATTGCAGTATTAATTTTTCTTTTACAAGCTCAATCTTTCTCACAAGAAATGATTTATACGCACTTTAATACATTTGATGGTTTACCAAGTTCGCAAGTATATGATGTTTATGAAGATGTAAATGGTTTTATTTGGTTCGCAACCGATCGGGGAGTGTCAAGGTTTGATGGTTATGTTTTTAAAAATTTCGGATTGAATGAGGGCTTGCCGAGTACTACAGTTTTTAAATTTTTTGAACAGGATGATGGAACAGTATGGTGCAGTACTATTCAAAATAGATTGTTTTATTTTCATCCCAAAGACTATATTATTCACAAATATAAATTCAACAAAACATTAGAGATCGAGTGCAAAGGCGCACTAATAGAAGATTTTTATAGAGATAAAAATAAGGATATATTTTTGGGTTTTCAAAACTCCTATGATTATGTATCAATTAATGATAAAGGAGTTTGTACAAAAAAAATAAATACCTTATTTGTAGCAGAAGATCTAAACAAAACCATCTTGTGTAATGTTGAATTAAATAAAAAAGAATCTTTTAACTTTCTTGTTCCCGCCAATTACGCTGAAGCAATTGGATTAGAAAAATTTGAGAAGTTACAAATTAATAATTACAAGCTGAACTACAAAACAGGATATTACAAAGCGGTCAATACTGAGTCAAGTTACACTTATAGTCATGGAAAAGAACTTTTTATTTGTAGCACATCAGGTGTTAATAAAAAGGTTGTCTTTGATCACCAAATAATTGGACTTGGACTCTTTTCGTCCAATAAAATTTGGATAGGATTTAACAATGGCGGCGGTTTAATCTATAATATTAAGACAGAAGAAATAATCTATATAGCATCTGTTAATTCTATTTCTTCTGTATTAAATGATTCACAAGGGGGGATATGGGTAACCACAATTGATCATGGAGTGCTGTATTTTGAACAAGGCTTAGGTGGGATAAAAAAATTCGGTGAAAAATCCATTTTTGATATGGAGGCCATTCACGATAATCAGATTGTATTTTCAGATATTCAAGGTCAAATATGGAAAACTAATTCAGAACAGATCAATTTAATATATCAAACCAATAACAAAATTGCAGCTAAAGTAAAGTTTGACCCACGAACAACCACATTATATACTGGTTTTTCAGGTACATCAACAAGTAATGACCTAAAAATTAAATCATCCAGTTTTTATCTTGTTGATTTTAAAATAAGGAATAATTTGACATTGTTTGCTTCACCTTGGTCACTTCAGGAAACAGTGAATTATAAAAGTAAAAATCCATTAATTATTAGAATAAAATGTGTTGAATGGATTGATGATAACAACGTTTTTGTTGGCTCTGAAGGTGGACTGTACAAATACAACTTTAAATCAAAAAAACTAACTAAGTGTAATTACCAATTTTTAAATCAGCGAATTACTGATATTAAAAAAACTAATGACACCTATTGGTTTAGCACATTTGGAAATGGGGTGATATCTTTAAAAAATGGAAAAATAAAACAATTCAGTGAATCCAATGGACTTACTAGCAATTTTGTTACAAATCTATTTGTTGAAAACATGAATAGTATTTGGGCTTCAACTGACAATGGGTTAAGTTGTATTTTAAGTCCGTCAGATACCTCCAAAAAAAAAATCTTTAGAATGGATAGAATATTGCTCGAAAAAGAGATTTCGGATGTAATTATTATCGACAATAAAATATGGATGGGAACAAGGTCTGGTCTTTTTTTGGTTAATAAAAGTTCCGCATTTAAAAAGAAAAAAACACCCAATCTTAAATTAAATTGGCTGAGTATTTTGGTGAATAATAAGAAGGTTGGTTTTGATAAATTAGATAATCTCTCTTTCGACCAGAATTCTATTGATTTTAACATTCAATCCATTTTCTATGGAAATAAAAGCAATTTGAAAGGCCAATATAGATTAAATAATAAGGAATGGCGAAAATTATCAGGCCGCTCTGTTCACCTTGAGGCATTGTCTGAAGGTAGCTATCACTTAACGATCCGGTACAGTTTGAATGGATTAGATTGGAATAAAAATAAACTGAACTTAGCTTTTACTATTTATCCTCCGTTTTATAAATCCAATTGGTTTCTGCTTACTATTGCATGCCTTATTTGCCTAATAATCTATTTGTTTTTTAAGTTTAGAGTATTGCTTTATAATCGATTACTTGTTAAGGAAATGTTACGATTAATCGTAAGAAAACTAAATCCTAAAGTGAAATCCTTTATTATTACTGAACAAGGAAGAAATTACAGAATTAATTCAATGGACATTTTGTTTTTAAAATCTGAGGGCAATTATTTGACTATAAATTTGATCAATAAAAAACACACTATCCGACATAAAATTGGAGAGTATGATAAATTGGTTCCCGATAAAATAGAATACCTAAGAGTTAACAAATCCTATGTGATACGTATGGACAAAGTAACAGGCAAGAATTTGGATTTTATTTTTCTTGGCAATCTGGAAATTCCTATTGGAAATACCTACAAAAAGGAGCTAGAAGGCATTGTGTTTTAGTATAAATATTTTTCCAAGAATTAGACAGGAGTCATCTGTAAATCTGCAAAATTTCACGGAGACAACATTTTTCGTATGCTGAATTTGATGGTAATGAATTAAGTCTTTTATTCTTCAAATCATAATTTGTAACCTTTCACAGATAGTAGCGTAATATGAGTTGTAAGCAAATTGTTTGTTTACATATATAAGGGTTGAAAAGGGAGTTGTAAAACTCCCTTTTTTTCTTTTTTGGCAAAAAAAATACCGAGTAGGGCTCGGTATTTAGGAGGGTAGTATTAGAATTTAGAACTATTCTGTCTCTGCTTTTTTAGAAGGCTTTTGTTTTTCAATTGAAATTGAAATATTATCAGCTTTTTTATCAAAGTCAATTTTGATATTATCTCCATCTTTAATTTTTGAATTAATAATCTCTTCAGCTAAAGGGTCCTCAACATACTTCTGAATAGCTCTATTTAAAGGTCTGGCGCCATATTTTTCATCATAGCCTTTATCACCAATATACTTTTTAGCTGCCTTAGTCATTTCTACAGAGTATCCTAAGTCTATTATTCTTTTAAATAATTTGGCCAATTCAATATCAATAATTTTATGAATATCATCTGGTTTTAATGAATTGAAAATAATCATATCATCAATTCTATTTAAAAATTCTGGTGCAAACGCTTTTTTTAATGCTTTTTGAATAATTAGTACAGCCGCCTCGTCTTTTTGTTCCTGTTGAGACTTAGTTCCAAATCCTACTCCAGTTCCAAAATCTTGCAATTGCCTTACACCAATATTTGATGTCATAATAATAATGGTGTTTTTGAAATCAATTTTACGACCCAAACCATCAGTCATATGTCCATCATCAAGTACTTGAAGGAGCATATTAAACACATCAGGATGTGCTTTTTCAATTTCATCTAGCAAAATAATAGAGTAAGGTTTGCGTCTAACTTTCTCCGTTAATTGTCCGCCTTCTTCATAACCAACATATCCTGGAGGTGCACCAACTAATCTTGATACAGAGAATTTTTCCATGTATTCACTCATGTCAATTCTAATTAACGCTTCTTCCGACTCGAATAAATTCTTAGCTAGCACCTTTGCTAATTGTGTTTTTCCAACCCCAGTTGGCCCCAAAAAGAAAAATGAACCGATCGGCTTATTAGGATCTTTTAAGCCCGCTCTATTTCTTTGAATGGCTTTTACAACTTTTTTTATTGCTTCATCCTGCCCAATAACTCCTTCTCTTATGTCATCTGATAGATGAACAATTTTACCTGACTCAGATTCCGATACTTTTTGTAGTGGGATACCAGTCATCATTGAGACAACTTCAGCAACATGTTCTTCAGTTACTTCTATTTTATTTGCTTTTGATTCTTCTTCCCATTTAGTTTGGGCAGTTTCAAGTTCATCTTGCAGATTCTTTTCGGTATCTCTTAGTTCAGCTGCCTTTTCATATTGCTGACTTTTGATGACCTTACTTTTTTGTTCTTTTATGTCTTCAATTTTTGCTTCAAGTGCTTTAATTTCAGGTGGAACATTAATGTTTTTAATATGAACTCTAGAGCCCACTTCATCCATTGCATCAATCGCTTTGTCAGGTAAATTTCTATCTGACATATATCTTTCTGTCAATTTAACACAAGCTGCAATGGCTTCGTCAGTATAGGTTACATTATGATGATCTTCGTAACGTTCTTTTATATTTGTAAGAATTTCAATCGAATCTATGATGTTAGTAGGCTCAATTAATACTTTTTGAAAACGTCTTTCAAGTGCACCATCTTTTTCAATATGTTGCCTGTATTCATCCAAAGTGGTAGCTCCAATTACTTGAAGTTCACCTCTTGCTAACGCAGGTTTAAACATGTTTGATGCATCCATTGATCCTGATGCACCACCAGCACCAATTATAGTATGAATTTCATCAATGAAAAGAATAACCTCTCTTGATTTTTCTAATTCATTCATTACGGCCTTCATTCTTTCTTCAAACTGACCTCTATATTTGGTCCCTGCAACTAAGGATGCTAAATCCAAAGATATCACTCGTTTTCCAAATAAAACTCTAGATACTTTCTTTTGTACAATTCTTAATGCCAAACCTTCTGCAATGGCAGATTTACCAACACCTGGTTCACCAATTAAAATTGGATTGTTTTTTTTACGACGTGATAGAATTTGAGAAACTCGTTCTATCTCTTTATGCCTGCCTACAATTGGATCAAGCTTATCTTGTTCGGCCATGGCAGTTAAATCTCGACCAAAATTATCTAAAACAGGTGTTTTAGATTTTGAGTTGCCCTTTGATGCGCCACTTGATCCTGACCCTGATCCAGAGCCGAAGTTTGAGTCGCCGGATCCACTATCATCATTCGATAAATTGCCAGGGAATTCTGCCTTTGGAGTGTTTTGTTCGTCTATCATTTCTTCTAATTCTTCTTTAACGTTTTCGTAAATAACCCCGTATTTATTAAGGATACGTGTTGCAATATTGTCTTTCTCTCTTAAAATAGCAAGTAAAATATGTTCTGTGCCCACTGTTTTACTTCTAAATAGTCGAGATTCTAAAAAAGTGATTTTAAGGACTTTTTCAGTTTGTCTTACCAATGGAATGTTACCAGCGTCAGTTGGTTTGGTTGGGGATTCTTTTATATTTTTTTCTATGTCTTTTCTTAAAACATCCAAATCTAGATGAAATTCTAATAATAGTTTAACAGCTAGACTTTCCTTTTCTCTTAAAATCCCCAGTAAAATATGCTCAACACCAAGGTAGTCATTACCTAAGCGAAGTGCTTCTTCACGACTATGCTCGATAACATTTTTTGCTTTTGCTGAGAAATTTGCATCCATTAATTAACTTTTAACTTTTAAATTTAGTGACAAAATTTGATTCACAAATATATTTAAAATAATAAATTTAATAAATTGTTAATAAACCTCATTTTAAACCGTTTTTTGTTGATAAGTACAGTCGATTACACTGCAATTTTTTGATTAAAATTGGCTATTTTCGTCGTTTGTAATTTTAAAATTTCTACATATAAAATATTATGGCAGACGGAGAAAGAATCATTAAGATTAATATCGAAGATGAAATGAAATCAGCTTACATTGATTATTCAATGTCGGTTATTGTATCAAGAGCTTTACCAGATGTAAGAGACGGATTCAAACCAGTGCACAGAAGAGTGCTTTATGGAATGTTGGATTTAGGAGTCCTTTCTAATAGACCATATAAGAAATCGGCAAGAATTGTCGGTGAAGTACTTGGTAAGTATCATCCACATGGTGATTCTTCTGTTTATGATACTATGGTGCGTATGGCTCAAGATTGGTCTTTACGATATCCATTAGTTGATGGTCAAGGTAACTTCGGTTCAGTTGATGGTGATAGTCCAGCCGCAATGCGTTATACTGAGGCCAGATTGAGAAAGATTGCTGAGGATATGCTAGCGGACCTTGATAAAGAGACCGTAGATTTTGCTCCTAATTTTGATGAATCCTTAAAAGAACCGACTGTTCTGCCAACAAAAATCCCTAATTTATTAGTAAATGGAGCTAGTGGTATTGCCGTTGGTATGGCTACTAATATGCCGCCTCATAATTTAACCGAAGTAGTTGATGGGACTATTGCCTATATTAATAACAGAGATATAGAAATTGCTGAATTAATGAATCATATAAAAGCACCAGATTTTCCAACTGGTGGTATTATATATGGATACGAAGGTGTAAAACAAGCTTTTGAAACTGGTAGAGGACGGGTTGTAATGCGTGCGAAAGCAGGCTTTGAAGAAATTAGAGAAGGTAAAGAAGCTATTATTGTGACAGAAATTCCTTATCAGGTGAACAAGGCCGATATGATTAAGAAAACTGCCGACCTTGTTAATGATGGGAAAATTGATGGTATTTCTGATATTAGAGATGAATCTGATCGACAAGGAATGCGTATTGTTTACGAATTGAAACGAGATTCAATTCCAAATGTTGTTTTGAATAAATTATTTAAATACACGCAGTTACAAACTTCATTTTCAATTAATAATATCGCCTTAGTTAAAGGTAGACCAGAAATGTTGAATGTGAAAGATATGATTCATCATTTTGTGGAGCATAGACATGAAGTTGTGATAAGGAGGACTCAGTTTGAATTAAGAAAAGCGGAGGAAAGAGCACATATTTTAGAAGGTTTAATAATAGCATCTGATAATATTGATGAAGTTATTAAAATAATAAGAGCATCTAAGTCTCCAGACGAGGCAAGAGAGAGTTTGATGAAACGCTTTGATTTAAGTGATATCCAATCTCGAGCAATCGTTGAAATGAGATTGAGACAATTAACTGGTCTTGAGCAGGACAAGTTAAGAACTGAGTATGAGGAATTGATGAAAACAATTGCTGACTTAAAAGATATTTTAGCGAACGAAGATAGAAGAATGCAAATCATCAAAGATGAATTGCTCTTAGTGAAAGATAAATATGGAGATGATAGACGTTCAGTGATTGAATATTCTGCTAACGAAATGAGTATTGAGGATTTAATTCCAGATGAAGAGGTTATTATTACAATCTCGCATGCTGGTTATATCAAAAGAACATCATTAGCGGAATATAAAGTTCAATCCCGTGGAGGTGTTGGATCCAAAGGATCAGCGACTAGAGATAAGGATTTTTTAGAGCATCTTTTTGTTGCCACTAATCACAATTGGCTACTTATATTTACAGAAAAAGGCAAATGTTTCTGGATGCGTATTTTTGAAGTACCAGAAGGCGCCAAAACTAGCAAAGGAAGGGCTTTACAAAATTTGATTAACATTGATTCAGACGATAGTATTAAGGCATTCATCAATGTCAACGATATTAAGGATCCTGAGTATATTGCAGATAAGTACATCATTATGTGTACTAAAAAGGGTGTTATTAAGAAAACAACATTAGAACAGTATTCTCGACCTAGAACGAATGGTATAAATGCTATTGGAATTAGAGAAGGAGATGAGTTGTTAGAGGTTAAATTAACCAATGGTACTAATGAAATTATGATGGCACTGAGGTCGGGCAAATGTATTCGTTTCAATGAAGAGAAGGTAAGATCAATGGGTCGAACTGCTTCTGGTGTAAGAGGTGTAACTCTAGCTTCAGATAAAGATGAAGTTGTTGGTATGATTTGCGTTGAAAGTGAAGAGGCTAATGTAATGGTTGTATCTGGAAAGGGATATGGTAAACGTTCAGCAGTGGCTGATTACAGAATAACCAATCGAGGTGGTAAAGGTGTTAAAACAATTAATGTGACTGATAAAACAGGTGAGTTGATTGCTATTAAAAACGTTACTGATGAAGATGATTTAATGATTATTACACGTAAGGGAATTACTATTAGAATGCATGTTGATATCCTTAGAGTAATGGGTAGAGCAACTCAAGGCGTTAAGTTAATCAACTTAAGAAATGATGATGAAATTGCTGCTGTTGCTAAAGTATATAGAGATAGTGATGAAGAAGATGAATCTGATGAAAACCAAGTAGAAGGTCAAGATGTTACTTCAAATGAAGAGGAGTAAAGTATTTTGGCATAGAAATTGAAATAGGATTTATGGAAATTTGAATTTAATGAATCAATTAATAAACGGAAAAATGAAAAAAGTAATGATAGCGGGGCTTTTACTGGTGTCAACCTCAGTAATGGCTCAAAAAAGCATGACAACAAACGCTGCTATGGTGTGGAAGTCTTATATGGCTAATATATCTAGTAAAAATGTTGAAAGTGCGGAGAAAGATCTCTTGGAAGCAATAGGCTATATAACAAAGTCGGCAAATCATGAGTCTACAATGAATGATCCTAAAACTTTAATGTATAAAGGCAAAATATATTGTGAGGCAGCAAAATTAGGAGCAATGTCCAAAAATGAAGCCTTAAAAGCTTTCGGAAATGAAAAAACAAATAATGAAGGTTTAGCAGCTTTTGCAAAATCAGCTGAAAAAGATACCAAAGGAAGATATTCAGATGATATTAGTGATTACTGTGCAGCGGTGCGTGGACAGTCCTATAATACTGCAGTTAAACTTTATGAAGCACAAGATTTTTCTGCTTCAATGACATCTTTTTTTACATCATCTAAGTATGGTGCTGCTATGGGATTGACAGATACAGTGGCCATTTATTATGGGGGGATTGCTGCATTGAAGGCTGAGAATTATGAAAAAGCACTTTTTGCATTTACTAAAACTTCTGACTTAGGTTATGAATTGCCTACATCCTCTTCTTATTTAAGTGAGGCTTACGTTAAATTAGATAGAGCAGACGAAGGAGAGAAGGCCTTGTCAGCATTGCTGAATGCTAATCCTGGTAATAAAGACATCATGATTTCTCTAATTAATATTTATTTGGGTTCTGGTAAAAAAGCTGAGGCTGAAAAAGTTTTGTCAGACGCTATTGCATTAGATCCCAACAATAAAGAATTACATTATGTAGTTGGAACTATTTATGAAGGACAAGAGAGATATGAGGATGCAGAAAAAGCTTATAAAAAGGTTCTTGAAATAGATCCAAAATATAATAATGCTTTACTTGGACTAGGCGCTGTGTATTTCAACAAAGCAGCAACTATTAATGGAAAAATTAATGACTTGGGCCTAGGTGACCCTAAGGAGCAACAGTACAGGGATGAAATGACAGATAGTTTTAAGAAAGCGTTGCCATATTTAGAGAAGGCTAATGAGTTAGATCCTAATAATGCTGAAATTATTGGGTCATTGCGCCAAGCATATTACAAAGTTGGCAATATGGAAAAAGCGAAAGAAATGAAAGCTAAATTAGATGCTTTGAAATAAAATATAAAACACTAATTTTACAAAAGGAATCTAAAAGGTTCCTTTTTTTATGATTAAAATTGAAAAAGCCTCATTTATAAAGCACTCCAGTGAGGAGTTGAATACTTTGTATCAAATTATTATTAAGGGTTATGAGTTAACTGAAGAGGAAGTTTGGGGGCCAAATTATGTCAGGATTTTCAAACCTGAATATGATAAATTGATTGAAAATGGTGAAATATTAATTGCATTTTTTAACGGGAAGGTGGCCGGCGGCATCAATCACTACGGTAGGAATAACAATGAATATACTTTTAGCCTGCTAGCTACTGATTTTAATATGGGAGGAATGGGTATTGGTAAGGCCTTAATAAATACGGTAGAGGATATTGCCATACAAAAAGAGATAAATCTAATAAAAATTGAAATATTGCGAGTTAGAGGAGTTGATACAATCCCAAAATTACGTTTAGCTAATTTTTATGCAAAACTTGGATACGAATATTCTCATTCAAAGGACTGCAGTTGCTTGATTTACAATGAAAAGTATAGGAAATTAAAAGCACCAAGTGATTTTGATTTTTATTTAAAAAAGTTATAAAAAAAAGCATCCTGCTTACACAAAATGCTTTTAATATTTAATCGTTAAATAATAATGCAGTGTATTACCTATGAAAATATTATCTCTGCACGGCAAAGTTAAAGAATATATACATTAATAATTAGATTTTAACATTTTATAGTCTGAACATAGGTTAATAAATGCTACTTAATTAAGCACTATAACTCATATATGACCTCAAATTGATGTTTTTTTAGTGGTTTTGGTCTCTTACTGAAAAAGCCATAAACAGTAGATCCAGAACCAGTCATTGAAGTATAATCTGCACCTAAGTTGAGAAGTTCATTTTTTAGGTCTAATATTTTGGGGTGTAAATCGAAAATATGACTTTCAAAATCGTTCTTAATGGTATGATGCCACTTTTTTAAAGGTTTATTGACTTCTTTTGACATGTTAATATTTGTATGCCTTGGTTTAACACCACCATATGCTGTTTTTGTGCTAATATGAATATTAGGATTGATTATCATTATAAATTTACCCGATAAATCTAATTCTATATCTTCCATTTTATCCCCTTTTCCAAAAACATACATTGGTTTGTTATGAATAAAGAAAGGGCAATCACTTCCAAGCGACAAGGCTAGTGATTCAAGCTTAGCTTTACTAATTTTTAAATTAAACAAGTCATTTAACATGAGTAATGTAAATGCTGCATCAGCAGATCCACCACCTAGTCCAGCTCCCATTGGAATTTGTTTATGCAAGTGTATTGACACGGCTTGTATTTTGTAGATTGATTGAATTAACTTATAAGCCTTTATTACGAGGTTATCTTCAGCGTTTCCTGGAATTAACGTTCCGCTAGAACTAAAGTTAAAGTGTTCACTTTTATTAATTTCCAATATGTCATTTAATGGTATAGGAAAGAAAATACTTTCTATATTATGGTAGCCATCCGACCGTTTTTCTGTAACGTTTAGTCCGATATTTATTTTTGCAAAAGGATAAGTAATCATATTCAATCAAAAAGTAGGACGAATATATGGTTTTTAGCTATAATGTTTACTAAGGGCTTTTGATTAAACGTTTTTCAAAAAACATAACAGAGGAGATTTACTTAAATTTTAATTAAATGATTAAAACTTTCTTCAAATTAATAAACCCTTCCCTGAAAATAATTTGTAAATTTCGGGACTCAAAAAATAGCCAATTATGGAAAATTATTTGCCATTTGAAGAACCAATTAAAATCATTGATGAAGAAATTGTCAAGGTGCGTGGTGTAGAGGAGAATAGTGGTGTTGATTCGTCTAAGTTAATTAAGGATTTAGAAAAAAAGAAAACGCAAACTATTAAAAGTATTTTTAAAGACCTGTCGCCTTGGCAACGTGTACAATTATCACGTCATCCGAGTAGACCATATAGTTTAGATTTTATTAATGCTATAACCGAAGGTAATTTTATTGAACTGCATGGTGATAGAAACGTAAAGGATGATAAAGCTATGATAGGTGGTTTTGGCGAAATTGACGGCAAAACATTTATGTTAGTCGGTCAACAAAAAGGGACAAATACTAAATTAAGACAGTATAGAAACTTTGGAATGCCTAACCCTGAGGGGTACAGAAAAGCCCTTAGACTATTTAAATTAGCTGAAAAATTTAACAAACCTATTATTACATTTATTGATACACCAGGTGCTTTTCCTGGGTTAGAGGCAGAAGAGAGAGGACAAGGGGAAGCGATTGCAAGAAATATTTATGAAATGATGCGATTAAAAGTACCTGTAATTTGTATTATTATTGGTGAGGGTGCATCTGGTGGAGCATTAGGCATTGGTGTTGGAGACAAGGTTGTGATGCTTGAAAATTCATGGTATTCAGTTATTTCACCTGAGAACTGTTCAACAATTCTTTGGAGAAGTTGGGATTTTAAGGAAGTTGCTGCGTCTGCGTTGAAGTTAACTTCAACTGACATGAAAGACTTGAAAATAGTAGATGATATTTTAAAAGAGCCAATAGGAGGTTCGCATAGAGATAGGTCAGCGATTTTTGGTACTGTTAAAGAATATATTTTAAAGCATACTGCCAAATTGGAGGCATTAGATACTCAAAAAAGAATGGCTAAACGCCATGATAAGTTCACTGATATGGGGGTTTATAAAGGACGGTAGTAAATGATTGGATTAGATTTTCCAAAAATTGAGTTTCAAATGTTTGGACTCGATCTTCTTGAACCAATGGCAATTATAACTGATACCATTATGGGTGGTTTAAGTGTTTATTTTGGTGCAAAAATATTACAAATAAAGAAAACAATACCTTTTTACTATTATTGGGCCTTGTTCTTCCTTATTTTTGGAATTGGCTCGATATTGGGCGGGATAGGGCATACATTTTATAATCAATTAGGTTTATTTGGCAAGATGCCTTCGTGGTTATGTGGGCCTATTTCTGTTTATTTTGCAGAAAGAGCAATGATTTCATTGCATTGGAATGAAAAGACGAGGAAAAAGCTACAGAAATGGTTTGATATAAAACTTGCGGTGGTTTATTTGGTATTTTTAATTTTGCTTATTTTTGTTAGAAAACCTGAGAATCCAAATCTTCCATTCTTACCAATTGCCATAAATACAATTGTTGGCATGATTTCAACCGTAGGAATTTTAGGGTTCAAATACACCGAAAAATTATCAGATAAGTTCAAATTCTTTTGGTTAGGAGTGCTTGTAATGTTGCCTTCTGCATTTATCTTTTTATTTAAAATAAATGTGCATCAATGGTTTGATAAAAATGATTTTAGCCATATTTTAATAACAATTGGAATTATATATTGGTATCTTGGAGTTTCTAAACTAGCTAAAGGCTTAAAATAATCACAATTATGATATTTGAATTTAAGGGATTTAAACCGGTTGTGGATCCATCTTCTTTTGTTCACCCGCAAGCCACTGTTACTGGAAATGTGATTATTGGTAAAGATGTTTATATTGGCCCTAGTGCTGCCTTAAGAGGTGATTGGGGTAAGATAGTAATTGAAGATGGTTGTAATGTACAAGAGAATTGTACTATTCATATGTTTCCTGGTAAAACTGTTTTGTTAAAAAAAGGTGCGCATATCGGACATGGTGCCATTATTCATGGGGGTACTATTGGCGAAAATTGCATGATTGGTATGAATAGCGTCGTTATGGATGACGTTAATATTGAAAAGGAATGCATTATTGGTGCCTTGGCCTTTGTTCCAGCTAAAATGAATATAGCTAAACGTAGTTTAGTGGTCGGAAATCCTGCTAAAGTGATTAAGGAGGTGTCAGACGAGATGATCAATTGGAAAACTATGGGTACAGCATTATATCAGAAGCTGCCGCAAGAATGCAAGGATTCTTTAGTGGAATGCGAACCCTTAACAAAAATTGAAGTAGATAGACCAAATCAGGATACTTTGTACAACACTTGGGAAAGTCTAAAGAAAGGTGAGTAAATAGATTTGTGAGTTCCATCACAATCAGGTATTCGATTTCAATAACTGTCAATTCAATTATTAATGTCTTTACTTGTCAAAATACTTTTCCTAAATTCAACTTTTAAGCCAACTTTTCAATCTAAATTGTCAAATACAACATGGCATGTTATGTAATGGGCTTGATTAGTTTTTTGTTTTATTAACCATGTCCAATTCTAACCAAATTAAGATTGAAAGAACTAAAATTTCAACACAAAAATAAGTTAATTCTATTTTAGTAATCAGTTCTTTATAAAGCAATAGAGTAGTAATGGTAATTGCTCCGTACATGAGGTTTGCAATTACAATTGTTTTTAAAAAGGATATCCATTTTTTAGCTTTGAAAGCAACAGAAAATGAAAATATTCCATAAACAGCACCAAAACTAGCAAATACAGCTAGAATTTTGTTTGGGAGCCCAAAGTAAGAACTAAAAAATAGAATGATAGCAAGAAAAGATAATGTCGTAAGCAGACCACCTATACCGTCGAGTATAAATATCTTTTTAGGTGTCATAGTTGCCTAACGGTGTTGGTCAACTAAAATTAAATTGCCATCAGGATCTGTTAACATTATGCTGGCAGGCCCTTTTGTACTGTCAGAAGCTTCTGTAATTAGAGCAATTCCTTTGTCTTTAAGATTTTTTTGAATCACACGGACATCTTCAAAAGATTCAATATTATTTGCGTTTTCATCCCAGCCAGGATTAAAAGTTAGAATATTTCCATCAAACATCCCCTGAAATAGCCCAATCAGCGCGTTTTCATTTTTCATAATAAGGTAACTTAATTCCATACTGCCACCATTTTCAATAAAACCAAGTTTTTCGTAAAAAGCCTTTGAAGCCGCTAGGTCTTTTACGCTAAGGCTAATTGAAAATGCGCCTAACTTCATATTAGTTTCTTTCATATCGTTATTTTTTGATGCGATTATAGTATCTATCTCAATATTTTCAACTGCTTCATAATTAGCCTCTTTATTACTAATTCTACTGATAAAGAATCCGATAACGAATGAGGCAATAATTGCTGCTACTTTAGCTATTTTTTTATTCATAATTATTAAGTCTTAATGCTAATTAAAAGCAATATAGTAATTTATTTTTCGAAGACACTATTGAAACAAGCTCTCAATGCTATCTTTAGATCCTCTTGGGTGAAATTCCACACGAATAATATCTGAAATTTTAAGTCCTAATAAGGAACTTGCCCCACCACCGTTGCCCTTTATTCCTTTATTTATGGCTATTTCTAAAAAACCATTGTCATTAAAAAGGGCTAACTTTTCTCCTACGGGCACTTCGTTGTAATTATCAGATATGCGTTCAATAAAGTATTTTGACTGTCTAAAGTAAATGGTAAAGGCTTCTCCCTTTCCAATTTTTTTAAATAAGCCTTCAGTTATATTAACAATTACATTGCCGTAATGGTCGGTATGAATTACTGAACCTTTAATTAAGTTACTTTCTGTAGCGGCTTGAGTAATAAAAGCTCGTCTAACTGTTTTAATACTTTCGCCAATTTTAGTAATGGGTGTTCCATTAATGATTGATAAAATGGCAGGAATGTAAATGTTTTTTATAGGGTATCGTAATGCTGTTTTAGATGAAAAATCGTCAATTAAGACAATTTCTTCCGCTTCATGAAAGTCTGGAAGTAGAGAAAAGAAGCCATTATCAAGTCCTACAAAAAACTGTCCCTTTAATTTCATAATAATTGGATACATATTCAGCTTCGGAGTATCAATATTAATAACGGGAATTGAGTCTACACCTATAAAATGTATTGTGCCATCAGGGAAATCTCTTATAATGTTGTTCACGTAATAAGAAGCCTGCGCCACGTTGAAAGGTTCTACTAGATGCGAAACATCAACCAATTTAACGTCAGGAGACTTAGACAGAATTTGTCCTTTTAAAGAAGCCACATAATGATCTTCTAATCCCAAGTCCGTTGTTAGGGTAATAATTTGCATTAAATAATTCCTTAAATTGTATTTTTCTCAAAATTAATTTTAATTTTAACTTTAATGACAATCAACCAATAAATAAATTTATATTTTGCACGAAAAAAGCATTGAGATTGCAGGGGTTGACCCTGTTGTATTATATGGTGTAAACCATTCTAAATTAGATATAATACGTAAATATTTTCCTAAATTAAAGTTGATAGCTCGTGGTGCTACAATTAAAGTACTTGGGGAACCTGATTTAATCGATTACTTTGAAACCAAATTAACCCTTTTTCTACAACATATTTCTAGATACAATCAATTGACTGATAGTAATATTGATAATCTAATGTTGCAAGACGATAAAGGCATCCCTTTTGAAAAGCAAGGTGATGTATTACTCCATGGTAATGCTGGAAGAACTATAAAAGCTAGAACAAGCAATCAGAGACTTTTAGTTAAAATGTCAGAAGAGAATGATATGGTATTTGCAGTTGGACCTGCAGGAACTGGTAAAACATACACTGCAGTTGCCTTGGCAGTTAGAGCGCTTAAAAATAAAGAGGTAAGACGCATTGTTTTAACTCGCCCAGCAGTTGAAGCTGGTGAAAATCTTGGGTTTTTACCAGGTGATTTAAAGGAAAAATTAGATCCCTATTTACAACCACTTTATGATGGGCTAAGGGATATGATTCCAGCAGAAAAATTAGCAGACTTTGTTGAAAATAGAATTGTTGAAATTGCACCATTGGCTTTTATGCGTGGCCGTACTTTAGATAATGCATTTGTCATTTTAGATGAGGCACAAAATACAACTCATAATCAAATGAAAATGTTTTTAACCAGAATGGGAAAAAACGCAAAATTTATTATTACTGGTGATGTTTCTCAAATAGATTTACCAAAGCATCAAAAATCTGGATTAATCACAGCCATTGATTACTTGAAGGATGTGCAAGGAATAGGGATTGTTCGATTAAATCAGAATGATGTAATTAGACATAGGCTGGTTAAAGAAGTAATTCAAGCGTTTGAAAGGAATGAAGAATAAATTTAAAGTAGTATAATGCTTTATTGAAACTTAGAAACTACTAAAATTAAAAAGCCCAGATTAATGACTGGGCTTTTCTTTTTTTGTAAGCTGAGCTTATTGTACCTCAAAGGTGATTTTTAAGTTCACTCTGAATTCTTCAACATTGTCTCCGTTAATAACAACACTTTGCGATTGCACGTATGCCGATTTCATGTGTTTTACACTTTTAGAGGCATGCTTCACAGCTTTTCTTGTTGCATCTTCCCAACTATCTGTTGAATTTGCTAGTACTTCTATTACTTTCATTACTGCCATAATTTTCTAATTTTTAATGTTAGGTCTTGAATATAGGGCATATTCGAATAAAAGCAATGATTAAATTTTAAAAAAGTAGACAATTGTTCTAATTCTGTTAATAATTATTAGTCTCAGATAGTAGATTCCATCTATCTATATTTTACTTTTGCTTTTTTATTTTTATTATGAGCGCAATTACATCATCAAAATTTCAGTTTCCTTATCAGAAGTCTATTTACAATGGTAAAGTAAGAGATGTCTATTCATTAGAAAACGATTATATTGTGATTGTAGCTTCAGATAGAATTTCAGCTTTTGACCACATATTACCAAAAGGAATTCCTTTCAAGGGGCAAGTATTAAATCAATTAGCCGCAAAATTTTTAAAAGCAACCGAAGATATCGTTCCGAATTGGCTAATGGCTACTCCCGACCCAAGCGTTGCTGTTGGTCATTTATGCGAACCATTTAAAATTGAAATGGTTATTCGTGGGTATATGTCAGGTCATGCTGCTAGGGAGTATAAGTTGGGGAAAAGATTATTATGCGGAGTGTCTATGCCTGATGGCATGAAAGAAAATGACAAATTCCCAATGCCTATTATAACACCTGCAACAAAAGCTGAAGAAGGTCATGATGAGGATATTTCAAGAGAAGATATCATTGGACAAGGTATCGTTTCAGCAGATGATTATGAAATGTTAGAGAAATACACTTATGCTTTATTTGAAAGAGGTACTCAATTGGCAGCCGAAAAAGGGTTGATTTTAGTAGATACGAAATATGAATTTGGGAAGAAAGATGGAAAGATTTATTTAATAGATGAAATTCATACCCCTGATTCTTCTAGATACTTTTATGCAGAAGGATATAAGGAGCGCCAGCGTAATAATGAGGCTCAAAAACAATTATCAAAAGAGTTTGTTCGCCAATGGTTAATTGAAAATGGCTTTCAAGGTTTAGATGGACAAGTTATGCCAAATATGCCAGATGATTTTGTTCAGTTGGTGTCTGACCGGTATATAGAATTATACGAAAAGATTACTGGTGAAAAGTTTGTGAAAGCTGACGTTACGGACATACAAACAAGAATTGAGCAAAATGTTTTAAGCTGGGTTAATTCAAAATTTCTAGCACAATAAAAAACTATACTAAGAGTTTTTAAATAGTATTAATTCTTAGTTCATGCTAATTAAATTATTCTGTTTGTTTACTTTTCTTTCCACATTTGATCTCCATGCTCAAAAAATAGATACCACTTTATCTCAAAAAGTAAATTTCAACTTTGAATACGGGAATTATTACGCGACTCGTTTAAATTCAGCAGCTGTTGGAAATGATCTGCATTTGCCTAAAACAATAAGCAATGTTCGATCTTTGAGCTATAATGGCTATAATCCAGAAAAGTCTTTAGATAACCCTTTAAGGCATTTAGGGTTTTATATTGATTTGATCGGTCAGGTTCAGGTTACTGATTCATCAATTTTTCAAGTCAACATTGTTGCTGAGCACCGCGGAGTATCTTACGGGGTTTATGATGTTAAAAATATGGCACTAATACCTCAATTTGTTTTTAAATTGAATGAAAACCTATCTTTATTTAAGAAATAAATTAATCTACACGGAAACTTTGGAAATGTAAGGATGGCAAAAATCCATGAAGGACTTTTAATTTACAATATAGATATACAGGGAAATGACCTTAATTTTTCGTTTAAAAAATTGAATTTAAGAGTATTTCACATTGGAGACCTCAAACAGGGCATAGGCCTCAATATTGGTGATGCTATTGATTATGTCGTTTCATTTGATGAATTAAATATTAAAAAACATTGGAAAACTGATATTAGACTAGGTGTCTATCATGAGTTTGGTTTGAATCGCTATCAAGGCATTAAATTGTCGTCAGGTTTATATGATTCTAAAGGTTTGAGACTTTATGCTCAAGGGGCATATTCATTAGGTATTAATTCTTCATTTAATTTAAAGAAAAGTAATTTTTCTTATTTAGTAGGAGCTGCAAAGACCTATGAAAAAAATAGACTTCGATTAAAATCAAAGGTGGAATATCGTTTTTATGGATGGCGATTTAATAAAGGATTTAGGAATTTAAAGCCATCTTATAGAGAGTCCAGAAATTTGCAAGGTTCTTATGGCGGTACTATTGGTAATACAGTTTACCCACTTTATGCTTACGACCGACCTTTTAGTCAATGGGCTGTATACACAGAATACGAGGCTTATAACAGAAACATTTCCTCTTTTTCTTTAACAGGAGATTTGTCTTATCGTTTTTTTAGATCTTTTTTTATTGATTTATCTGTTGATATAAATCACTTGATGCTGCAAGGGCATGAAAACTTTACTTATCCGTTTTATACCAGTAAACTCACTTGGGAACTTTCTAAAGGTCATCAATTTTCACTATTGCTAACTAATAAGGGTATGAATTTGGATGTCAACTACCCAACACACTATCTGCACAAGCAAATGCAATATGGATTTTCGTTTACTAGAAATTTAAATCTCTAAATTATTTCAACTTTTTAGATTGCCAAAAATTTGTATTACTCAAATTAGCGCCAAAATTATAACTAATACTCATTTGAAAATACTGGTGTTTTTGGCTAATTAGTCCACTGCTATCATTTCTATAATCAAGTAATCCAAGTGAATAAGCAATGTTCAGTTCTAACCGATCAAACAAGTAGGAAGCGCCAAATTTTGCGCCAAAATCAAAAGGTTTTAGATTACTCGGGTTTTGAATCACATTTTCTGTTATTTCAGATGATGCTGGAAGAAGAGTGCTCAAGGGGCCTAAAATTTCTGGGTTGATAAGGGATAATACCGGTGTATTTTTAGACTGAATCTCTTTGTTAGTTGAATTAAACATAAAGCCAGTATAAATTCCTGAAAAAAGATTAACTCCTTTGTAGGATATCTTTGCTAAAAAAGGAATTTCAATATAATTTTGCGTAGTTCTTCCAGTAGTATTAGTGTATGTGTTTAAATCAAATTGATCAAAATCGTCAGATATACCTATTACCGAAAATATAGTTGAAAGCGCTGTGTCAGCAGATGAATACGACTGTTTCTTTTGACTAAAATAAATGCCAGTTTGGATTGAAAAAAAATCATTTAAACTCAATTTTGTAAATCCGCCAACGTGCCATGAAGGCGAGTAGTTTCCACCAGTATGACTTTGGTCAATTTTAATTAAATTCATTCCAATTTCAGGTCCATATGACCAGCTTTGAGAAAATGAAGAATTGTATAAAAAACAGCTTAAGAATAGAGTGAAGCAGATTCTCATAATCTAAAAGTTAGGTCTTAATAAATGTGATTTATAGAAATCATTTATAAACTCAACTGCTTCTTCTGGGCTATCAGTTATTTTAAATAATTCTAGATCATCAGGGTTGATGTTCTTTTCTTTGCCTAACATGGTATTTTTAATCCATTCAACCATGCCAGTCCAGTATTCGGAGCCAAATAAGACTATTGGTTTTCTGTCAATTTTTTTAGTTTGAATTAGTGTAAGGGCTTCAAATAACTCATCCAAAGTTCCAAACCCTCCCGGAAAAGTAATAAAACCTTGTGTGTATTTAACAAACATTACCTTTCTAACAAAAAAGTAGTCAAAATCTACAGGGTGATTAACATATTGATTTCCGCTTTGTTCAAATGGCAAAACTATATTTAAACCAACTGATTTTCCATTGGCTAAATCAGCTCCCTTATTTCCAGCTTCCATAATTCCAGGTCCACCACCTGTAATTACACCATAACCGGACTTTACTAATAACTCAGATGTTTTAACAGCATCTTTATAATAGGGGTTATCTGGTGAAGTTCTGGCAGAACCAAATACAGATACACACGGACCAATTCTTGCCATTTTCTCATATCCTTCAACAAACTCGGACATGATTTTAAAAATGGCCCAGCTATCATTTGTTCTTATTTCATTCCAATCTTTATTTGCTAATTCTTCCATTATATATTTTGTGGTGATTATTTTTTCGAAAGTTAATTAATTTTCTAAGATAATAAAATTTCAAATTGTTAATATTAATTGAAACATAGGAGGTTTTGGAAAATATTTTTCAACTATAGTTTTGTATATTCGCTATTCAATTAATTACAGTATATGATACAAAAGTATTTTTATCTCTCGTTCATTTTTTTGATGGGGTCAATGGGTAGTTGTTCGGCTCAAAAAGAGTTGACTAACCAAAGTGTTTGGGCATCTTCAGATTTTAGTCAGGAGTATATTTATAGTGTTAATTCTATGAATGATGGTGAACATTTTTCAGTTTTGAAGGACAATAAAATATTAGAGTATAGTTATGAAGATTTTGGCGTGCCTTCAAAAACAATTTTAGATGTTAATGGTTTGCTTTATAAAGGTAAAATCTTAAAGACTTCAGATTACTTTTTTAATGCCAATGAGAGTATGGTTCTATTAGCAACTGAGGTGATAAGTATCTATCGTAGGAGTTTTACAGCTAAATATTATATTGTTGATTTAAAAACAAAAGATGTCACAGAATTATCAAGTACAGGACCGCAGCAATTGGCTGATTTTTCTCCGGATGGAAAGAAAGTAGGTTATGTACAGAATAACAATATTTACTATTACAATATTTCGACAAAAGAGACAGTATTAGTGACTAATGATGGTAAAAAGAATGAAATTATAAATGGAGCAACAGATTGGGTTTATGAGGAAGAATTTGCTATAACTAAAGGTTTTTATTGGTCTCCAAATTCCGAAAGTATAGCGTATTACAGGTTTGATGAGTCAAATGTTCCGGAATTTAGTATGCCTTACTATTTAGGAAAAACCTATCCTTATCTATATGATTTCAAGTATCCAAAAGCGGGAGAAAATAATTCTGTTTTAATTGTAAACATCTATGATCTCTTGTCGAAAAACACATATAATATACTGAGTACTGGCAAAAAGTATGAGTATTTTCCAAGGATGAAATGGACAAATGGTGGAAAACTTTGTGTTTTAGGTCTAAATAGACATCAAAACTCTTTAAATTATATGTTAGTTAAAGGATATGATTCGAATAAAGTTGACATTTCAATTTTTCATACAGATCAGTCGGATACATATGTTGAAATTGATGATAATTTAATCTTTTTGTCTTCAGAAGATGCATTACTAAGGACATCAGAAAAAGATGGGTATAATCATATATACAAGGTAAAGTTTAATGGTAAAGAAAAACAAATTACTAAGGGGGAATGGGATGTTGTGGACTTAAAAGGAGTGAATGAAGAAATGGACCAAATCTATTACACTTCAGCAGAGGAAAGTCCCATTCATAAAGCTTTGTACACTGTTAGCTTAAAAGGAAGTGATCAAAAGAAGTTATCGACTAATAAAGGAACTAATGATGCTGATTTTAGCAAAGGTATGAAGTATTATTTGAATTATTATTCTAATGCGAATTCACCAACCACTATATCACTTCACAATGCGAATGGTAAGGAATTAAAGGTTTTAGAAGATAACAATGTATTAAAAAAAGACCTTAAAAAGCTAAGCTTATCGACCAAGGAATTTATTCAAATAAAAGGAGTTAAACATGATCTAAATGCATCAATAATTAAACCAGTTAATTTTGATGAAAATAAGAAGTATCCAGTCTACTTTAATGTCTACTGTGGGCCAGGAAGTAACCTTGTAGCTGACAAATGGCAGGGAAGAAACTATATGTATCACCAACTTTTAGCAAACAAGGGATATATTGTGATTTCAGTAGACACTAGAGGTACCATGTATAGAGGAACTGAATTTAAGAAATCAACTTATTTACAGTTAGGCAAGTTAGAAACTGAGGATATGATTGAGGTTGCAAAACAGGTTGGAAAATGGAATTATGTGGATAAGGATAGGATTGGTATTCAAGGCTGGAGTTATGGAGGGTATATGGCAGCTTTATGCATGACAAAAGGCGCTGAAGTTTTTAAAATGGGAATTGCAGTGGCACCAGTAACAAATTGGCGTTGGTATGACAATATTTATACCGAACGATTCATGAGGACACCGCAAGAGAACCCAAATGGTTATGATGATAATTCTCCAATTAATCATGTAGAAAAATTGAAGGGTCATTTCTTAATTGTTCATGGCGCTGGTGATGATAATGTTCATATGCAGAATACTTTAGAAATGACTGCAGCCATGGTAAACAAAAATATCGATTTCGATATGGCAATTTACACCAATAAAAATCACGGCATATATGGTGGGAATACAAGGCTGCATCTATTTAATAAACTACTTAATTTTACAGAGAAAAACTTATAATAAATGAGGAAACTAATTCTAATAATAAGTGTTTTAGTAGCTGTTTCATGTGGTACTCAAAAAGTTGTTGATACAGCAGTTGAGACTACTGCGAATAAGGAAAAAACTGCTTTGTCTTCTGATACTAAGGATGAGATAAGTGTTGAGAATTTGGAAATTGAATGGTTAGATTTTGAAACAGCCATTGAAAGAAACAAAAAGAAACCTAAATATATTTTTATTGACGTATATACAGATTGGTGTGGTTGGTGCAAAAAAATGGATGTATCGACTTTTGTTGCACCTGAGGTTGTTAAGTACATGAATAAACACTTTTATTCGGTAAAAATGGATGCTGAAATGCGTGAGGCCATAGCTTATAACGAAAAGTTGTATGAATTTAAACAGTATACACCTAGGGCAGGTTATAATACATTAGCTTTTAGTTTACTTGGCGGTAAAATGAGTTTTCCGTCATTCGTTATTCTAGATAAAAGAGAAGCTAAACGAGGCACTATAATGGGATATAAAACAGAAAGTGTGTTTTTAACCGAATTACAAAAATATGTCAAGTAAGCCAACCGTCCGTTGTGAATGGTCAACTAAAACAAATCATGAACAAGAATATCACGATACAGAGTGGGGGGTTCCTGTTCATGATGACCGATTACTATTTGAAACCATTATTCTTGAAGGGGCTCAAGCTGGTTTATCATGGTCAACAGTTTTAGCAAAAAGGGATGGTTACAAGGCTGCTTTTGATAATTTTGATGTCGTTAAAGTATCTCAGTATACAGAGGCAAAAGCTATTTTACTAAAAGAAGATTCTGGAATTATCAGAAATAGACTAAAGATTTCCGCTACTATTGGAAATGCCAAAGCATTTATTGCCATTCAGAAAGAGTTTGGTTCTTTTGACAAATACATCTGGAGTTTTGTTAATCATAAACCCATTTTAAATAAGTATCAATCGGTGGAAGATGTTCCTGTGTCAACCAAAGAATCAGATGCTATGAGTAAAGATCTAAAAAAGAGGGGCTTTAAATTTGTAGGCACTACAATTTGCTATGCTTATATGCAAGCTATTGGTATGGTAAATGATCATACAGTCGATTGCTTCAGACATCAAGATATAGAAAAATTGACTATCAACAATTAGCTGATAAATAAATGATTGGAATTATCGATTTATTAAATGAACATTTATTTTTAACACCTTTGAATTAATACATGGTTGACAATTTTAAACATAAGGGGATGAGGAAGCAACTCATCAATACATTAGCCGAAAAAGGCATTAAAAGTCAATCCGTTTTATCCGCTTTTGACGTTGTGCCTAGACACTATTTTTTGGATAGAGCATTTACGGAGCAAGCTTATACTAATATGGCCTTTCAAATTGGTGCTGAGCAAACTATTTCACACCCATATACTGTAGCATTTCAATCTGAACTTCTAGATATTAAAAAAGGAGATAAAGTTCTGGAGATAGGTACTGGAAGTGGCTTTCAAACAGCAATATTATGTGAGCTTGGTGCCAAAGTGTTTTCTATAGAAAGACAAAAAGAGTTATTTCTTAAAACAAAGCATCTTTTACCAAAACTTAATTATAACCCAAAGTTAAAATATGGTGATGGATATGAGGGATGGCCAAGTTTTGGTCCATTTGATAAAATAATTGTAACCTGTGGTGCTCCATTTATACCAGAAAAACTGGTTGAACAATTAAAAAACGGTGGCAGTTTAGTTATCCCTGTTGGTGAGGGAGAAAAGCAAGAAATGATTCTAATTGAAAAGGATCAAAATGGGGAAACTCATATTTCGAAACAAGGTGTTTTTAGTTTTGTGCCAATGTTAAAAAATACGAATAAATAGTGTTTTTGTACGTCGAAATAGCTTTTGTAAAAAGTGGTATTGCTATGTCAATTTCTGGCACTGAATATCAGCTGATAAATAATCAAAATGCAGATTGTATTTTAGCTTTTCAGTTGTTAAAACAATTAAAACTATCTTCCATTCAATATGGATTCACAATTATTGATGATACCTGCTATTTATTGAGAGAGATTAATCCTGAATTAGAGTTAATTGATGGTACCATCCGATTTAATTACAATGATAGAACAGTGCTTAATAATAATGATATATTCTTATTCAATGAATTTCTAGAAACTACTGGTATAGGAAAGGGAAATGCTTCTATTTTTGTTAAATGGGGTAAGAAAAAGGAATACTTTATTGATGTTTTAAATGACGAGCAGAATTCAGTAGAATTTGAAGCTTTTTATTTGAATTACAGAAAAAGTGTAAAAGACCCAATAGCATTGAAGCAACGTTTTAAAATTTTACTAAATGAGTCATTCTTAAATAAAATGAAAACATATATTCAATTATGGAAAACTAAGTATAATATAGCATATGACTTGCCAGCTTGGTTTGGTCAGCTTTATAATTTAAAATAAATGACCTCCTTTTTTACTATAATCTATATTAAAACAAACCAATTATCTGATGAACGAATTGCAGTTGGTTTGCTAGCAAATATAAATGGAATACCAGAGTTTCACTATTCTAATGATAAATTAAACTTTGCTTTAAAAGCTGTAAATTCGAACTTACTCCGACCGATCAAGATTAGCTTACAACGTTTAAAATCAGATGTTAATAAATATGTTAATGGCGAGACTTCAGTTCCTATGTTTGATGAACCGTATTCTAAAAAAATGCTTCAAAAATTGGTGTTAAAAAAAAGAGGAGTATTGTACTATGGAGACTTAATTGAAATTAATAAAGCAGTTAAGTATGAAGTTTTGTATCGCAAATACATTAGTAAAGTATATGTGCCATTAAAGCATGCCACTAAAAAGAAAGAAACATTTAAGAGACGTTTTAATCAGCATATATCCCATAAACGTTATGATTCATTTGTCCGCAAACAATGGATCAGTGATACCGACTTTCCTTTATTGAGTGCACCCGTTCAGGTTGACCTGATAAGGCAGACTTCAGGATTTACAGTTTTTAAATCACTAGACTTTAGTCTATCAGAAAACAAAATACAACAACATATTGCAACATTTAGAATGCTTGTAGAAAGTTTGAGTATTTATTCTCAGAAAAATGGTTTAAGTAAGGGCCGTTATTATCTTGTTTTTGAATCACCTAAATCGGAGTCTAAAATGCAATTAACAATTAAGGTTAAAAGTATTTATTCTGCTTTTGAATTGATTAAAATGAGTGAAATAGCTGATAAGATTTAAGCTAAACGCTTCAAAACATATTGGCTTATTCGTCCAAAAAATTGATTAGGTGTTTGTGTCCGCCACGCCATGTCTTCTAACTCACCACCTCCTACAAAATAATAGTCAATATTTTCTGCTTTAAATTCATCTAAAACGTGAGGCCTAAAATTAACAAAGGCGATCCAACCATCTAAATCTTCAACTTCGTCAAACCATTCTTCATAATAACAATCATCTGAACTGTGAAAATTCAATAAATTTTCACCAATAAAAATAAATTTGGAAATCCCTTCTTGCATTAAAATTTCTACAAAATCACGTTTTAATATCATGATATCATTTTCTATCGCATCATTCCATTCTCCCATTAATTCTACAATACAATAGCCTTCTTCGTAATCGGCATAGAGAAGTTTTAGAAATAAAGACGGTGATCCGATATTGTCCCATTGCGGATGAATAACATAGTTGTAAATCTGGTCTGTAAATTCAAACTCACTATAAGTGCGTTCAAAGAAAGGTGACCGCACATCAGTTTCCGCAGTATATAAACCTCTCCAATTATAATATGGTTCAATAGTATGCATGATTCAAAGATAATTTCTAATTTTACAATAAACAATACCTAGAATATGATTATTTTGAAACAGGCAAAAAATATTTTAATTGGTTTAACAGTAATTCTCGTCAGTTTATTTCAGTCAAGCTGTGACAATGCCAAAATGGATAGAAAAGATAAGGTTGCGGCTATAGTGGGTGAACTTCAGGACCCGTTTTTATCGGCGACATTTACACCACAAGTTTTAATGGATAAATCGGGTGTTAAAGAAGGGGCACTTCCATTTACTTACGAAGCATTTGCAACTTTCTTTTTAAGTGAGAAAAAAACTGGAATTGATAATGATGGGCAAGTGCAGATAGTGGTTGAAAATTCAGGAGGTATGGTGCCTAATGGATATGTTTTTATTCCATTGGTAAATGCAAGTCAATTTAGGACATTGGTTGAAAAAGAATTAAGTGCTAAAGTTCAAGAAAAGAATGGCGCGCAATACTTTAGGAAAGATGACGATAATTATGTAGTGGCCTGGAAGGATGATCTTGCTATTTTAACTAATATTCCGCTTTCACTTGACAACTTGTTTTCAAAAGGAACCAATGAATCTAAGAAAGCTGCAATCCATCTTGTTAATTTATTAAATGAGGTGTCTAAAAAGAATATTCACGAGGAATTCCGCCAATTTTTTGATAAGGAAGGAGACGTTTTGATTCATGGAAATGGTCAAACAGCTTATAAATTGATTGATGGAATGCGTTTCGTGTCAAAAAAAGAAAAAGCGCAGTTAAAAAGTTTACTTGACGGTACTATTCTGGAAACTTCATTAAATTTTGATCAAGGAAGCATTTCCTTTAAAGGAAACTACACTTTAGCTGATAGCTTAAAATCTTATTTTAATATTTTAAAGTCAACTGGTGTTGATGCTAGTATGTTGAATTATGGGTGGAGCAGTAATCCAACAATGACATTCTCGTTAAACATGTCACCAAAACATTTTGTGAAACTGCTCAAGGCTCAACGTGAAATGATGGACACAGAAGATCTTGAAGATGTTTTGAGCGAGGTTGATGTAAAATTAGATGACTTAGATAAAATGTTTACAGGAGAAATTGTTGTAATGGTTGATGGAGTGGATTCTACTGAAAGAACATATACAAATTATAGTGGAGAAGAAACAGTTTATAAGAGTCTATCACCAAAATCGGCTATTGTAATTGGTTTAAAAGATCCGGTTAGAATTCAGCAAGCCATTGATAAAATGCAACCAGGTGTTGCAGTTCAAAAGATTGACGGAATGTGGTATCATATTCAAAATGAGAAATTATTTTTGACAAAATCAGAAGATTGGCTAGCTAAAATTAAATCGAACCAGACTATTCTCATTGATGCAAATGCACATACTAAAAATGCTTTCGGATTTTATTTGAATCCTAAAATGGCAACTGATATCGGCATGGATTTAGATGATATGGACCACTTAAAAGAAGAGTTTAGTTCCATAATGGCTGAAGTTAAAGAAACAGGCACTGAAATAACCATCAAATTAAATGAAATCAACAAGAACGCCTTAAGAGTGATTTTAGAAAAAGTAGTTGAAGAGTTTGAAAACCAAGAAAAAAAAAATAATTCTGGTATGGAGGCACTTCTAAATGACGAATTAATGGAAACTATAGAAACAGAAGTAGGGGCTAGTGTTGAAGAGATTGTTAACAGTAAAGAAATGAAAGATCTTCAAGGGATTCTAGAAAAACTCTAGCCAACTTATTTGTTTTTAACTCCAAAAATTTCTCCAAACTCTGGATGATTAGCCTTATCAAATTTATACACTTGATAAAAGTCTGGCAAGTCTCGTTCAGTTTTATGTTTTACTTTTAATCCGATACAGGTCTCAATTGGGCCATTTTCTTCCAATTTTAAATTAGCTTCAAAGCAAAGGCCGTAGGCATGCATTCGACCTTCTGACATTTCAGTCTCGCAGTATTTGGTCAATGAATCTAGGACTTCACCAACCTGTGGCATCTTTTTAGGGTCAAATTCAAATTCTAAGGGATGCACGTTACCAATTGTATCAATATTAGCGGCAAAAGGATAAAATTCTTTAGTATCTATTAATAAGTCTTGGGCGTATTCAAACGAATGGTCAATTATTTTTTGAATCTCTTCGTGCATCTGTTAATTTTTTGTCCAAAACTAATGAAAACTAATAAAGCAATCTCTTTTTCACATTAAAATTAATTCTAATTTTGACTACAAATTAAACAAGCATGCCAACAACCGATAAAAGAGTAATGACATTTGACAGAAAATCATTGACTGATGAAAACTTGTTATCAATATATATTGCTTTATTAAAACCGAGATTGATTGAGGAAAAGATGATGATTCTTTTACGTCAAGGAAAAATTTCTAAATGGTTTTCTGGTTGGGGTCAAGAAGGAATTTCAGTTGGTTGTGCTTTGGGTTTAGAAGAGGACGAATATATTTTACCAATGCACAGAAACCTAGGAGTGTTTACTAGTCGAAATATTCCGTTAAACAGATTGTTTGCACAATTTCAAGGTAAAATGAAAGGATTTACGAAAGGGAGAGATCGTTCTTTTCATTTCGGTTCTAAAGCACATCATTTAGTTGGAATGATTTCGCATTTAGGACCACAACTGGCTATTGGAGATGGGATAGCCTTAGCTAACAAGTTGAAAAATGAACCTAAAGTAACAATGGCGTTTACTGGTGATGGTGGTGCAAGTGAAGGTGATTTTCATGAGGCATTGAATGTGGCTTCTGTTTGGGATTTGCCTATCATTTTTGTGGTTGAGAATAACCAATGGGGACTTTCAACCCCTTCGAATGAACAATTTAGGTGTGAGAGTTTTGTTGATAAAGGGGTAGGCTATGGTATGGATGCTTTTCAAGTAGATGGTAATAATGTGCTTGAAGTTTATCATGCAGTGCAAGATATTGCGTCTTCATTAAGAGAGAATCCAAGACCGTTTTTGTTAGAGTGTGTTAGTTTTAGAATGCGTGGACATGAAGAGGCGTCAGGTACTAAATATTATCCTGATGGTTTGCAAGATGAATGGGCAAAAAAGGACCCAATAGACAATTACACATCTTACCTAAAGGAGCTTGGTATATTGACTGATACAACTTTAGAAATCATTAAAAACGATATAAAAGATGAAATTCAATCTGAATTAGAAATAGCTTATGCTGAGCCTAATGTTGAAGTATCCACTAGTAATGAGTTAAATGATATTTATAAGGACTATGATCCAATCATAATTAACCCTGGCAAATCTACTTCCGAAAAAAGACTAATTGATGCATTGTCAGATGGATTAAGGCAAGCTATGGAGAGACATAATAATTTGGTTATTATGGGGCAGGATGTAGCTGAATATGGAGGTGTGTTTAAAATAACTGAAGGTTTTGTGGAGCAGTTTGGTAAAGATAGGGTAAGGAATACACCTATTTGTGAGTCGGCTATAGTAGGGGCAGCATTGGGATTATCAATTAAAGGAATGAAGGCAGTAATGGAAATGCAATTTGCTGATTTTGTTACTGTGGGATTCAATCAAATAGTTAATAATTTAGCCAAACTACATTATCGTTGGGGCGAAAATGCTGATGTTGTCATTAGAATGCCAACAGGGGCGGGTAGTGCAGCAGGTCCTTTTCACTCACAAAGTAATGAAGCCTGGTTTACTCACACTCCTGGATTAAAGGTTGTGTATCCAAGTACACCAGCTGAGGCGAAAGGTCTCTTAGCTGCCGCTATAGAAGACCCTAACCCGGTTATGGTATTTGAGCATAAAGGATTGTATAGAAGTATTAAAGAGGAAGTGCCAGATGACTATTATACTTTGGAAATTGGAAAAGCAAACATTGTCAAAAATGGAAATGCCGCAACAGTGATTACTTACGGTATGGGGGTACATTGGGCAAATGAAATTGTAGAGAAACATAGTGTAGATGTAGAGATTTTAGATCTAAGAACTTTACTTCCTTTGGATTTGACAACTATATATAAATCAGTGAATAAAACAGGTCGGGTTATAGTGTTACATGAGGATTGTTTAACTGGAGGTATTGGAGGTGAATTGTCAGCTTTAATTAGTGAGAATTGCTTCGAAAACCTTGATGCACCAATAATGAGAGAGGGTAGTTTAGATACACCTGTTCCATTTGATGGTGACTTGGAGTTAAATTTTTTGCCAAAAACTAGATTTGAAGATAAATTATTGAAACTGTTGAAATATTAAGGATTAGGTCTAAACGTCTAAATCTATAATAAATCAAGTGTTTTTGGAATTATTTTAGATATTCGGATACTTTTTTTTAGCCACCATTACTATGGTCGATCAACAGGTTGGTACACCAATATGTAAAAATTAATCCAATTTGTTGAATTGTTTTCTGATTGCTTGTCTTGCACTTTCAGCCAGTTTAGTTGAATCTATTGCTGTTCGGAGGAGTGAAGATTTTTTTTCTAATCCAAAAATCATTCTATAAACCTCTAAAATAGTCGGCTCTAGTAAGTCTTCTGATAGTAATATAAGGCTATCGCCAATAGAAATAAATCCTTTCTTAATCACTCTGAAATAGACACCGGGGTAGGGTGAATTAATAAAAGGTTTTAAAATGGATTGAGATCCAAAACGAATGCCTAGCTTGAAGCAGGGTTCCCTCGGTTGGGATACTTCAACAATCGCCTCCCCAATTTGGTATTGAGATCCAATACGAATACTACTTTCATCAAGACCATCAACAGTTAAGTTTTCTCCAAAAAAACCACTGGTAAATTTATAATTTGGATATGTTTCTTGCCAAAAATGATAGCCTATTGAGCTGTATGCATAGCAAGCTTTGTCAATACCTCCATGATACTTTCTGTCCACCACGTTGTCATTTTTAACATCTTCTTTTCCTAGGAAAATAGGTTGATCAGTGCGGTGCTTGAAAATTCCAGTTTTAACACTTGACCCTCGCCAGCTAACTGTTTTAATTTCACCTAAATTTAAAGATTGAATTGTCATCATAGAAGCATGCGAGCGGATTGTAAATTCTGAAACTTATTTCAGTGTGACTACGTACATGATAAAATTAGTTAAAAAAGGCGAAATATTGTGGTTGTAAATGGCAATTAATTAAGACTATTCTGCTATATTTAGAGCGATTAATCATATAAAATATAAAACAGACATCAAAAATGAGCGAAACAGCAAAAATTGAATTTGGTGGTCAGAGTATTGACTTACCAGTAGTAACAGGAACGGAGAATGAGAAAGGAATTGATATTTCTTCTTTAAGAGGAGGAACAGGGTTGATTACCCTTGATAGGGGGTATAAGAATACAGGTTCATGTTCGAGTTCAATTACGTTTTTAGATGGTGAAAAAGGTATTTTAAGATATAGAGGTTATTCAATTGAAAGTTTGGCTGAAGGAGCTGACTTTCTAGAGGTGGCTTATTTATTAATTTTTGGAGAATTACCAAATAAAGAGCAATTGGCAAAATTTCATGCTGATATTAAAGAAAAATCACATGTTGATGAGGATGTAAAAAAGATATTAGACGGTTTTCCGAAGTCTGCTCACCCAATGGGTGTTTTATCATCATTAACTAGTGCCTTAGTGGCGTTCAATCCGTCTTCAGTAAATGTTGAGAATGAAGATGACATGTACAGGGCTATTGTGAAATTACTAGGTAAATTCCCAGTACTTGTTTCATGGGCGCTAAGAAAGAATATGGGCTTACCTTTAGATTATGGTGATAATTCTCTTGGGTATATAGAGAACATCTTAAAAATGATGTTTAAAAAGCCAAATGAAGAGTATGTTCAAAATAGGATTATAGTCAATGCTTTGGATAAATTATTGATTTTACATGCTGACCATGAGCAGAACTGTTCTACTTCAACCGTTAGACTTGTGGGATCTTCTCACGCTGGATTATTTCCTTCTATTTCTGCAGGAATTAATGCTTTATGGGGTCCATTGCATGGTGGTGCAAACCAAGCTGTGATTGAAATGCTTGAGGCTATAAAAGAAGATGGTGGAGATACTAAGAAGTACATGGCAAAAGCTAAAGATAAATCAGATCCATTCCGCTTAATGGGGTTTGGACATAGGGTTTATAAAAACTTTGATCCAAGAGCTTTGATTATAAAAGAAGCAGCTGAAGAAGTTTTAAACGATTTAGGAATTGATGATCCAATTTTGGACATAGCAAAAGGTTTGGCTGCTGAAGCATTGGCAGATCCTTATTTTGTAGATAGAAAATTATATCCAAATGTTGATTTTTATTCTGGAATTATTTACAGAGCTTTAGGTATGCCTACTGAAATGTTTACAGTAATGTTCGCTCTTGGTAGATTACCAGGATGGATCGCTCAGTGGAAAGAAATGCGTGAAATGAAGGAGCCTATAGGCCGTCCTCGTCAAGTTTACACTGGTGCCAATGATAGACCATTTATTAATAGCGAAAATAGATAAATTCAATAATTGAAAAAAAAATGAGCTCTTGAAGGAGCTCATTTTTTTTGCCCAATTTTTAACAAATTAAATGAATATAGTATGAATAGTGATTTGAATTATGACTACTTTTAGATATGAAGTTATTTAGTATATGTATCATCTCTTTTCTTTTTATTCAATGTAGCACTAAAGTAGAATTGGAGAATGATAAAGCTCATAAAGCCATTAGTCAAACTGATGACTTTAAGATTATTTGGCATTGGGAGGATGAGTTTTCTGAAGTAGATCAAGAAAAATTAAAAACATGGCTGAATGAGGTAACTGATTATACAATGTTGACATTAGGACAGTACCAATTCGATTTACATTATTACTTTCATTTGTCTGATGGGGGTGAGCCTGTGCCATTTGCTCATACTACTAGAAAAAAAGATCACCAATCGGTTCACTTTTATGTCAATCCAAGTTTCACTTTAGAAGAGTTTATTGGTGACTGGACTGCACAACATGAAATTAGTCATTTATCTGCACCATTTGTTGGTAGAAAAAATATGTGGTTTTCGGAAGGCTATGCCACTTATTTGAGTCGTAAAATAATGATTAGACAAGGATATTATAGTAATAGTAGTTTTGATTCATTATACACTCATAGAATAGGGGGTGATAATAATTTATATAACTCTTCTGATCTATCAGTGGTTGAATTGTGTTCAGAGTTAAAGAGTGCACATAATTATTCGTCTATTTACTATGCTGGAAGCGCCTATTTCTTTTTAGCAGATATGGCCTTAAAGGCTGATTCCAATATGGAACTGATTGAGGTTGTTCAGCAATATCAAACTCAGAATAGATTATTAGACGATAATTTAAGTCAAGTTATTGCTTCATTTGACCAAATTAGTCAATCCACAATTTTTTCAGAATTGTATGAGAAATTTACTAATGGCAATTCAGCTGATGTTTTGAAAATATTCAGACAATAAAAAAAGCCTAGCATTTGCTAAGCTTTTTCTATTTATATAAAGTGAAGGTTTACCTTCTAAATTCAATCGTGTTAATTAACCCATTTGCCAAGTTTTCTAAAACTAAACTTCCGGCCTCAAGTTCTTTAATTGTGTATAGTTTTTTACCCTCATCACCATCATCACCTAAAATTTCCATTTGAGTTCCATCTTCTATCATAGTATAAGTTAACTCTTCATCTGGTTCAATGCCTAAATAACCTAATGTGATATCCTTATTGTCTTCAATGAGCACATTAAGAGAGTCTCTTGCAATTATACTTAATGGACAAGATTCTTCTTTTCTAAGTTTACAAGAAGTAAAATCAAAGCTAACCGAAGTACCTGTTGATTCCAAAACCTTAACTGTTTGCGATCCGTTAGAAACTGTATAGCTAGTTGCTTTCCATAAACCTTCAATTTCTTTAACAGCTTTTTGATCTTTACTGCAAGATGCAATTGTCATTGCTAGAATACCAATAAAAAGTAATTTTTTCATTTTGATTTTTTTAATTTGGAAGCAAATATAAAACATTTCATTCGATTCCTTCAAATAACTAACCAATTTTTACTTTTCCTAACCCTTTTTTCTCTTTTCGATTATTTACTCTCAAATATTATTAGAGTGTACTTCCTTAAAGTAATGTTTAAGTCGAGTTGTTTTATATTTTGATTTTCAAAAATTTAAAAATTTATTAATCAGTTATTTACTTGAAAATAAATTGACAGTAAATGGCAGAGCAGTAATTAATCTAATTATTAAATTTTGGTCAATTTTATTTCAACAGTATTACCATCTATAGCACCTTTCAACTCTAAGTAAGTCTTTGAAAGTTCAACTATGGTGTATACAATTGGAGCAGATGAGTTATCGACAATATGCAAAGATCGTCCTTCATTTGTTACTTTGTAATTACCAACGTAGTCAGTTTTTCCATCAAAGTTAGTAATCGAAAGATCAATACCACAGGTCTCTTGGTCTTTAAGTTTGCAATTCTCAAAGTCCATCTGGACATTAAAACCGAATTGGATAAAATCGAGTGAAAGGCCATCCTCTGATACCGTATAACTTGTTGCATCCCACTTTCCATCTAGTGTTTTAACTACCTTTTGATTTTTATTGCAAGCAAAAAGTAATAAAGCAAGACATATAATTACACCTATTCTTTTCATAAGTAATGTTTTAAGAACTCAATATAGCTAATAAATATTAATTAGGAAATTAAACTTTACGGCAAATTCTATCTAAAGTTGGAATGTATAAGTAGAAAGCGCAAGCAGTTAAATTATAACGAGTTTTTTTTTATTTAGTTTCTAATAAATCTATATAATCAAATTGCAAATCGGGGTGGAGTTGGCTAACCGCTTTTTGCGCTATTTCAATCTGCTTATTGTAGATGTTTGTTAAAACCGTATTGTACTTTATGGATGGTTTTAAAAGCAACATCTCATTCGTAAAATGAATTAACAATTTTACTTCTGTTTGTTTTAGCTTTGAAAATCGAATATATTTTTTTGTCAATCTTAATATTTTTCGGACTGATTTTTTAACAAAGTAGTAGGAGTCTTGATTTATTTCTTGAAATAACACGCTGACTTCAGATTTTACAGTATTAATGAAAATATCCTCATTTTCCGCTTCAAATAGCAAGTACGTTAAGTATTCCTTTGTTTCCTTTTTAAATCGAGCTAGCTTTAAGCATAGCTCCTGCAGATCTTCTGGAGATTGATGCTTAAGGTCTTTCTTGATTTCAGTAATTGAAGCTGTTTTCATTATAATGTTTTTAAAAACCAAAGACCGCAACCGAAATGACCCGATTGCCCCAGGGGTTGTGTCTGCGACATAAAACCCAGTTTTTTGTACATGCCAATAGCAGCAGCAAATTCTGAAGTACTTTCTAAGTAAAGTTGCGTATAGTTCAATTCAATTGCTCTTTTTTCGCAAGCTTGATAAAGTTGCCTGCCATATCCCTTTCCTCGTCCTTTCTTAGTGATGTAAAATTTTACAATTTCAACGCAATTTTCTGGAAGCCCTTTAGTTGGATATATACCGCAACAGCCCAAAATTTCACCATTTTCTAGAACAACAAATAGTTCAGAATTCAGTGTCCCAAATAATTTACTCAAATTATCGGTAGTAGGGTCAGAGTATACTGTACCTTCTTTTGGTGCATTATGTTCTATAAAAATAGTTCTAATTATAGTCGCTAATTCTAAGTTGTCTGAGGCTTTGACTTTCCGAATTTCTATATTTTCCATTCTAAACTAAATAATACATGTTATAAAACATTATCCATAATACTTTGTACACAATCAGGATTTAATAGAGTAGAGGTATCTCCTAGGTTGGCAGTATCATTGCTGGCTATTTTTCTCAAGATTCTCCTCATTATTTTTCCTGATCTTGTTTTTGGAAGACCATCTGTAAATTGAATTTTATCTAGCTTTGCAATAGGACCTATCCGTTCGGTAATCATTTGATTAATCTCTTTTCTTAAGTTGTTATGCGAACGTCCTTCACCAGTTTCTTTCAATGTTATATATCCATATAATGCATTTCCTTTAATATCATGAGGGAAACCTACGATTGCTGACTCTGCCACTGCTGGATGTTCGTTAATAGCATCTTCAATTGGAGCCGTACCAAGGTTATGACCAGACACAATTATAACATCATCTACACGACCTGTAATTCTATAATACCCAACGCCATCTCTTAATGCGCCATCTCCGGTAAAGTACATATCTTTATACGCCGAAAAATAAGTATCCTTATATCTTTGATGATTCCCCCAAATGGTTCTAGCCATTGATGGCCATGGGAATTTAATACATAAACGTCCGTCTACCTGATTATTCTTTAATTCTTTTCCGTTCTCATCCATAAGGGCTGGTTGAATTCCAGGTAAGGGTAAAGTAGCGTATGTTGGAATTGTTGGTGTTGAGTATGGTATTGGTGAAATCATGATTCCTCCGGTTTCTGTTTGCCACCACGTATCTACTATCGGGGATTGGTTCTTACCTACATTATCGTTGTACCAATGCCAAGCTTCTTCGTTAATTGGCTCACCTACTGATCCTAGTACTTTTAAAGACGACAAATCGTATTTATTTACAAAATCAAGATTTTCCTTAGCTAAAGCACGGATGGCTGTTGGAGCAGTGTAAAACTGTGTCACTTTATGTTTTTCAACTATTTCCCAAAACCGTCCAAAATCAGGATACGACGGAACACCTTCAAACATCACTGTTGTAGCGCCATTTGCTAATGGTCCGTAAACAATATAACTATGTCCTGTAATCCAACCAATATCAGCAGTACACCAATATACATCATTGTTACGGTACTGGAATACGTTTTTAAAAGTGTAAGCCGTATAAACCATATAGCCGGCAGTGGTATGAACCATACCTTTTGGGGTTCCTGTAGATCCAGAAGTGTACAGAATAAATAATGGGTCTTCTGCGTCCATTACCTCAGGGGCACAATTGGTTGAAGCTTGATCGAGTAGTGGTTGTAGCCACTCATCTCTGCCTGTAACCATTTCAATTGGCGAATGTGTTCGCTCAATCACTAATACGTTCTCAAGACAACTGCAATCATGTGCTGCTTCATTTACAATTTTCTTCAAATCAATTATTTTGTAGCCTCTATAGGCGCCATCAGAAGTGATCACTAGTTTACATTGACAATCGTTTATTCTCGAAGCAAGTGCTTTACTAGAAAAGCCGGCAAATACTACTGAGTGGACAGCGCCAATTCTAGCACAAGCAAGCATGGCAACTGAAAGTTCCGGGATCATTGGTAAGTAAATGCAAACCCGATCACCTTTAGCAACCCCTTTGGATTTCAGAACATTCGCAAACTGATTAACTCTCTTAGATAATTGATTATATGTAATGTATTCAGTTTTTTCTGATGGATTATTAGGTTCGAATAATAGGGCTGTTTGATTACCTTTTGTTGTGAGATGTCGATCGATACAATTTTCAGTAATATTCAATTTAGCCCCTTCAAACCATTTGATTTCAGGCTTTGAAAAATCCCAACTCAACACCTTGTTCCATGGTTTTTGCCATTTGAAATTTTCTTTTGCTATGTCATTCCAAAATGCTTCTGGGTTTTCAACTGATTCTTTATAGACAGTATGGTATTCTTCTAGATTTTTTACTTGATATTTACTCATATTAAATCACTCATAAATTCGAAAAGCTCAAATTAGCAAACATCATTCAATTAAAAAAGGGATGACTGAATTTTTAGATGTTAATAATTATTTAGAATGATTCTTGCTTCTTATTTAGAATTGTTCTAATTTAGCGGAAATAAACAACAAGAGTTGATTAATAAATGCATCATAACGCCCAGTATCCTTGACACAGAAGTGTCTTTCGATTTTGAATGTAAAAAGAAAAAATGCTGTAAAAAGTATAAGAAAGGTAAAAAAGCGTGTTCAAGTTGCCCTAAGCATTAGTGTAGTCCATTAGTTTTCTTAAGCCCTTTAGACAAACAACTTGATCCTTTTTTTGTTTCTCAGCCAGTTTTTGATAATTTTCCGCCACTTTATCTTCAGAATAACTCCGCTTATGATATAGATGGTAGACAATGGCTTTGTTTTTCATTGACTTGATTTCAAGTCCATGTGCTTTTAACCGCCATTCAATATCAACATCCTCACCAACTCCAGGAGAAGTGTAGTCTTCATCAAATCCATTAACCATTTCTAATTTGGATTTTAGCACTCCCCAATTACAACCTAGTAAGCCTCGTTTTTTAAAGCTCAATTTGAACCATGGGAAGTAAATGCCTTCTTTGTTTTTTTCAGATCCAGAACTTAATAATTTAATAAAACTCAAGTTAGCAAGTGAACTGGATGACCGCATGGGTTGACTAATTTTATCGCTTAGCATTACCCGTCGCCCTGAAAGAATTGCATTTTCAGGATTTGCTTTTAAATAACTTTTTATAAAGTGCTTGTGAGGAATACAGTCTCCATCAATAAAAACCAATAAATCATTTTTAGCAGCAATAATGGCTTTGTTTAAAATTTTATTTTTTCTAAATCCTAAATCTTCGGTTTGTGTCAAATGCTGAATAGGGAAGGTGTAATGCTTTCTTGCTTTATCAATAAAGGCAATTGTTTCTTCCGAATGATCATCTTCCGCTACAATGAGTTCGAAGTCTTTAACTGACTGTATATTCAACCCTTCTAGTATTAATTGAAGATTTGGTAAGTTTTTGTAATAGGAAACAATTAGCGAAATAGCCATATTGCAATATTAAGAAAATAGTGTGTCAAATTGATGTGTTCCGATACATTTTAAATTACATTTTTATAGGATTTAAAACACTTGAACTGACACTATAAATATACATATTACTGAAGCTAATTTGATAACGAAGAGTACGTTAAGTATTAGTCTTCAAGATACATCTCAATTAAACCTTCAGGGGCTTTCAAGTAAATGGTCTCGGTGTCCCAATCAATTCTGTCGAAAAATTGATCTTGCTTTGGAATGAGAATCTCTTTTCCTTTAAAATTTATTTCATACATGGGATTGGTTTTATAGTCTAATACTTTAACTATGTTACCTATTTCCCCATGTGTAGCGTCAACCACATTAAATCCCTCTATTTCGAACAAATAGAATTCATCATCTCCTAAATCCTCTAAAAAATCGAGAGGGAGGTAGAGCTTTTTTTTAAGTAAGCGTTTGGCCTTGGCTTCTGTATTTATATCCTCGAATTTAACAACTGCAAAGCCTTTATTTCTGATGAGGATGTGTTCAATAAAAAAAGGAACCAATATATTGTCAATTTCGACAAATACTGATTCCAATTTATTGAATTCTTTAGGGTTGTCAACGTCTAAAAAAATAGACAATTCCCCTTTAAAGCTATGTAAACGAGCAATGCTACCTAAATTGAAGCAGTCCTCTTTTTCAAACATTTCTTATTCTTCTTCTTTCGCAGACGCTTCAGCTTCAGGAGCCGCAGCTTCTTCAACTTTTTCTTCTACAACTGCTTCAACTTCAGGAGCTGCTTCTTCAACAACTTCTTCAGTGGCTTCAGCTACAGCTTCAGTTGCTTCTTCAGCTACTTCTTCAACAACTTCCTCTACTGGTGGAGTGTTTTTAGCTAAGATTTCTTCAGCTCGTTTATCGCTCACTTCTTTTTCAGCGGCAATTACTGCTGCTTTTGCAGAATCTGAATCTTTTACTAAGCCATCTTTTTTAGCTTGAATTGAAGCTGCTTTTTCTTTTTGCCATGCTTCGAATTTCTTCTCAACATCAGCTTCAGTTAATGCACCTTTCGCTAAACCTTTTAATAGGTGGTTTTTGTATAAAGCACCAGTATATGATAAAATTGACTTTACCGTATCAGTTGGTGTAGCACCAGTTTGTAACCAATTTACTGCTCTTTCAAGATTTAAATCAATTGTTGCTGGATTTGTTACAGGATTGTACGTTCCAATTCTTTCAATGTAACGACCATCTCTCTTAGCTCTTGCATCTGCAATTACTATGTGGTAAAAAGGCTTTCTTTTTTTACCGTGTCTTTGTAATCTAATTTTTGTTGCCATAATGGATTATAGTTGGGGTACGAAACCCCGGTTAATAATTATTTAAGTGTGCAAAGATAGAGTTTAATTTTTAAATAGAAATACCTTATTCAATCTTTTATTTGCAATCGCAATGATCTTCTAATTTGGCTTGAATTAATTTGATGTTTTTTATCCGTGTTCTGTTTTCACCAATCTCATATTGAATAAGATATCTGTTATATTTATAAACTACTGTAATGTTATACACTTTATTAATTAGTCCTTCTTGGTCGGGTGTTTGTATGGATAGTGCTGTTTTATGCAATGTTTTTAAGCTATCTTCTGGAATATCATAGCATTTCAGCTGGCAATCTATAATAGGGTAGTAACTGAAGCTATGCGACTCAATTATACTCATAATTAATTTGCGAGGTAAAAGTAATGGCTGTTTGTAAGTATTTGTTTTTGTGATTTCACAATTAATTTTTGGTGATTTAATATCAATGACTTCAGAATAGGAACTAAAATTGTCACTTTCAAATATTTTAAAATAGACCGCTAGTTCATCTGGGCCATCAATTTTGTAAATTTTGTCTTCAACCTGTGTTTCACTGCCACCAAAGTCAACGTCTCCATTGGTGTTTAATAAATCAAAAATAGGTTGAGAGTCATCTGCTAAACAATGTAAAAGTGATAAAACACTGTCACCAATGACGATTGTATTTTCAGCAATGACACTTTTAACTCTATTTCCAGGCAGCCATGTGCAGCCGCGCTGACCGAAAAAGAAAGCAACAGCCACAATTCCCATCAAAAAGCCTACTAAGTAGTATTTAATTCTATTTTTGAATTTATCCATTCTGTTGTTTTTTGCAAATGTATGGGTTTTTAATAGGTGTGTTCTATTAAACCCTGAAAAATGAGCTCAAAAATATATATAATTGTGATAATATTATTTTAGATATTGTATATTTGGAACACTTAAACTAACAAGGCAGTACAGAAATTGCCCTAAAAATTAAATATGAGAAAAATAATAGCCCTATTTAAAAGACTATTCAGAATCGGTTCTGCTGAAGCAAATTCATTGGTGGATAAATTAGAGGATCCAATCAAAATGACTGAAGAAGGAATCCGTGACTTAAAATCAAATTTAAGTAATGCTTTAACGGCCTTAGCAGAAGTCAAAGCTTTAGCAATTAGATCGAAAAATGATGCTGAAACAGCAACTGATAAAGCGAATGAGTATGAAAAGAAAGCTGTTTTATTGTTGAAAAGAGCAGATGCAGGTGAAATTACTGCTGAAGAGGCTGATAGATTAGCAAGTGAGTGCTTAGTGCAGAAAGAGGCTTTAACTGAAGCAGCTGAAGTACACAAAACTGATCAGACTAAGTTTGACGCGCATGTAGATAAATTGGACGGTAATATTGATAATTTGAAATCAAATATCAAGAAATTCGAGCACGAATTGAAAACGTTAAAAGCAAGAGCTAAAGTATCTACTGCCACTAAAAACATCAATAAGCAGCTGGCAGATGTTGATTCAGACAGTACAGTGAGTATGTTGGAAAGAATGAAAGAAAAAGTGGCACAAGAGGAAGCTTTGGCTGAATCATATGCTGATATTGCTTCTGAAAGCCATTCGATTGATGATGAAATTAATAAAGCTCTAGAATCTGGGACTGCTGAAGTGAAAGCATCAGACAGCTTAAAAGCTTTAAAGTCAAAAATGGGATTAAACTAAATTAAATAGCAGATTACCATTTATAAATAGTATTAATCCGCAGTAAAAAACTACTGCGGATTTTTTTTACCCAAGTATTATATGAAGTACATTTTAGCGAGCATTATTGTATTTATTGCATTTACAAGTTTTAGTCAAGACCGCTTTACAAAGATTAATCTTGACTCTGCCAATAATTATTCGGAACTGTCAGCTTTTTTTACAGATTCAGCATTTGCAAGTATGTCAGTCTATTTAACAGGTGAAAATCATGCCTATGCTGCTACAAACTCAAAAACGGAACTTAAAATATTAAAGTTTTTGCATGAAAATCATGGTGTCAATCATTTTTTGTTTGAACAGGGACCGGCCATTGGTTATATTATTAATAAAATTACAATTGAAGATAATTTAGATTTTGCATTTTATCTTGAAGACCGTTTTTATAAACCGTTTTTTGAGATGGTTAAGTCATTAAGGACCTATAATGAATTTCAGCCAGATAGTTTAAAAATTTTGACACATGGTATTGATGTTGAAAGGTATCCTGCATACGCTATTTATGCATTGAATGACTTGGTTGACTCACTTTCTTTAAAGGGTGAAACGGGTAGGATATACGAATCAATAAAAGCATTAGGATCTTCAGAGTTTGAAGATGCTACTCCTGAAAAAATATATAATGCCGGAGGGACACGGTTTAATTTGAATGGCAATGTCATTGATGCCTGGTCAACTTTTAATACCATTATTTATGATGTGAATCGTTTGCAGGATTCTCTAAAACTTGACCTAGGTGAAAACTATGGCATTTTTAAAGATATTATTGAAAGTGTAGAGAAGGGTCATCAGTGGTTTCATGAAGAGCGTGAAGGCGATTTATCTGGACCTATTACCCGCGAACGTTTTATGTTAGATCAATTCACTCGGTTAACGAAAAGGTATGACCAGCCAAAGTTTTATGGTCAATTTGGTCGTTGCCATTTACACTCTAACAAAAGAGCTAAGCGTTGTTATTCTTATGATATGTCGTCAGTGGCTAAGCGAATTGGTGAAATGGACAATCCTTTTTATAAAGATAAAGTGCTTGCCATTCCTGTATTGTATTCAACCTATAATGCCTACGAACGTGAAATGATTGCCAGTTTAGATTTGGATGAACGCTTTGATGAAAAAAATAAAATATTTTTAATTGATATTGGCTATTTAAATGGCAATAACCCTATGGTTGGCTTTTCTAATGCCTTACCCTACATGATTGTGAATACTTATGCGCGCGAAGGTTTTGAAGACGAATACAAATTTAATTTTGGAATAGAGGAGGGACATATTGGTTTGGCCGTTGGTCAACGATATTTCAATAAACTCAATACATTAAATTTTGAGTTGGGAAAAGTAAATGCCAATACATTTAGTACGAGTCATACATTTTACGAAATTGGATTTGACTATTATGATTTAAAAGTATCTGCCATTCATGTTGGATATAGCTTTATTCCAGAAGTGAGTAATGGAGATCGTTTTGCCTTTAGGCAGTCACTTTTCTCTTTAGGAAATGCCTATGCGTTTGGAAATGAGTGGGTGTTAGGGGCAGTTGGAATTAACTTTACATACGGTAATGTTTATTTGACAGAGCGAAAAGATGACAATCTTCCAAATTTGATTCAAATTGATAATGAAAATATCACCATTTATAAAAATGATATTTTCTACTTAGATCCTTACTTTGAAACCCGTTTGACTTTGCCATTGATTAGTTTAAATGCTAAGGTGGGGTATGCATTTGATGCGTCTGGAAAGTACTGGCGAATTGGCTCTAAAATTAAAGATTTTACAAAAACTAGTTTTAGTAATCCTTACTTTATGGTTGGCGCTAGTATTTACTTCAAGTCTAGGTATTAAACAAGTTGAAAATCAATATTAAATGCAGAGCTAAATTGTTGCCAAAAACCTGGAAATGGAGCATTTATTTTAATTAATTTCAATGTTTTTGGGTGAATAAATTCAAGTGTTTTGGCATGTAAGAATAGGTTTGAGATTCCCAATTTTTCAATAAACATATGGTTGTGATGACGATTACCATATTTCGGGTCACCAATAATAGGGTGACTAAATTTATTCATATGTTTTCGGAGTTGATGCATTCGACCAGTTTTTGGTGATAATTCCAATATAGAATATCTGGCAGTAGGATAGGGGGATACCGGAATTTGAATCTCGAATTGATGAATGGTTTTATAGACAGTTTCTGCAGTTTTATATACTGTTTCTTCATCTGCTCGAATGGGATAATCTAGCGTTCCCTCCGTATCAACAAATCCACGAACCAAAGCGATATAGGTTTTCTGAATTTTTTGTTGATCGAATAAGTCTTGGAATAATGGAATGATTGACTTGTCCTTTGCAAAAATAATTAAGCCTGAGGTTTTTCTATCTAATCTGTGAATTGGGTGACTTTTAGCTTCGGCCTCATTTTCATTCACCAATTGGCAGAGTGAGGTTTCATCTAAGTTCCGTGCATATTTTGAATGGTGAACAATTAAGTTACTGGGTTTATTCACCACTTTAAGCCACTCGTCTTCATATACTATTTCAACTTCTTGAGCCATTGTGGACCAATATAGTTTGAATTGTTGACTTATGCATTAAGCCAAACTATTAAGCCATTTTTTTGCAGATATCTTTGACTTAAATACTTTAACCAATTGTGATTTATTTTGTTCTATTACACTTTGACAGACTAACATTCGAATAGCCAGACTATCAGTGACAATAGCTTTTGCGCGACTTACAACACTTTGAGTATTGGAGTGGCATGAACTGACGTCAGCATCAATAAATGCATTTTTACCAATAACCACTAGGGCTTTTAATGGTTTCCCTTGGCCCATCTCAAGAAAACTATTATAGCTTAATTTAAAATCTGCTGCGTTTAAAATTGAGTCCTGTTTATACTTGATATAAAAGGTGTCTGGATTTAGTAATTTGGAGGTGAATTTTTTGGTGGTCATTGTCGCTTCCATCTCTTTCTTTTTATTTATTATGCAAACATAGTATACTAATACTTGCTATTTATTTTATTTAACAATTATTAATGTTTTAGATGGTATTTAACCAGCTTAAAGCAAGCGCTCTATTCTTAAATATTCTAACTAAATGATTATGCTTACGTGAGAATAGGTAATAGTCAACCACCAATCTTACAGCAAGGCTATCCGTTACTATGGCTTCAGCTTTTGGAATCAATTTTCCATCTCGGACACATTCGTTGGCCTCTATATCAAAATAGGCGCTTTTTCCTACTTCTATAAGTACTTTGAGGGGTTTACCCTCACTCAATGAAACAAAAGCATTATAACCTTCTGTGAGGTCGGCTAGAGTAGAGGTGCTGTTGTCGTGGTAGGCAATGTTAAAAATGTCATGCTTGACTAATTGTGCATTAAATGATTGGTGTTTAATTATTGTACTCATTAGATTTGGTTTAAAAGTTCTATGCATGCATAGCATATTTTGTGCCAAACTTAAATTTGTCCTTCATTTTATACGATCAATTCCATGACGAAAAGAAATTTAACATTTGTATAAGTCTAACAATCTTCATGTTAAAAAAAAAATCAAATTTATGTAACTTTTATACTAGGTATTCCCTCTTACTATATAGAAACCCAGTTATGTCATCAAAACAGAACAAGTTCTTAAAATTATATCAGCCTATTCACGATAGGTTTGAGCGATTCTGTAGAGCTAGGGTTTATGGTAATATGGATTATAAAGACTTAATGAACGAAACTTTACTCATTGCCTATACAAAATTTGAGTCGTTACGATCAGAAAAAGCATTTCTGTCGTTTCTGTTTACAATTGCAGTTCGGTTTCTGGCCAACACTGCCAAAAAAGAGAAAACAGAATTAACGCATGATAGTTTTGATATTAACACCATAAAGGATGGCCAGGCCAATACAGATGGTAGTGCTAAAGTGTACTTATTGCATCAGGCGTTATCATTGTTACCAGAAACACAACGTGAAGCCATTATATTATTTGAAATTTCAGGCTTTACAATTAAAGACATTACTAAGATTCAAAACGCAAGTGAATCAGCTGTTAAGCAACGTTTAAAAAGAGGACGTGAAAGATTAACAGCCATACTTAAATTTGAGTCTAAACATCAAAGAGGGGAGGTTACCATATGAAAACAGAGCAAGACAATACATTAGATAATTTATTTGCTGAAGCGAGAATGGAAGCCCCTAAGCATTCATATACGGATACAAAAAGAAAATTATTAGCTGGTTTAGCCATTGGTGGAGCTGGTATTTTAACCGCAAAATTTATAACAAGTTCAATTTTAAAATCTAAATTTTTTATTATGAGTATTTCAGCTGTAACTATTGTAACAAGTGCCGTTCTGGTTTATACAACGGCGTTAAAGCCAACAGAGTCACTTACAAATAATGGTAATGATAACAAACAAAGTGAGTTTGCAGAAATGGGAACCCCAATGGGTGCAACATTGCCTGATAACTTATTTATTGAGCAACCACTTGTAGCTGTTGAACCGGATGACAGTACTATTGTGGTGGAAGATGATGACACCATCCAAGATGTTGAAGAAATTATTGAGAAAGTGCTCGAGGATATTAAGGTAATGGTACAAGATATTAAGGAAGACACGGTATTAATTGCAGAAATAAAAGAAATGGTTTCTGAAATTGAAGAAACGGCTAGTGAAATGGCTGAAGAAATTTCAGAAGAGATTTCCGAAGAAATTTCGAGACATAGAGAGAACAGAGTGTCGGAGGCTGTTAGTAATGATATGAATGATAATTCAGAATTAATAAAGCGAACATTCACCATTACTGATAATATTACAAATAGTGATTTGGAAGCATTTAATAAAATGGCAACAGACGCTGGAATAGACGTGACGTACAATTGCAAGGTTAACAAAAACAAAATTAAGAATTTGAATATGAAATTAGTGATTGATAATGACAACGGTCAGCGTTATTCACACGACTATCATATCAGTAAGATTAAACGAAATGATAATTTCTCTTTTAATATTTCGTGGTATGAAGATGGATCAGGACAAGCGGTTCGTTTCAGTAAGAAGAAAAATAGTTGTAGTAGAACCTGCAACTAAAAAAGAAAATAAAATATTGCACCAATTTTCTGTATTTGTTTTTTCATAGGTGTAATTAAAGAAGCAGCCACTCAGTAAGCAGGGGGGCTGCTTTATTTTTAACTTAAAAGATATTGAATTGACTGATAAACTTGAAAATAACGTCCGCTTTGCCCTGATAGGCCTTATATTAGTAACTGTATTTTCGTTGTTGATTGTGTTAGTAAATGCCATTCATATCGTATTTTATCCATTTGATGTCTTAAAACAATTCAGCGAATCTGAACTAGTTAATGTGGCATACATTAGTTTTATTGTCAGTTTTATACTGTTTATTATTCATTTGGGGATTAGAAGCAGAAATGGTTTACCCATCAAAAAAATTCATCAGCTGAGCTTATTATTATTTGTTATTCTGACACCGCTTGGCACATTAACTTATTTTTTCTTTAAGAGTATCGGGATGGATTAATGACTGGTATTTATTTTTAATCCTTGTTTAGTTGTGTGAGATAGAGTATATAGTCTAATATTCTATTTAACATAATATAAATTATAAGCAGATTGTGGTGTTTTCTAGGAATAGCAATATCTGCATAGCTCTGCTATTTTACATAGTACCAGATATACGCTAGTATATCGTCCGGTATTATGTAAAAGGATATTGTGGCTCAATTAGAAACTAAGACAAAATCATGCGCTTTAGCAACTAGAATGTCTATTATGTCGAGCCTTCGGTAAATAGATTTCCTCATCATGTTCCTGAGAATCGTTTATATGAAAATATTCCTTGGCAAATTCCTTTTGAGAAAATTTTGAGAATGATATGGTATGCTAATCACGCCAATAATTTGTCTTGTAGTCTACATTGAAAGTTTTAGTCGAAATGCTAAATTAGTTCGGCAACTTCTCTATTTTCAAAGGTGCTTATGAACATTCGTTTCTCGTCAACCGTCCGCAACAGTATAAAATTTCTCTACGAGCAAATTTCTATACACTTGCTTGGTTCCTACGCATAACTAACCTATTCTTTTTGTTTCATTTAACTCTAGGCGTTTATCTTATGTTAAATAGAAATACATTGCATTAATTCTTTTCTGAAGTTCTAATTTCATGATATATGTCTGACTTCAATAGAGCTAAATAGAAACCATTTGTTCC
>JBGCFR010000069.1:0-16632 GCA_045107045.1 Crocinitomicaceae bacterium
GAAGTGCCTACATAAAATGAAGGGATGTTACTATTAAAACCAACCATGAAGGAGTTTTCAATATTATTAACAATATCATTTCCTAGACCGGTACCTGCGAGTATTCCGGCACCAAATATGATTGAATGATCTTGACTCGCTTCAACGTCACGACCAAAAGCCAGAGAGTGCATTCCGAGTGCATTAGTACGATAACCTTGAGCAAATGAGTAATTCCCTATTGAATATGATTTACTCCCCAATGCAGCTGAATAATGCCCCCGAGCAATAACCTGAGCACCTCCAGCTAAACAATAGGTTCCTGTAGCCTCTAAATCATTTCCAAAGTAACTACCTGTATTTGTACCTCCTAAAATTATACCTGTACCCTTAAACATGGTTGCAGAATTAGTTTGCCCAAAAGATGTTGACAAACACATTTGGCATGCAAAGAACATACCCATTAAAATAATTTTCTTTTTCATAATATAAATATTTTTGTTTTGCTTACTCTATTTATTTGGATTTTCAGCTTACTCCTTAGACTTTATAATAAGCCCTATTGAACTGGAGTAAACCTAAGTATATCAGCATATAATGACTGAATTATTTGACAATAATTATGAATCATTTGACAATTTAACACTGTTTAATTGAGAGATATTATTTTGTGAATGCTATTTATTACCTAGAATATGGCTTGAAAAACCACCAAAAAACCTTAATTAATGAAGAGAATAGCTCTCTGACAGCACGATTTTAAAGAAAACTGAAATATAATGGGAACCCAATAAGTACAAGCACATTAGATTAGGTTAGGTGATTTTTGTGGAGAATACCGGATTCGAACCGGTGACCTCTTGCCTGCCAGGCAAGCGCTCTAGCCAACTGAGCTAATCCCCCAATATATTATATTAATAAAAAACAAGTTATCTGCAAAGCACCTTCTGGCTCATTCTCTTCTTACCTCTTCTAATCACCGCAACATAAATACCAGTAGTTAACTCAATCGAAAGCGTTTTTTTTTCTCCTAAAAAACTAATTACTTGTCGCCCATCTAATGTGTAAATTGAACCTTCGTCCTCTAATTCAAGGCCTGATATGGTAATGGTTCTAAATTCGTTTGTAGAAACTTCAATCCCTTCAATTACAAGGTCATCAATTGCCAAATCTTGATATTGTAATACTGCTGTATCCGTATGTGACATTGTTGTTATAGTATCTGCAACAGTTACTGTATAAACTTCTGGTCCTAAATTACTACTAGTCAATCCTGTTATAGGATATAAACTAGAGGCACCATCCATCACTGTGATTTTAAGGCTAGCTTCTGGACTAATATTGCCCTGAATATTCTGAATTGTAATACTACCTACTGGACTTGCTGTAGTAGGCTGATTAACTTGCAAGTTAAAAGTAATTGGTGGAATTGGGCTTTGAAATTCAATAGGAGTCGGGAAAAATTCTGTACAACCATTGTCATCAACTACTTGAAGCGAATATAAACCGGTATCCAGATTAGGAAATTGAACAGTTGCAGGAGTACTTATACTTTGTGATGGAATAGCTGCTCCATTAGAGCTAGTTAACAAAAAATGAACGGGATAAACGACATTAGTGACATTAGTAACTTCTATTGTTCCTAAATCTGGAGGTAAATTGGGTTGCACAATGGAACCATTAATAGTGATAGCACTTGGTTGATTTAAAAAAGTAGAATCATTTATAGTCAATCCACTAGCGTCAGTCACCGAATAATAATAGTATTGATCTCCATACAAGAAATTAGCAGTGTTCATATTATTATTAATTGTATCATTTTGCTCAGTAACAATATAATAACTATAAGGAAAAACCCCTCCTGAAACTTGAAGCAAAATTGATCCGTTTTGTGCTCCAAAACAGGTTGGTTCGCCAGCCGTGACTGAAACAGTTATTTGAGAAAAACCGATCTTAAAAAAGAACAAAAAAGTTAAAAAAAACAAATTTTTCATACCAAATAACACTTATTAATTGAAACATTATACATTAAATCACCTATTCAACAATTTAACGAAAAGCAAATCCACTAGTTTTTAAATTGTATTTGTGAGCTATACTGGATTCGAACCAGTGACTTCCACCCTGTCAAGGTGACACTCTAAACCAACTGAGTTAATAGCTCTTAAATTACTAAGTGCAAATATATAAAATCAAATGCTAAACTTTTTGTTAGATCCTAAAAATGAATTTTAAATTGGAAAATTGTCATGTTCTAAGTTACTTAAAATAGACTCGACTATTCTTTAAAAAAGAAAATTGACAAAAAGGGTAAAACAAATTAGACTTGTTAATCAATTTGCCCTTTATACTTTTCAAGTTTTAAGTTATGAAAAAAACTGTTTTCCTCAAATTCTTCATGCAGTTTTAACAACAAATCATCTCCATTTTTAGTTACGCCATAAATAAGTTCTCCGTTTTTCGAATCTTTTGCATTTGGACCACTTATTACAATATCGTGATTTGAATTCTTTAGCTTCCAATTTAAAATTTCTAAAGTATCACCTGGTATGTGCTCACCTAAACGTTGACTGGCTAAAGAATAAATTTTCGAATTAGAACCGAATTTCCAAAGCATCCAAGTATCACTATCCGATCCTTCTATACCAATTGGTATTACCTTCCAATAGCCCTCAATTAGAATTGGATCTTCTTTTTTTTGTAAGCTACATGAAATAGAGAAAAAAAATATTAGACATAGCCTGATAATTAAATGACAACTTTTACCTATGACACTCTTTTTCATTGATCTTAAATATAAAAAGCACTGCTTCGTCCTTTCCTTCGGTCGGGACTTCGCATTGCATTAGTGGAGCCGGCAGGTATCCCTTCGACAAGCTCAGGGTAAACTTCTCACCCGCCAAAAATTGTGGAGCCGGCGGGTATCGAACCCGCGTCCAAACAAAGAGTTAAAATGACTTCTACATGTTTATTTTATGATTTAATTTCAGTTAAAGACTGGACACAAACACCCTACCTTTAACCTAAGTCTCTTAATTTTACATCAAAGTCGAGACTCCTTTGATGCTATCCTAAAATTATAATGCCCTTGATCAAGTCCACTTCAGGCGGGCGTGCTTGAGGACAGTTAGTTCCCCTTACTATACTTCGGGTGGAATTAAGTGTAATTAAGCTGAGCCTAATTACGCAGCTAACGCGTAAGAATTATTGTTGTCAATTATTCTGTATGTACTTCTGATTAACGAGTGTTTGTACGTTACTCGACATGCTTACATTCCAAATCAGATGCTGTCAAATCCAAGTCGGCCCCAAAGAACTACAACAAAAGTAATTCAATTTTAATTTTTCCTATTAAAATTCAAGCTAAAAAACCATAAAAATGGATTGTTTTGTCAAAAAATCGTCTATTTTAGCCTGTTCAATTCAAAACAACTGCTTTTATGAAGTTAGGAATTATTAGAGAAGGCAAAGTTCCACCAGACAAAAGGGTGCCATTAACACCAAGTCAGTGTGCAACTATAAAAGAGCAATACCCAAATATTGATGTGGTTGTTCAAAGCAGTCAAGTTAGAAAAATACAGGACGTTGAATATAAAGCTGCTGGTATTGCAGTTGTTGATGATGTTACTGATTGTGATATTTTAATGGGTGTTAAGGAAGTAAACAAATCAGATTTAATTCCAAATAAAACCTACTTATTCTTTTCGCATACGTTTAAAATGCAACCCTATAATCGCGATTTATTAAAAACCATTTTGGACAAAAAAATTCGCCTGATTGATTACGAAGTGTTAACCAACAAACATGAAGCACGATTAATTGGTTTTGGAAGATACGCGGGCATTGTAGGTGCCTATAATGGCTTTTTAGCTTTTGGAAAAAAACATCAACTTTATAATTTAAAAGCGGCAAACTTATGTGAAGACAGAGTTGAAATGGAAGGCGAATTAGAAAAAGTTAAATTACCTACTAATGCTAAAATAGTATTAACTGGTTTTGGAAGAGTTGGGCATGGTGCTAGAGAAATAATGGAAAAATTGAATCTAAAAGAAGTAAGTGCAACTGAATTTTTGACAAAAACATTTAATCAGCCAGTATTTACTCAGCTTGAAGTAGATGATTATTTCGAAAAAGCAAATGGAGAAATTTTCGATAAATACGCTTTTTATGAATCTGGTGAAGGACACATATCCACCTTTAAAAAATATTTAAAAGTTGCTGACATGTATATTGCTTCTCATTACTGGGACTCTAGTTCTCCATTCATTTTTACAAGGGACGACTTAAAAGACGACTCCATTAAGACCTCAGTTGTTGCTGATATTTCATGTGATATTGATGGCCCAGTAGCCTCAACACTTCGCCCATCTACCATTGCTGAGCCACTATATGGTTATAATCCTGAAACAGAATTAGAGGATGATTATACAAAAGACAATGTAATTTGTGTTATGGCTGTAGATAATTTACCATGTGAATTGCCACGAGATGCTTCAGAAGATTTTGGGAATGAACTTGTCAAAAACATTTTACCCCATTTATTCGGAGAAGATACTGATGGGGTGATTGCAAGGGCAAGTCAAACTAATCTTCAAGGGCATTTGACCCCTAGATATCAATACCTTCAAGATTACGTTAATGGCATTTAACTTGAATTGTAAAATTGTGTGTTTAACACATAATTAAAAATCTTATGTTTATAAAAACTGATTAACGGCGTGAAATTGAAACCATTTTAGCAATTATTCAGTTAAACTAATAGGAATTTGTAATATTTACGCTATAAATACTTGACATGTACCCATTATTAGCGTAAGTTTGCAGTCGGTTTATTAATAATAAATTATAAAGTAAAAATGAGGCAGTTAAAAATCACCAAATCGATTACCAATCGTGAAAGTCAATCGTTAGACAAGTACTTACAGGATATTGGTAAAGAAGAACTGATAACTGCTGAAATGGAAGTTGAATTAGCTAAAAGAATTAAGCAAGGAGACCAATGGGCACTTGAAAAACTAACCAGAGCTAATTTACGATTTGTTGTTTCAGTTGCTAAACAGTACCAGAATCAAGGACTTACTTTACCAGATTTAATAAACGAAGGCAATTTAGGCTTAATTAAAGCAGCCCAGAAATTTGACGAAACAAGAGGATTTAAATTTATTTCCTATGCCGTATGGTGGATCCGTCAATCGATTTTGCAAGCTTTAGCTGAACAAGCAAGAATTGTCCGTTTACCATTAAATCAGGTAGGGTCATTAAACAAAATCAACAAAGCTTTTTCTAAATTAGAACAAGAGTACGAAAGACCACCATCAGCTGAAGAATTAGCTGAAGTGTTGGAAGTACCTGAAGACAAAATTAAAGAAAGCATGAAAGTAGCTGGACGTCATGTATCAATGGATGCGCCTTTATCTTCAAGTGAAGACGGCGGTACATTAATGGATGTGATGGCCAATGATGATTCACCAGATGCAGATAGATTACTATTGGCAGAATCACTACAAAAAGAAATAGAAAGATCATTATCGACACTAACTGATAAGGAACGTGAAATTATTCGACTATTCTTTGGAATTGGAATGAACCACGGTTTAACTTTGGAAGAGATAGGATCTAAATTTAATTTAACACGTGAGCGAGTACGTCAAATAAAAGAGAAGGCTATTCGTCGACTCCGACATACTTCGCGAAACAAATTACTAAAAGCCTATTTAGGCTAATAATTAATGGGCTGCCAGTATCTGGCGGCTCTTTTTTTTGAAATCATTTAAATAAAAATAGAAATGGCAACAGAAGTAGGTTACGAAACGGAACTACAAAATTATTTAAGTCACGAACGTGCAGCAGTACAATTATCACGTTATGTTGGAGAACTAATGTATGATAAAGGAATTGAGTTAGTGCTTTTCAGAAATCACCTCACCAATATCACATTATCTGAAATCATCAATCTTCATGATTATTCTGAAAAAGTTGTAGGTAAGAAAATTTATATTTCTACTACTGCGGCTTTGGCAAAGGAAATTTTTGAATTGCCTATCTCACCAGCTAAAATTGATATTGGTAAATTAGCGTACGAATGGATTCAAGAAGGTGACAATTTTAGTTCAAAATCTGATTTCCTAAAAAACAAGTTAAGTGGAATGATCGATAATACTGATCATAATATTGAACCACGTGATGTTGTACTTTATGGCTTTGGTAGAATTGGAAGATTAGCCGCTAGAGAATTGATTAAGCAAGCAGGAAAAGGTCAGCAATTAAGACTGAAAGCCATAGTGACTAGAAACAATGCTGATGACCAAATTATCAAACGTGCTGCTCTATTAAGAAACGATTCCATACATGGAGACTTTAAAGGTACAGTAATTGAAGACTTGGCCAATAAAGCATTAATCATTAATGGGCAAACTGTGTCAATGATTCAAGCAAATAATCCTGAAGACATTGACTACACCAACTTTGGGATCAATAATGCTTTAGTGATTGATAATACAGGTGTATTTACTGACCGTGAAGCATTGGGCAGACATGCAAAAGCTAAAGGAGTTGACAAAGTTTTATTAACTGCACCAGGTAAGGAAATCCCAAATGTAGTTTATGGCATTAATCACAGTGATTTAGATTTAGAAAGTGAGAATATTTTCTCTGCTGCTTCTTGCACAACTAACGCTATTTCTCCTATACTAAAAGTAGTAAACGATAAATATGGTGTTGAAAAAGGGCATTTAGAGACAGTACATGCCTATACAAATGATCAAAACTTACTTGACAATTTTCACAAGAAACCTAGAAGAGGTCGTTCAGCTGCTATTAACATGGTCATTACTTCAACTGGTGCAGGTAAAGCTGTGACAAAAGTAATTCCAGATTTAAAAGACAAATTAACAGCAAATGCGGTAAGAGTACCAACACCAAATGGTTCATTAGCTATTCTTAACCTAACTTTAAATAAAGCAACGACTGTTGAAGATATAAATGCTGCCATTAAAGGAGCCGCTTTAGATGGGAGCTTAGTCAATCAAATTTATTATTCAGTTGATCCTGAATTGGTATCAAATGATATAATTGGTAATACATGCTGTGCGGTTTATGATGCACCAGCAACTATTATTTCAGAAGACAAAAAGAATGTTGTATTGTATACTTGGTACGATAATGAATTTGGATATACTAAGCAAGTGATCCGTTTAGCAAAATACATTGCTCAAGTAAGACGATTGATTTATTATTGATTCGAAAATTAAATCAATATTGAAAACCTCTAAAACATTAGTTTTTAGAGGTTTTTTTGTGGTGTTTTCATTTTTCAGGCAACTATTTCATGTTTAGAATAGTCTTTAAAGTAACACCCTTTAACCTGTCTCATGAAAACCCTATTTATTTTCTTTTTGTTAATCTCTAGTTTAGGTTATTCTCAAACAACTACCCTATATTCTTTACCTGTTCAATACTTAAACAATTCTTCCACCATGTGTGACTCAATAACTATTGATATTGCGCCCAATGGTTTTGCTGCGAATAGCACTGCAAGTATGAACTTTAGAATTAATGGTGTCAATTTATTAAATAAGAACTATACTGCATCAATAACTTGGGGAGACAATTCAACGACAACACATACGGGAACTTCGACAACAGCTAACTCTGCGATAATTTGGACTCCAGTAATTTCAAATACTATAAGTTTCGTAGGTCTTGACACTCTTCAAATACTTTTAGTCGAAAATAGTTCGTCTGACAGTATAGTGAGAGACATGGTCTACAATAGTAATATTTGTGAAAAAACGTATTTCAACAGTAATATAGATTGCAATGGAGATGGAATATTAGATGATTCGTCAGTCTATATTCTTCCATACGTTTATAATTTAACTGATACAATACACTCGATATACGGTGGGACAGATTCTACATATTACTTTCCTGATACACTTACAGGAACCTATAGCACAGGATTTGATTATGGCTGGAATATTGTCCCTTTACTATCAGTGTCGCCATCCACAATTACATTCCCTACAAATGGCACTCCTCCAATTATAGATCTTGTATTCACATGTCAATATCAGTCTTGCGTAAAAGGAACGGTTTTTTGTGATGATAACAATAACGGAGTCTATGACACTTTGACGGAAAACCCCATCATAAATATGCCATTAGAGTCTGCTACTACAGATTCCAATGGAGTCTACAATTTACATCTGGGTAACCAATGGAACCCCTACACAAGCACCTATATTAATTTACCTACTAATTGGATAAGTTCTAATAATTACTATTCAGCCGCCTATGGCTACAGTATTGATTCTACCTTCTTAGACTCTGCCTGTAATGGTTCTTCATTTGATATTCCAATTACATGTACACCTTTAACCAACTCAGATTCAATTTGTTTTTCAGGAACAATATTTTTAGATGCGAACCATAATGGTATTTTTGACACAGGTGAGACTGTTTATCCTTCAACCTCTGTCTTAATAAATATTGATGGATTTGGTTATACAAGCGGAACGAATTCAAGTGGAAGTTATTCTTTTTCAGGTGTCCATCCTGGCGGACCTGATAGTGTTCAAGTAGATATGTGGGGGCCATGGCTAACAAATAACGGCCTTGTTTTTAGTGGTCCATTTTTAGTGACAGATTATAATTGTGACAGTAACCATATTGTCAATATTCCATTAACTGATGCTAGTTTTAACAGTGTGACTAATTTATTTATGATGCCTGCTAGTAACAACAACTTTGTATGTGACACATTATCGGTCTCTTTAAGTCCAATTGGGTACGACACAATTTCAAATACAGACCTGCTAGCTTATTTTTCAGGAGTTAACTTATTAAATGAACAGTATTCTCTTGTTATTAACTGGGGAGACAATACCTCAACAACCCATACTGGAACTGCAACAGCGGCCAATCAATCCATCAATTGGACCCCTGCATTAACACATATTTATGGGACTAGTAACTATTACAATGTCAATCTATCAGTTACTAAAATATCATTACAACATACAAATCAGCACGGTTATTCAATTAATTACTCAACTCAATGTCCAGATTATGCAATTTCAATTTCAAACATAGTAGACTGTGACGGTGATGGAAATCAGGACGGCTCAATCTCAAACGTTTCAAATTGGCCTGGCTTTGCATACTATTATTACTTTCACCACTCATCTTTTTATCTTTACAATGCTACTGATACAATTTTTGCAGATTCATGTGATGCCTATGGCCAATTAGTTTACTGGCCTAACTCTATGCCTGCTGGAAACTATTCACTTGGAATTTTGCAGAGTGCCCAAGACAGCATAGACCTAACATGGCTATCTAGTAATCCTACCAATTCATTTACCATTCCAAGCGGAGGAAATCTTCAATCAATTACGAACACTTTCAACTGTATTCAGAATCAGGCTTGTATAAATGGCTATGTATTTTGTGATGATAACGGAAATGGAATAAAAGATGGAAATGAAGCTATTATTCCAAATGCGCCTCTTAATTTATATGGTTATATCCACTTTAACGGATCCGTTAATAGTAATGATTCAACAGACAATTTTGGCTACTACAATTTTCCCTTCACAATTTATGATACTGCTAACTTTTCCATGTATTTAGATCAATCTTGGCTTGCTGCCAACGGTTATATTGCACAAACAAATAATTATAATTTTGATTTCCCGAGCTATAACGGCAGTGACTCCATTTTCGATTGCAGTACTAACTTCAATATTCCCTTAATATGTAACGCTGCTGCAACTGACTCGATTTGTGTGAGTGGTCAAATATTTTGTGATGTAAATAACAATGGAATGCTTGACCCAAATGAAAGCGCAATTCCTAACGCACTAGTTCAGATTGATGCTAACAATAGCGCCAATTGGGGGATAACATTCACAGATTCCTTAGGAAATTATACCTATCACAACTATCATCCAAACACTGACACTGCTGAGGTGTATATTCCTAGTTATTGGTTAGCAAATAATGGTTACGCAGCTATGTCACCAATCACAGTTACAACCTTAGATTGTTCAATTAGTACTGACATAGCAATAGATTGTAATATTCCACTACCCTGCGATAATACTTGGATAAATTTATTTGGAGCCGGACCATACTATCAAAATTGGATGAATACAATCGCCCTTACATTTGGCAATTCGAATTACACCTTCCCTGGCTCAGTATATACAATCAGTATTATTATTCCAAGTGGAAGTTCGTTAGATACCAGCAGTTTTTCAGTCAGTAACTACACACTTAGTGGTGACACACTATCATGGTCTCAAACAATATCAAATTTCGATTCACTACTAATTGGTTTTAATGTTGATGCAGGAATTCCGGATAGCACTTTTCATACCTATCAAGCTATTATTTCAGGTCCAAATTTAGATTGTGATAGCACAAATAATATGTTGAATTACACAACGTATATTGGTGCGAGTTACGACCCGAATAATAAATTGGTCAATCTTCCAGAATTCATTAATCCTGCCATTCAAGAAGAACTATATTACACCATAAACTTCCAAAATACAGGAACTGCCCCCGCTCAAGACGTGTTTATTGAAGATCAATTAAGTCAATATTTAGATTGGAACTCTTTAGAAATTATCAGTAAATCTCACAATATGTTTTATTCATTGGATGCAAATGGTAAAATAGTATTTACTTTTCCACAAATTTGGTTGCCAGACAGCACAACTAACGAACCATTGAGTAAAGGCTATGTTGCTTTCAAGATTAAAGAAAGTGCAACCATTCCGGTCAATCAACCAATTGAAAATACAGCACATATCTTTTTTGATTTAAATCCAGCCATAATCACAAATACAACTAAAAATACCAACATTATTGGATTAGGCTTAAATAACTATAATCAGGCTAACCAAATAGCTGTATTTCCAAACCCATCATCAGGCCTAATTAGCTTAAGGTCATTTGCACGAATCAATGCCATTTCAATTTATGACTTATCTGGAAAATTAGTATATTCATCATTAGAGTCTGACAGCTTTGTAGCCTTGGACTTAACTGTTCTCAGTAAAGGAATGTATCAAATAAAAATTGAGACTGAGAACGGAAGAAATTTTGAAAAATTGATTTTAAAATAATTAAACCTTTAAATATGGTGACAAGGGGGATCAGAGATGGTTCCCTTTTTTATGTATTAAATAATAATTTCGCCAATTCTAAATCAAATGGTGTGGTAATTTTAATGTTTTCCTCATTTCCATCTACTAATGAAATTTGATATCCAGCGGACTCAACAACAGATGCATCATCTGTAAAGTTGGGTTGATAGTCACCTAGATATGCCTCTTTTAAAATTGAACTTTTAAAGCATTGTGGTGTTTGCACAGTTTTATACAGCCCTCTGTCTACAGAAAGGGACTTCTCATTATCCAATTGCCTAATGGACTCTTTAATTGGCAAAACTGGAATAGCAGAACCCTTCTCCTTTGCCTTTTCGAAAACATTAGAAATAACTTTTAAAGAAACAAATGGTCTCACGCCATCATGCACTCCAATAAGCTCACCTCTGGCTGAATCTAGCCCATTCTTAATTGAATGATAACGTGTTTCTCCGCCAACAACGAGCTGATGAGGAATAATAAATTGGTACTCTTTAATCAGCAATTCCCAATATGGTATATGTGATTCTGGTAACACTAAAATAATTTCAATTGCTGGGTTGTATTCGTAGAATTGAGCAATAGTATGCAGTAAAATAGGTTTACCGTTAATTGGCAAGAATTGTTTAGGGATATCCGTTCCCATTCTTAGCCCCTTGCCACCAGCAGTAATAATTATAGTTTCCGTCATAAAAAAACTGCAAACCAAAAAAGATTTGCAGCTTAAAATTAATAAATAAATTGGTCTAGGCTATTACCAAAATTAGATAATCAACATAGCATCACCATAAGAGAAGAATCTATATTTCTCTTTTACCGCTTCAGCATAAGCTTTTTTCACAAAATCGTAATCCGCAAATGCAGCTACCATCATCAATAAAGTAGATTGTGGCGTATGAAAATTAGTAATTAGACTATTTGCAATACTAAAGTCGTATGGAGGGAAAATAAATTTATTTGTCCAGCCATTATAAGGATTCAATGTACCATCAGTACTAACTGACGATTCAATAGCACGCATGGCCGTAGTTCCGACAGCACAAACACGTTGTTTACGTTTTTTTGCGTTATTAACAATGTCGCAAGCATCTTGTAAAACTTCACATTGTTCAGAATCCATTTTATGCTTAGTTAAATCTTCAACTTCAACATTTCTAAATGTACCTAAACCAATATGCAAGGTAATATCAGCGGTTTGCACACCTTTTATTTCTAGTCTTTTTAATAACTCACGCGAAAAATGCAAACCTGCTGTTGGAGCAGCTACTGCTCCCTCTTCTTTTGCATATATTGTTTGATATCGTTCTTCATCCTGAGGTACAACATCTCTCAATCCTTTAATATATGGTGGAATTGGCGTTTCACCTAATTCAGTAATTTTTTCCTTAAACTCTTCATAAGAACCATCAAATAAAAATCTAATTGTTCGGCCACGAGAAGTTGTATTATCAATTACTTCAGCTACCAAAGAGTCATCTTCAGTAAAATATAATTTATTTCCGATTCTAATTTTTCTGGCTGGATCAACCAATACATCCCACAACAAACTCTCTCTATTTAATTCTCTCAATAAGAAAACTTCTATTCTAGCACCAGTTTTTTCCTTATTACCGTACATTCTTGCAGGAAAAACTTTTGTATTATTCATAATCATGACATCACCATCATCAAAATAATCTAAAACATCCTTAAATACTTTGTGTTCAATAGTCTGTTTTTCTCTATTTAAGACCATCAATCTAGACTCGTCTCTATTCTCAACAGGATGTTCAGCTATTAAATCATCAGGTAATTCAAAATCAAATGCGGATAATTTCATGTATTTCTATATTGTTTGATGCTTTTTTTGAACTAATTTTGACCAATACAAAAGCATATTTTTATTTAAAGCCTACAAAGGTAGTGAATATTGCCGAAAATTACAATTTTGAGTGTACTTTCGCGGCACATTTTAAACAAACTGTTACTTATCTATTTTTTAACATTATAGAATGTAACTTTTTTAGTCAAAGATTGTCTTACTTAATATGAAATCGCTTCTTCTTTTTCTAGCTTGTTTTTTAGCAAATTTTATCTATAGTCAGACACTAAGCGGTTTTGTATTTGACGAAGCCAATGACCCAATACCATTTGCTCAAATAAATGTTAAGAATTTTCCCAATCTAGGTGCCAGAACAAATATTGAAGGCTTCTACGAATTCTTTATTGAGGCTAATCAATACGAAGTTATTTATTCTAGCATTGGCTTTGATTCCAAAACGGTTAAAGTAGTGATTAATCAGAATCAAAATGTGGTTCAAAACATTTATTTATCAGAATCAAATACAGAACTAACAGAGGTTGAAGTAAAAACGAAAAAATCGAATGTTGGCTACGAAATAATAAAAAACGTAATAGCTAATAAAAACAATTTGCTAGATCCTTTTAAAGGATTTACCTGCCAAATGTATGTGAAAGAAAGAGAGACATTTGATGTTAAAATTAAGGAGAAGGACAAGGAAGAAGAAGAATTGGAAGATGGCAATAGACCTAAGGATGTTTTTGATGAAGAAAAGAAAAAAACTAAGGCCAAAATAGAAAAAGGAAAAAGGCTCAATTTGATGGAACGCCAAATCACTGTTAATTTTCAATATCCAAAAAAAATTAAAGAAGAAGTTACTGCGCAAGATAAAATTGGAAAAGCGCAACAATTATATCTCAGCAGGGCACCTGTTTATCCAAAAGTAAGGTTTGACTTTTACAGTGGGCTAATTAGTCAAGAATTTCTTCATGAAACTCCGATAGTCTCACCCTTACATGCGTCAGGGATATTATCCTATAAGTACCGTTTAACAGAAATTATAACGGAAGGGCAAGACACCATATACAAAGTAAAAGTATCATCTCGCAGTGTAGGATCGAGCAGTATGAATGGTTTTCTTTACGTTAAAAAACATGCCTGGGTATTAACAAAAGTCGACCTTACTATAAGTAAAGGGAATCTAAAATTATATGATGAATTTAGAATAGAACAAGAGTACAATCAATTTGACTCAGTATGGTTAGTAACCAAACAACGGTTCGAATACAAAACCAAATATTTTAAAGAAACTGTATATGGAGTCACAGAAATTGTTTATTCGGATTTTGTATTAAATCCGGATTTTCCAAAAAAGTTCTTTGGTGCTGAAGTTGCTGTTACTACAAAAGAAGCTGAAGAAAGAGATAGTACTTATTGGGAAAAATTAAGACCTGCTCCATTAACAAAAGAGGAGCAACGCAAAAAGTTTGTACAAGATAGTTTAACAGCGATCTATACTTCAGAGGCCTACCTTGATTCGGTAGATGCTGATTTTAATAAAATTACTTTATTGAAAGTAGTAGCCTTAGGAATTGACCATAGAAATCGTGAAAAGAAAACACAATGGTATTTCACTTCTTTAATTGATTTCATTGAACCAGTTGGAATTGCAGCTCCCCGTGTTGGTCCCTATGCCCAGTTTTTTAAGAAATTCGACAACGAACAATGGTTACAAACCTGGGTGAATTCATCAATTGGTTTATTGAATGGAGATCTTAGAGGAAATATGGGAGTATATCATCTCTATAACCCTAAAAAATTGGCCACCTATTTTGCAAGGTATTCACATGGATTAGGATCACTCAATTGGGCGGCTCAATATTTCGACCAATTAAAACTAAGCAATTATTTTAACGTCGATAACTATAGAGTCAATCATAGGATAGAACTTATCAACGGCCTTAGTTTGTTTACAGAATTCAATGCCCAGAACCGTTATCCATTGGGTGATTTAAAATACTTAAATATTCCAGCCATTGATTCAGTAGTTGATAAAGGAGAACCATACCAATTTGAACCATACATATCAACTAGAAGTATAGTTTCCCTCAGCTTTACACCTTTTCAAAAATATGTGTCAGAACCGTATAGAAAAGTAGTACTTGGCAGTGCCTGGCCTACATTTACATTTCGGCATGAAAAAGGAATCAAAGGCTTATTTGGCAGCTCAGTTGACTTTGATTATTTATCACTTTATATTACACAAGAATTGTCAATTGGCACTATTGGTAAAACAAATTATTACTTTACTACTGGTCAATTTGTCAATAAGAAAAGTATTGAATTAATTGATAAGAAGTTCTTCGTTCGCTCTGACACTTCAACACTCTTCAGATTTTTAATGAACAGCCCAACTGGTCAGTTTCAAAATTTGCAGCAACAGTATGTTACTGAAAACCTATATGCCGAATTTCATGCAATTCATAGGTTTAATGGTGCTATTATTAATAAAATACCTTTCATGAAAAAGACTAGAATCAGATCACTTGTTGGTGCTGGCTTTTTATTTTTGCCTGAAGTCAACAACCTGTTTTATCAAGAAGCATATATTGGCATTGAACGTAACTTTAAATTGTTTAGAACAATTATTCGACCTGCACTCTATCTTGTTTACTCTGATTCTAATGTCCAACAACCTAACCTCCGTTTAAAATTTGGAATCACCACTTTAAACATGAGGGACATGCAATTTAATTTTTAGGTATGATATCTATTGTAATGCCCATGCGCAATGCCATGCCATTTCTAAATGAATGCATTGATTCAATTATTGGCCAAACAATCTCTGATTGGGAATTAGTAGTTGTGAATGACCATTCGACGGATGCCAGTGAAGCTGTCATGCAAGAATATTCTAATAAAGACAAGCGAATTACAATTTTAAATGCAAAAGGAAAAGGGATAATTGATGCTTTACAGCAAGCGTATTTGCATACCTCAGGCCAATTCATCACCAGAATGGATGCTGATGACATTATGCCTCCCAAAAAACTCGAATTATTTCTAGAAAAATTATATCATTTGCCGTCAAGTGTTGTGACTGGCAAAATAAAATATATTGGTGATAATTTGAGAGAAGGTTATATTAAATACGAAAACTGGATGAACGGTTTAATGGAAAAACACAGCCATTATCTAGAGATTTACAGAGAATGTGTTATCCCCTCTCCTGCTTGGATGATTGAACGCAATTTATTTGAAAGTGTTGGTGGGTTTACACCAAATACCTATCCTGAAGATTATGATTTAACGCTACGTTTTTACACCCATAAAATACCGATAGTAGCCGTTCAAGAAGTGGTACACATTTGGAGAGATTATCAAGAACGGACTTCACGTAATGACCCCAACTATGCTTTCAATGCCTTTGAAGCATTAAAAACGGATTACTTTCTAAAAACGGACTACAAACAAGAAGAACTACTGGTGCTTTGGGGTGGTGGAAAAAAAGGAAAAAACATTGCACTATTACTTCAAAAACATGGTGTTAAATTTATTTGGGCCTGTAATAATCCTAAAAAAATTGGACAAGACATTTACGGGCAAACTATGGCTGATGTTGAATCTGTTTTTGATTCAAATCATTCCTACCAAACTATTGTGGCCGTTGCCCAACCAGAAGAACAAGTTTTAATTAAGGCAACATTAAAGCAATTA
>JBGCFR010000007.1:0-90358 GCA_045107045.1 Crocinitomicaceae bacterium
TAAAACTATAATAGTTGATGATGAACGTTTAGCAAGAGAAGAATTTAAATCTTCATTGAGTGCCTATGGAAATATAGAGGTAGTTGGAGAATATAAAAATGCCAAAGAAGCAGAAATAGGTATTTTAGAACACGAACCAGATCTATTGTTTATAGATATTCAAATGCCTGGAGAAACAGGCTTAGAATTGATTGAAAGACTCCCCAGTGCACCGAGAACAGTATTTGTAACAGCATATGATGAATTTGCAATAAAGGCTTTCGAACTAAATGCGTATGATTATTTATTAAAACCCATTGATGAAGAACGATTGTCAGAGGTAATTAGTAGAATTGAGGAGGAGCATAAAATACCAGAAGCAGTAATTGACTCTAAATTACTAAATAAAGGAGATAAGATTTTAATAAAAGACGGTGATAAAGTCTGGTTTGTTAATATTGAGGATATTCGTTTTTTCGAATCTGATGGGAATTATGTAAAAGTATTTTTTAAAAAATTCCATCCGCTTATTCTGCGATCATTAAATAGCCTCAGTGAGCGCATAGACCCTAGTTTGTTTTTTAGAGCAAATCGGAAGTACCTAGTTAACCTAGATAGAATCGAAAATATAGAAACTTGGTTTAATGGCAGTTTACAAATAGAAATGGACTGCGGAACAAAAATAGATATTTCACGCCGTCAAGCTATAAAATTCAAAGATCAGTTTAGTTTATAAAATAGATTTTATAAAGTGATTATTTAAGTAATAATCCTTTAAATTTGTCAGGTAAACTAAAAGCATGAATTTCACATTAATCCTAACATTAAGTCTAATCATTTTATCTTGTCAAAGTAAAACAGGAAACACTTTACCTTCTCAAGAAACAGGTTCAATGATTGTTGAAGAAGTGTTAATTGATACTACTCCACTTTTTACTGACATTAGTTCTGATTTTAAAACCGAGACTTTACTGTTACCTACTGGTTTTACTTATCAGGTGTTATTCTCAGAGGGTGATGAAGTTGTCAGAGAAGATCAGAAAGGATTTCCAGCTAAAGGGAATCATGATTTAACTGTATTTATTCCAGATTCATTATCACCTTCAACTAAAGGTTGGGTTTATATCAGTCATGAAACAAAATCTAAAGATATTGGATTAGGAGATGGAGGAGGAGCTACAATGTTTCAAATAGAGTTGATAGATTCTAATTGGCAAGTTGTATCAAATTATGAGCATATTGATTTTTCAGAGGTTGGATATACAAATAGGAATTGTGGTGGAAGTATTACTCCATATGGTACTATTTTGACATGTGAAGAATCCTGGAGTCATAATACAGAATATTTATACATGAACGGCACAGGTTTACGAGATACCTCATGGGTGAATGGTCGTCCGGCATATCAAAATATGGGCTTTGTTGTTGAGGTTGATCCAAAGACAAGAAAAGCAATAAAAAAGCATTATCAAATGGGCAAGTTTGTGCATGAAGATGTTCATTGCTCTGTAGATGGCAAAGCTGTCTATTTAACAGATGATATGAATCCTGCTGTTTTTTTTAAGTTTGTACCAAATGTGCCATATGAGTATGAAAGCGGAAAGTTGTTTGCTTTTCAAGAATCTGAAACTGGAGAAATGGGGACTTGGCTTGAAATGCCTAACGACACTGCTGCTTGGTTAGATATTCGTAACGTGGCTTTAAAGGCAGGCGCCACTATGTATGTGAGACATGAATGGATTGTAGAGCATAATGGAAAGTTATACATCTCAGAAACAGGTCAGGATGATTACAACTTAACACAATCCCATCAAAAAGGCGGTCAATTTTCAAGTTACGCGAAAACTATGCTTCGCAAGGGAAACTATGGGGAAGACTTTGATGATCCATATGGTCGTATTTTAGTATTTGACCCAAAGGATAATTCAATGCGATCTTATATTGAAGGTGGAGTAATGATGGATAGTGTGGGCGTGTTTTCAAATCCAGATTGTAATACCGTTGTCACAATTCGAGGAAAGTCGTATTTAGTATTAAGTGAGGACTTAATTGGACTGAATAGAGGGAGGTCTGGAGAAAATCCGAAACACTATCAAAACGAACTTTATTTTTTGGACCTTTCAATCGAAAATCCAACTGTAAATGATCTAAAAAGATTTGCAATTTCTCCAAGAAATAGTGAAACTACAGGTGTGGTATTCACTCCCGACGGGAAACACATGATCCTCAATATTCAACATCCTGATCGTCGCAATCCTGCTCCATTTAATAAGTCTTGTACAATAATAGTTAGTGGATTTTAATGCTCTCCGTTAATAAGATATACGCCGGATACGGGAGCTCCAAAATACTAAAGTCAGTAACTTTCAATATAAAAAAGGGAGATCGATATGTTGTTGTAGGTGAAAGTGGATGTGGAAAAACTACCCTTTTAAAAGCCATAGCTGGATATATACAAATTGATAAAGGAAGTATTTCGCTAGATTCAGAAAAAATTAAAGGACCAGAAGAGCGGCTAGTTCCTGGCCATGAGAAAATTAAATTAGTCAATCAAGATTTTGAGTTGGATACTTTCCATACGGTTGAGGAAAATGTAAGGCTTAAATTATTGCAGTTTAATAACGATTATATTGAATACAGAGTCGAAACACTTTTAAAAATAACTGGTCTAGAAAAAAACAGGACACAATTAGCATCCAACTTATCAGGGGGACAAAAGCAGCGTTTAGCCATTGCCCGTGCTTTAGCTGATGAACCAGAGGTTTTATTGCTAGATGAACCATTTAATCAACTTGATTATTTTTTACGTCAAAAAATTGAAAATCATATTGATGAATATTTAAAAAAGCACAAAATAACCCTATTAATGGTGTCACATAATGGCGAGGAAACCATGCGTTGGGGTGAAAAGGTACTATTTTTAGATCACGGAAAAATTGTGCGAATTGATCATCCAGTTAATTTTTACAATTACCCTGTAAATAAAAAGCAAGCTGGTTTTTTTGGAGTGGTTAATACAATTTTTTTCAAAAAGAAGTATATCTGCTTTCGTCCAAATGCATTTAGTTTAATTAAAAACGAAGTTTGTAGTCTTGAAATTAATGTATCCGCAGAAAAAATAATTGATAAGGGCTGGTACTTTGACCATTTAGTTAAATACGGAAAAAAAACGATTCATTTATATTATCCATCTCCACTTACTAACATCAATACAATTTTTATTAAACCTTTGTTTTAATAAAGTCGATAATAATTAGTGTTGAAGATAGAATGAGAAGGAGCCACGGTGCTCCATGCATAACTAAGTCAAACCAGTCCAATACTTGCATGGGAGAATCACCATAAATAGCACCTCCATCAGTTATCCACTTTAATTTAACCCAAATATGTGGTGGAGAAAAAGGAGCAAGACCAAGGGTGATTGAGGCCAAAAAGAAAAACTTCCAGTTTGATTTAAATGTGCTTAACATGTTACAAAAGTATGTATTTCTTTATTTTTTTTTGCGCTAAAAGTCACTTTACTCAATTCAAAAGCACTTTTAGAATAAAAGTTTGTATGATTTAATAAGAAATCAGTTAATTTTGTAGAAAATAATTTGAATGATATTACCAATAGTGGCCTATGGTGACCCATTATTAAAGAGGGAAGCTCAAGAAATTGACGAAAACTATGACGGCCTTAAAGCGTTAATCGATAATATGTTTGAGACTATGTACGCTGCTAGTGGAGTAGGATTGGCTGCACCTCAAATTAATAGAAGTGTAAGAATTTTTATTGTTGATGCTTCACCATTTGCAGAGGTGGAAGAAGGAGAGGAGCCTGATCCTTTAGCTGAGGGGTTAGATGGATTCAAAAAAGTATTTATTAATCCTATAATCGAGGAAGAGGAAGGTGAGGAGTGGGCTTTTGCTGAAGGTTGTTTGAGTATTCCAAAAATTCGTGAAGACGTTTTAAGAAAACCAAAAATTAAAATTAGTTATTACGACGAGAATTGGAATTTTTTTGAGGAGGAATATGAAGGGTATGCCGCTCGTATCATACAGCATGAATATGATCATATTGAAGGGGTGCTGTTTACCGATTATTTATCACCTTTAAAGAAAAAGATGCTCAAAAAGAAATTGATGAATATCTCAAAAGGAGAAATTGATGTATCATATAGAATGAAATTTCCAATTAATAAAAAAAGAAAATAGTATGAAAAATATAGGAATAGGAATTAGTGCATTTTTATTATTCATGGTCAGTTGCAATGTTGATTCTGAAACCTCTGAAAAAATTGATAATGGTGATTTTGATAGTTTGTCTTTTATGCAGGATGTAAAGTCACTTGATAGTGTTTTGGCGAAAGGCGTTCCTGAAAAGAAAGATTTGAAAAAAGCGATTGTTGTGTTTCAAGACTATGCTAAGTATTTTCCTGAAAGCACAAAGGCGCCAAATTACCTCTTCCAAGTGTCAGATTTTTATTTAAATATGGGTAATCCGGAGAGATCAGTTGCCGTGCTAACAGATATTATTGAAAAGTATCCGAATTATGATAGAATTGAAACGGTTTACTTTACCAGAGCAAGTCATGTTGATTTTGATTTACGAGATACAACATTAGCTAAAACTTATTATGATGAGTTTTTAACTTTGTATCCAAATTCTGAATATGCAGATAATGCGAAAGAGCGATATAAAAATGTAGCGCTTTCAATGGAAGACTTGGTCAGAAAGTTTGAAGAAATGAATGCCGATAAGTAGGCAATTTGAAGATCTATTTAACATACGATTACGAACTTTTTTTTGGAAGTCAATCTGGATCAGCAGAAAAATGTATTCTAGAGCCAACAAATAAATTGAGGTATATTGCCAAAAGAACTGGTGCTAAAATGACTTTTTTTGTTGATGTGGGTTATCTAAAGCAATTATCAGCGCATCAACATATTTTAGCCGTTAAAACTGATTATTTAGCCGTTAAACAACAAATAAAATCATTGGTTGCGGAAGGCCATGATTGTCAGTTACATATCCATCCGCATTGGGAAGATAGCTACCATGATGGCGATAAATGGGTTATTAATGTTGATCGCTACAAACTAGCCGATTTTAATGAAGTAGATATTCAACGAATTGTACTAGAATATCAAGCTATTTTGAAAGATTTTACTAAAAAACCAGTTACAAAGTATAGGGCAGGAGGTTGGTGTTTACAACCATTTTCAAAAATGGTAGATGTATTTAAAAAAGCAGGACTGACTATTGATTCAACCGTTTTTAGATATGGAAAAAATATCACTAGCCCATATTATTATGATTTTGAAAATTGTCCTGAAAAAGACCATTGGCAATTTTCGAGTGATTTATGCATAGAAGATGAGAACGGACCATTTACGGAATTTCCTATTTCGTCATATCAGTATTCTGTGATATTCTTTTGGAAGTTATTTCTGCTTGGTCGACTCTTTCCAAAAAAACATAAGCCAATTGGAGACGGATTTCCTGTTCCTTCTGTGGGTATGAGAAAAGAAATGTTAACCAAGGGGAAATTATTATCAGCTTCTTGTGATGGTTACTTCATTACTAAAGTGAATCAAATTTGTAATTTAAATCAAAACAAGGGGTATAGCCATACTGTTATCATTGGACATCCAAAAGCTATGACTGAGTTTAGTCTCCAACAACTCGAACAAGTCATACAGCTGCAACAAATAAAAGGTTGTAAATTCGTTGTCTTTGAAGCGAATAATTAGAAGAATAGATTTTTTCGTCGTTGATTTTGAGACTTTAGAATAGTTTTCCAATTTTATTCAAAAAATGGTAGAAAAGACTTAGATCTAATAACAAGTAAGCGTTTAATTTTCTCTAAATCGGAGGGGTGAGGATTTAGCTCTGCTGAGTGGATTCAAACCCCGTTTTGTTTAAGGGACTACGAAGGTAATTGATGGGGATGAGGTATTGAAGACGGAGAAGGTGATTGTAAAAGAAAAATTGTATCGAGAACTTTTTGAAGGCTGAATACAAAGTCGCACATGTCATTATTGTCAATCAATTATTCAACTTTAAACTACGAAGTTTCAGTGAGCAGTTAAATAATAACAATACAACTACTAAATTAAGTTAATAACAAACATGAAATAAGGCCTTTCCAATATTAACCACCGGTTTATTGTCATGTCCAAATATGAAACCATTGTGTCTTGCAGTAATTTTATGCTTTTTGGTGGTGTATGGGTCAGTAATATACCCCATAATGTCTCCTTTCTCTATGTAATCTCCCGTTTTTTTATTTGTAACAAAAATGCCTGAAGCTGCAGCACGCATCCATGTATGATTTTGATATAGTTTCGGATTCTTTTGCTTAGGAACTTTAGCAGAACTCATCTTAAAATGGTTTAAGACTCTTTTAATTCCATTGATGCCTTCTTCAATACTAGGCTCATCTATTCTTAGTGATTCACCTCCTTCAAAAACAATCATTGGTACACTATGTTTATGGCATTCTTTACGAAAGGACTTAGAAAGTAAACCTGTTTCCAAGATTAATGGAGGCGAAAATATTTCAGCTAATTCTAAACTTGCTGGGTCATCCTTATAGGCGCGAACTTGCGGAAAGTTATGGATTGACTGTCCGCCAGTATGAAAATCAATGCCATAATCAACTAAAGGAATGATCTCTCGGGTAATTACACTAGCAACTCTTGAGGCCAATGAACCCGATCTAGAACCAGGAAAACTGCGGTTCACATCTTTTCCATCAGGTAATTCACGAGAAAAATTAATAAACCCATAGAGGTTTACCAGTGGAATGGCAATTACAGTTCCGCATTTTAAATCATTAAACAATTCATCAGCAACAGCTCGTCTAACTATTTCCACTCCATTTATTTCATCTCCATGAACTCCTCCTGCAATTAGGATAGTCGGACCTGGGGTTTCGCTTCTAAAAACATGGGCGTATAAATTTATAATGGTTCCCGAAGGAAGTTTCGAAACATTTAGGCGGACAGTGGTAGTTTCACCAGGAGCTATTGTTGTTTTATTAATTTCCATTTGTGATATAGTCAATTATTGCTTTTGCAACATTTATTTTAGTTGTTTTTTCAATTCCTTCAATACCTGGAGAACTATTAACTTCTAGAAGCAGTGGTCCGTCGTTTGAACGAATAATATCAACTCCAGCTATTTTTAAATCTAATCCGTTTATTGCAGAAAGTGCTATGCTTTTCTCTGTGTCAGTAAGCTCAATTAGCTGACCAGTTCCACCTCTATGGATATTCGATCTAAAATCATCATTCGAAGCAACTCTTTCCATAGCCGCTATTATTTTATTCCCCAAAACAATGATTCGAATATCTCGACCTTTCGATTCAGTAATAAACTTTTGAAGAATAACTCTTGTATTTGAACCTGAATAAGTATTAAAATAGTTGGTTGCCGTTGCTTTATCCTTTACTAAAAACACACCAATTCCTTGTGTGCCTTCTGTTACTTTTAGTACAAAGGGAAATCCGAGTTTGTCAGTAACTATTTTTTCCGCCTCATGAAGGTCTGCTGAAAAATATGAAGTTGGAACTGGTATTCCTTTTCCAACAAGATATTGCATGCACTTAAACTTGTCTCTAGAAATTAATAGACCGATTGAAGAAGTTAAAGTTTTGACACCCATCCTCTCAAAATGACGGATTACTTTTTCTCCATACACAGTTACGTTAGCACCGATTCTTGGAATAATATAATCGGGTTTTGATAATGTTTCGCCCTCATACTGAATGGAAAATTGATTATTTTCTATTAGAAGTTCGCAATACATATGATTGAGAACTCGAACCAAATGACCACTTTTTTTGCCTTCACTTAAAATCCTGGAAGTAGAATAAAGATGCTGATTTCTTGAAAGGATATAAATGACCATTAACTATGAAGTTACTATCGCAGTTGTTTTGCCAATATTACTCTTATTTAAGGCCCTGTCAATAATTTGGAATTCATACATGATGGTATCAGATTGATCGGATAGGAAATTATAATAGAAGTCAAAATCATAGGATATAGTTCCCTTAACTCCTTTAGAAATACTGTAGTCTAATATTGGCTTTAGTCTAAAGTTTAAAACAATTGGAGTGCCTTCAATATTTTGTCCTTGAACCCAACCCAATTTATCGTCTTTTTCGAAATAAGTTAAAATGAAGTTATGATAGTTGTCACCATTTATGCTAAATTGGTCAAGCGTGTCAGATTCGAGAAGACCAAGGTCACCGTCACCATCCGTAAAATCAAACGTAATTACTGCTTTGTTTTCTTCACTCCCAACTACAAAACTTTTAAAATTAACAATCGGTTCTAGCGGGTATTCTTCTTTCTTGAAGCAAGAAATTAGTCCAAATAAAACCAAAAATAAAAGGAAAATTGTATGTAGTTTTGCTGGCATTAGTGAATGCTTGAATTTTTTAATTACTAAAGGTAAAGATACAATATTTTAAACACAAGTGAAAAACACATTTTTTGATTTAACGAAGAAAATTTTTTCGATTCAAAACGAAGATGACTTCATTTCGGTTTCACTGGAAGTGTTTAGGTATCAATATAGCCATAATTTAGTCTATCAATCCTATTGTAATTTATTAAATACGGATCCTCAAAAAATTGATTCTTTAGAGAAAATTCCATTTTTGCCTATTTCTTTTTTTAAAACCCACCAAATAATATCTGAGTCTTTTTCTCCTGAAGTGATTTATTCAAGTAGTGGAACTTCAGGTATGGAAACAAGTAAACACTTTCTGAGGTTTTTGTCAGTTTACAGGCAGTCTTTTCAAAAAAGCTTTAATCATTTTTATGGTGATATTGAAGACTATATTGTCCTAGGGTTGTTGCCTTCTTATTTGGAACGTGAGGGCTCGTCGTTGGTTTATATGGTTGATCAATTAATTAAAGATTCCAAGAACCCTAAAAGTGGTTTCTATCTTAATAATTTAGATGAATTAGCATTGTTCTTAAAATCTTATTCAGGGCGTTCAAAAATATTATTGATAGGTGTGTCTTACGCATTATTGGATTTAGCTGAAAATTTTGATCTTAACTTGTCAAGTTACATAGTAATGGAAACAGGAGGAATGAAAGGTAAAAGAAAAGAGCTAACCAAGTTAGACTTGCATACTTTATTAAAATCTAGTTTTCAGAGCGATTCAATACATTCTGAATACGGTATGACGGAGTTATTATCACAAGCCTATTCGAAAAATGATGGTTTGTTTTCGTGTCCAGATTGGATGAAAGTAATGATTAGAGAACACAATGATCCCTTTACATATACGATAAAAAAATCGGGTGGAATTAATATCATTGATTTAGCAAATTTAAGCTCATGTGCTTTTATTGCAACAGATGATTTAGGAAGGTTAAGGGGTAATTATTTTGAGGTACTAGGTAGATTCGATTTTGCCGATTTAAGAGGGTGCAATTTATTGATTCAATGATTTATTCTTTATATTCGTTTCATGGAATTGTTTAATCGAGAGTTAAGTTGGCTGGCCTTTAACGAACGAGTGCTTCAAGAGGCATTAGACACTTCAATTCCATTAATTGAAAGGGTTCGATTTTTAGGGATTTATTCAAATAATTTAGATGAATTTTTTAGGGTTAGAGTGGCTACGGTACGTCGTCTTGTTGCCATTGGAGCTAATAAAGTCGAAGGGTTTTCTGGTGGGGCTGAAAAACTGTTAACCGAAATAAAAAAGGAAGTATTAAAACAGCAGCAATTATTCGAGTTAGCCTTTCAAGCTATTCTAAATGAATTGAAAATAAATGGAATTTTGCAAGCCAATGAGGTAAACTTAAGACCACATGAGCAGGAGTTTACCTCAGACTATTTTCAAGAGGTTGTAAGACCAAGAATAGCCCCCATCATTTTATCAGACAAACTGTCATTTCCACACCTGAATGATGATGCCATTTATTTGGCAGTGAAAATGGTAGAGTTCGAAAAACAAAAAATCCGCTATGCTGTTCTAGAAATTCCACCATCAATCAATCGCTTTTTGGTTATTCCAAAACAAGCTGATGAAATGCAAAAAGTAATTTTGATTGACGATATCATTAGACATAATTTAAAGGACATATTCTACATATTTAATTTCGATAAAATTGATGCCTTCACTTTTAAGATTACGCGAGATGCTGAACTAGATATAGATGATGATATTTCTCAGAGCTTTTTATCAAAGATGAAAAAAAGTGTTGAACTAAGAAAAGATGGTGATCCAGTTAGAATGGTGTATGACGCTTCTATTTCAATTGATTTATTACATTACTTAATAGACAAACTCAATTTATTAGTGGGGGAGAATATAATTCCTGGAGGGCGTTACCATAACTTCAAAGACTTTATGGATTTTCCAGATTTTGGAAGAAAAGAATTGGTTTTTCCTGAATTGAAACCTTTAGATCATCCCGCTCTTAAAAACGGTTCAAAATCAGTGATTAAGAATCTGTTGAATCAAGATGTTTTGCTGACTTATCCATTCCAAAAATTTCAATATATAGTCGATTTATTACAAGAAGCTGCTATTGATCCGAAAGTTCAGAGTATTAAAATTAATTTGTATCGAGTTGCTGAAAATTCTCAGATTGTTAATGCGTTGATAAGTGCGTTGCAAAATGGAAAGAAAGTGACTGTAGTCATTGAGTTATTAGCAAGATTTGATGAAGAAAACAACATGCATTGGGCAAAATTTTTAGAGGACTATGGTGTTCAAGTTATTTTTGGGGTTCCTGGCTTAAAAGTCCATTCGAAATTAATTTTAATCAAACGAAAATCTGGAAATAAAGTACAGTCTATAGTTCATGTTGGCACTGGTAATTTTCATGAAAAAACGGCGAAAATTTATACCGATTACAGCTTGCTAACATCCGATACAACAATAGCAAAGGAAGTTGATAAGGTTTTTAAAATATTCAAAAGTAACATTGACCGAAGTTTGTTTAGGGATTTAATCGTTTCACCATTTAGTTCACGCAGAAAATTCAATTCTTTGATTGATACTGAAATTAAGAATGCTAAAAGTGGTGAGGAGGCTTATATTAAGCTAAAATTGAATAACCTTGTTGATTCTAAGTTAATTAAAAAATTATACGAAGCTGCTAAATCTGGTGTTCAAATTCAATTAATTGTAAGAGGAATATGTGCTATCAAGCCAGTTGAGAATATAACAATACGTTCAATCGTTGGTCGTTTTTTAGAGCATACACGCTTATTTATTTTTGCCAATGCTGGAAGACCATTATACTTCATTTCTTCAGCAGATTGGATGGAACGAAATATCGACAAACGTATTGAAGTAACGTGTCCGATTAAAGATAAAGAAATAAAAAAAGATTTGCAAAAAATGTTCAGCTTGTATTGGGCTGATAATGTAAAGTCAAGGGTAATTGATGCTAACCAAAAAAACAAGTATTATGATAATGAAAGTGATGGGCGAATCAATGCTCAGCAGGAATTATACAAATATTTTAAAAAAAAGCTTAAAAAAGAATCTATATGAAATATGGAGCGATAGATATTGGTACTAACGCAGCACGACTGCTAATTGGAGAAATTAGTACCAATGACGAAGGATATACATTTGTAAAAAAAATATCTTATACTAGAGTACCACTTCGATTGGGAATGGATGTATTTGATAAAGGAAAAATATCGACTCGAAAAAAAGAAGATTTCGTTAAAACGATAAAAGCTTTTAAATTAATAGCAGATGTATTTCAGGTAATCAATATTAGAGCATGTGCAACTTCAGCAATGAGAGAAGCTGAAAATAGTGATGAAGTAAAGAAGGCAATTAAGAAAGAGACGAATGTAGATATTGAAATCATTAATGGACATGAAGAATCAAAGCTTTTATTTTCAGTTTTCTTTTTATTAGAAGTTGATAAGAAAACGCCCTTTATTGTAATAGATGTTGGTGGTGGAAGCACAGAAATTTCAATATTTAAGAATGGAATCCGGGCAGCTTCTAAATCGTTCAAAATTGGAACAATTAGGATGTTAAAGGGAAAAGTCGATAAAGATATTTGGGATGAGCTTGGAGATTGGTTAAAGACGAATTGCAAGTCGAAGAAAAAATTAAAGGTATTTGGTACAGGCGGGAATATTAATAAAGCGCATAAATTATTAGGTAAAAAGGATATGAAGCCTGTATCGGTTAGAGAGATGAAGGGGCTATTTGAAGAAATGAGCAATATGTCAGTTGAGAAACGAATTAGTAAGTACCAATTAAAAACTGATAGAGCTGATGTGATAGTGCCAGCAATGGATATTTATTTGAAGATATTAGATAAAATTGACGCAAAGAAAATCCTTGTACCAAAAATAGGATTATCAGATGGTATTATATATAGTTTGCATAAGCAGCATATTGATACGATTGCAGATAATTGATTAAGATAGCCGTTTAATAAAATACTGGAGTATGGCTACAGATTTTTCACGAAATATATTTTTTTATCCTATTTTAGTTTAAAATAACTTTCGTGAAATTAAATTCAATTGAGAAACCAGTAAAAAGACATCAGTTAAGAAGGGCCTTAGGAAAGGAATATTTTTGTTTAAAAAGAAAGATGTCATGGTACTTAGATGAAAAAAGATACGCAAAGTATCAATCTCAAGAACAACTTCCTATTTCTTTAATTGAGCACCAGTCATTTCTATTAAAACCTTTGCAAAACGTTGATATGAGGCTTCAAAGGAATAAAACTAAAAACCTTAGTATAGCCATTAAAAAATTACATGGCACAGTTATAGAGCCAGGACAAGTTTTTTCCTTTTGGAAACTGGTCGGAAGACCAACAAAGTTGAAGGGGTATTTACCTGGCTTAGTATTATCAAATGGAAAAATTAAGAGTGGAGTAGGAGGAGGTTTATGCCAAATGGGGAACTTGTTATATTGGATGACAATTCACACACCGCTTACGATTACCCAAAGGTATCGCCATAGTTATGATGTTTTTCCTGATGTTAACCGAAGGGTTCCTTTTGGAAGCGGAGCGACTCTAGCTTATAACTATATTGATTTGCAAATTACGAATTCCACAAACCAACCTTTCCAAATAAATGTTTGGTTAGATAAAAGATTTTTAAGGGGAAGTATTTGCACCACGGTTGGTGTAAATAAGAGCTATTCTATTTTTGAAAAAAATCACCGTTTCGATCTGCAATGGTGGGGAGGATATACTAGACATAATGAAATTTGGCGTAAAGTAAAAGATTTAAAAACGAATAAAGAGTCAGAGGAATTGATTACAGAAAATCATGCTATTATGATGTATAATCCTCTGTTAACTAAATCTTAAATTCTCAGAATTAATAAAGTCCTCAATTCAGCATATATTCTTACTTTTGCCTAAGTATTAGTTTGCTAAAAATATGACTAAATTAAAAGAGTACCCATTTTCGAAATATATCATAGATTATTTAAATGGCCTTTTAGGTGAAACTGGGTTGGCTTCCAGTAGTGTTAATTTAGTAAGAACTTTAATTCTTTTGGTTGGCGTAATCTTATTAATTACTCTTGTCTGGTGGTTGACTCGAAAAATATTAATTAAAGTTTTACATGTTCTCGTAAATAAATCAAAAACGAAGTGGGATGATTATTTGGTGGAGAGACGTTTTTTTGCTGCTATTTCGAATGTTGTTCCATTGTTATTTATGGATCATTTCGTTTTTACCGTTTTTTATTCTTACCCAAATTGGTTGTCATTTTTCACTAAAGGTACAGATATAGCAATGGTTTTCGTTATACTATTAAGTATTAACAGATTTTTATCTGCAGCATCAGATGTGCTTTCAGAAAAGTCAAGCCTGCGTGATAAACCGATTCATTCTTATTTTCAGTTAGCTAAAATACTGATCGGTGGATTTATGATTATTTTGGCATTATCTATTTTGACGGACCGCAGTCCAGTTTACTTTCTAACTTCTTTAGGAGCAGCAACGGCCATTTTATTATTAGTTTTTAAAGATACAATTCTCGGTTTTGTGGGCAGTATTCAATTAGCTGCAAATGATATGGTGAGAATAGGTGATTGGATTACAATGGAAAAGTATGGGGCAGATGGAGATGTTGTAGAAATAAATTTGGCTACCGTTAAAATTCAAAACTTTGATAAAACCATCACCACTATTCCAACATACTCTTTTATTTCTGACTCCTTTAAAAACTGGAGAGGGATGGAAATGTCAGATGGTAGGAGAATTAAACGAGCCATTAATATTGAGATTAATTCCATTCGATTTGCTGGAACAGAACTGTTAGAAAGAGCAGGTAAGATTGAGCTAATAAGTGACTTTGCGAAGCAGAAAGAAGATGAACTAGAAATATATAATAGTGAAAATAATAAAAACCCTGAGCTTTTGCTAAATGGTCGTCGTCAGACCAATATTGGCCTTTACCGCCGGTATATTAACAATTATCTTCTTAAAAATAATAGAGTAAATCAGGAAATGACTTTGATGGTTAGACAATTGGCGCCAACAGAATTTGGAGTGCCGATTGAAATATACTGTTTTTCCAAAAGTAAAGAATGGGAGATATATGAAGACATAATAGCTGATATATTTGATCATTTATTTGCAGCTACTTCTTATTTTGATTTAGTAGTATTTGAACGTCCATCAAGTCGTTCGTTGGCTAGTTTGTCTGCTGATTAGCATTTATATCGAATATGACTTCCTTTAGTTTTGTTCGCTTGTAAATGCCATGAAATAATAAATTACCTGAATCGTCATACACTTTTTTGTGTCCGAAAAGTAAACCCTCTTGATATTCGGAATTCGACTGTAGTTGACCATTTTGATGATAAAATAGCAGTGTGCCATGATACTTGCCTTCTTTTAGAATAAAGTCCTTTTTTATTTTTCCGTCATAATAGTATTCTAAACACTTTCCAGAATATGGCTTTAAGCGATTACCTAAATGGAGCACATTGTAAGCATGGTCATATTGTAATTCCTTGCAGTCGCATGTCGATTCCAATTCATCTTTAATTTCTGATTCACATGACTGGCATAAGAAGAGTAAACTAACAATTGCAATATATAGGAGCTTCATTGGTTTAGGTTAATCGTTTTATGATGTGATGATCATTTGGGAATTTTTGAAGAAGCTCATCAGCAGAATGCAGCCTGAAGTCGGAAAAGTCAAACCCTGGTGCAACTGCACATCCTACTAATGAATAACCGTCTTTTTCTTCAACTGTCGATCCAAAAATGGTTCCTTTAGGCACCAATGCTTGAAAAACTTCTCCTTTCAAGAAATTAGGTCCTATTTTTAAAGTATAATACAAGCCTTTTGGAGATAAGCAGTGAACGGTAAAACCAGAGCCAGAATGGTAATACCATAATTCATCACTTTGAATACTATGAAATTTGGAACAATTTTTATCTGTTAACAGAAAATAGATACTGGTTAAAATATTTCTATTTTCTAGATTTTTATTTTTTATAATGTCAGTTGACCTATAAACTTCCTTGTACCATCCACCTTCTGGATGTTGTTCCATTTTATAATGATCAACAAGTTTTATGACTTTTTCTTCCACGTTCTAAAAATATTAAGAATTTGCAAGATTCAACTAATTACACTTGTAAAAGATTCTAAAAATTGTACTCCAGAAATAGAAAATTACTGTACAACATAGTTTGCAATATAACATTGTAGACGAACAATTATTGGGGCTGGAGGGAGGAAGAGACATGCTTAATATTTGTCTTAACGAGTATGTTATTAAATTGGTTGGTATCATTATTTTACTAGATAACTTTAGAAACAAAAAAGCCTTGGTATAAAAAATACCAAGGCTTTTATATATAGTCGTCCACAACTATCCTTTTTGCAAAGGGAAACTATGGTCGTCTGTAAATGCTTACATCATTGGGGGCATTCCACCACCGCCCATATGTGGCATTGCAGGTTCATCTTCAGGAATATCCGCAATTACACATTCGGTTGTTAAAAGCATGGATGCAATAGAGGCTGCGTTCTCAATTGCTATTCTTGTTACTTTTGTTGGGTCAACGACTCCAGCTTTAAATAAGTCTTCGAAAATTTCTGTTCTGGCATTATAACCAAAATCAGCTTTTCCTTCTTTAACTTTTTGAACAATAACTGCTCCCTCATCACCTGCATTCGAAATGATTTGACGTAAAGGCTCCTCAATTGCTCTTTTTACAATAGCGATACCAGTTTTTTCATCTTCATTTTCACCTTTTACTTTCTCAATTGCTTCAATTGTTCTAATTAAAGCTACTCCACCTCCAGGAACAATTCCTTCTTCAACAGCCGCTCTTGTTGCTGATAAAGCATCATCAACACGGTCTTTCTTTTCTTTCATTTCTACTTCAGTTGCTGCACCTACGTACAATACTGCAACTCCACCAGCTAACTTAGCCAATCTTTCTTGTAGTTTTTCCTTGTCATAGTCCGACGTAGTAGATTCAATTTGTGCTTTAATTTGATTCACTCTTGATTCAATAGCATCTTTATCTCCAGCACCATTTACAATAGTTGTATTGTCTTTATCAATATCTACTTTTTCGGCAGTACCTAACATATCTATGGTTACATTTTCCATTGTATATCCACGCTCTTCTGAAATTACAATTCCGCCTGTTAAAGTAGCAATATCTTCAAGCATTGCTTTTCTTCTGTCACCAAATCCTGGAGCTTTAACAGCTGCAATTTTTAATCCTGCCTTTAGTCTATTAATCACTAAAGTTGACAATGCTGTGCCGTCAATATCTTCCGCAATGATTAATAAAGGCTTGCCTTGTTGAGCAACAGGTTCTAAAACAGGTAAAATTTCTTGAATATTGGAAATCTTTTTATCGCAAATTAGAATGTAAGGGTTTTCCAACTCTGCAATCATTTTTTCAGTATTGGTTACAAAGTATGGTGATAAATATCCTCTATCAAATTGCATTCCCTCAACTGTTTTTACTTCAGTCTCAGTTCCCTTTGCTTCTTCAACAGTAATTACACCTTCATTACCAACTACCTTCATGGCTTCGGCTATTAATGAACCAATAGTTTCATCATTATTAGCAGATACGGTTGCAATTTGTTTAATCTTTTTATTGTCAGAGCCAACCTCTTTTGAGTTATCTTTTAAATGAGCAACAACAGCCTTAACAGTTTTATCAATTCCTCTTTTTAGATCCATTGGGTTGGCACCAGCAGTTACATTTTTAAGTCCAGCAGCAACAATTGCCTGCGCCAATACAGTAGCTGTCGTTGTTCCATCACCCGCAATATCTGCTGTTTTGGAAGCCACTTCTTTTACCATTTGTGCACCCATATTTTGGATTGGGTCTTTCAACTCTATTTCTTTTGCAACTGTTACACCATCCTTAGTAATATGTGGTGCTCCAAATTTCTTATCTATAATAACGTTTCTTCCCTTAGGCCCTAAAGTTACTTTAACTGCATTTGCAATCGCATCTACACCTTTTTTTAATTGGTCTCTTGCTTCAGTATTGAAAACTATTTCTTTTGACATATTTTTTGATTTTATTAGCGTTATAGAATTCCGTAAATATCAGATTCCTTCATTATTAAATAATCCTTACCATCTATTTTAATTTCGGTTCCAGAATACTGGCCGTATAACACTGCATCATTAATTTTAACGGTCATAGGTTCATCAACTTTTCCAGGGCCTACTGCCACAACTTTTCCTTGTAATGGTTTTTCTTTTGCCGTATCTGGTATTATAATACCACTGGCTGTTTTAGTCTCAGCTGGTGCTGATTCAATCAAAACTCTATCTGCTAAAGGTTTTAACATAATGTATATAATTTAATGTTTAATAATTTTATTTATCTGATTTGACAATGTCATATTTTGTGCCAAATATATTAATCTGTTTATTGACTGCCATTTTATACAAATTATGCGATTAACGGTAAAAAAAAATGCCAATATGTAATGACATATTGGCATTTTGTTGAGTTTTATTATTTATTATAAATCATCTGGAATCGTTTCTCCATTTGCTTCTATTTCTATACTCTCTGCATCAATCGCTCCACTAGAATTATCTGGCTTATAGCTAATCGCTAAAACTAAACAAAAGAAAGCTACACCAAGAGCTAAGCCCCAAGTTCCTTTTTCTAAGATTGTGTTGGCTCTCTTTGCACCACCCAATTGAACGGCCGATCCAAATTCAGAATTAATACCGCCACCTTTAGGGTTTTGTATTAAAACTAGAAGTATTAACGCAACACTTACTAATGAGATGATAACTAATAATAATATATTCATTTGATTTTATTTTAATTCGTCTTTCTTAATTTTCTTAATTTGATTTGCAAAGAAACTCTTTTTTTTCGGATTAAGCAAACTTAATTGTTCATAAGCTTTAATTGCCTTAGAATATTTTTTTTGTAAATGATAAATTTTTGCTAAAGTCTCACTTACCAGTATATCGTCGTCGTCTAAACTTTTTTTAGCCTTATTTAATGGATTATAAAAGTCCTTTTTGGGTTTGGAAAGCCTTGGTTCTTCTTCTATAAATTTATCGAGTAAATGGTCTATTTCTTTTTTTGTTAATTTTGGTTCTGTAACTATCTCTTCTCTATTCTTTATAGTTTTAACTGTTTCACTTGAAGCGAGCTGGGTGTTGCTTGTTTGATGATGTGTTGTTTTCTTATAATTTAACCACTCACTAAATGATAAATTCTCAAAATCTATATTTAATTCTTGTTGATTTAAATGCTCTAAGTTTTCTGTCTCAGCCTCATCATTATTATTAAATTCTAACTCAATATTTGCTTTCGAAATATCTATAAGATTTTCATTAGGTTTAACTTGAGTAATGATGTCCTCAGGTTTGTCTATGTTTTCAACATCAAAAATTAGCGTTGAATCTATAGCATTACTAAGTATATTCGTTTCTAATATGGGATTATGTTTTTCAGCATTAGAATTTATAGCTTCCTCATTTGAAACTAAATTTTCTTGTTCATGTACTTCTTTAATAGTTATTTTAACATCTTCCGATTGCAAAGTGTCATCTGCCTCTAATGTCTTTACAGAGTCTTCCAGTACTCCAGTGTCAACATTTAGATTGATAACATTAAAAAGTTGTTCACGGTCGTTTACTTGAATAGAAGAGGATCTGAGGGCTTCATCAAAATGGATACTATTGGTATTTGATAAAGCTTTCAAGTACAGAATATGAAGAGTACTGCAAAACGGATATTTTGCTATGCTTTCTTCGAATTCAACTAAATCATCTTTAGAAATAAGAGATGGGTCGGTAATAAATGCATTTAATTTAGTTGTATCCATTACCAGTTACTTGTTAATTTATTAATAATATCTTGACTTAATTTTGCATTGATATCTTCTAATAAATCTGATTCAACACTTGCTAAATCGGTTGATGCATCAAAATCAGAAAATTGACTGAACGTCTGTTCAAAACTCTCAACTGGCTTTTTTAAATTTAAAACAGATACTTTTATGCCAATGGTTAATCTGTTCTGAGCTGTGGTTTGATTACCTTGAACAGCTACCGGCAAAACTGAATAATTAATAATTACACCACTTATATTTATATCTGCTTCTTTATTGGATAATTTTAATGAAGACCGACCTATTACGAAATCTTTTAAGTACTCTGTGTATTGAGCTCCATATCCCACAGGAGCATTTGCAGCCTGTTCTTCAAATATACTAACTGAAAAGTTTTCAGCGTCAATACTGGCGTCTAATACTGAATAGCTCACACAACTTGCGATACTTAAAAAAAGTAGGAGATATGAATAAATAATTTTCATAAAATATTTATTGTAAACTTAATCGTTTTCAATTATTAAAACTAATCTGTTAGATCATATTCTTTGATCTTTCTGTAAAGTGTCCGTTCAGAAATACCTAAATCTTGAGCGGCATATTTCCGTTTACCTCTATGTTTGGTCAAGGCTTTGGTAATTAACTCTTTTTCTTTTTCTTCTAAACTTAATGATTCCTCAACTTCAACAACCGGTTCAAAATGGTTTTCTGTCTCAAAAACCGCATCATGAATATTGGGTTTTTTCTGCTGGGAAGGTTCAGCGTAATTCGGCAATAAATTTCTAGTTTCTGGCTCAATATCTTCGTATAGTTGCTCAATAATTCTACTTTTTTCCTCGGTGCTAATTCCACTACCATCACTTTGGATGATTTTCAAAACTAATTTTTTTAGCTCGTTCAAGTCTTTTTTCATTTCAAAAAGTACTTTATATAATATGTCTCTTTCTGAAAAGTTGTCAGATTCCTTTTTTCTTATAATCGGAACCGACGAAGTAGGAGAGCTTTCAGGTAAATATAATAACATAGTTGCAGCTGATATCTCCCTTTCTTGCTCAATTATTGAAATCTGTTCAGTTGTATTTTTAAGCTGCCGGATGTTCCCTGGCCATGCGTAATTAGTTAATGCTTCAGCAGCCTCTTCAGACAAACGAATTGTTGGCATTCTATATTTTTCAGCAAATTCACTTGCAAACTTTCTAAATATTAGATGAATATCTTCGTTTCGTTCTCTTAAAGCAGGTAAATGAATTGGAACAGAACTGAGTCTGTAAAATAAATCCTCACGAAATTTCCCACTTTGAATTGCATCTTGAAGATTCTCATTCGTTGCCGCTACCACTCTAACATTTGTTTTGATTGGCTTGGATGATCCTACGCGCAAAAATTCTCCCGTTTCTAAAACCCTTAAAAGTCTAACTTGAGTTGTGGTAGGTAATTCAGCTACTTCATCTAAAAAAATAGTACCACCATCAGCTTCTTCAAAATAACCTTTCCTTTTATCATGGGCACCAGTAAATGATCCTTTTTCATGGCCAAATAATTCAGAATCTATTGTGCCTTCAGGAATGGCTCCGCAGTTTACAGCAATATATGTTGCATGTTTTCGGGCACTTAAATTATGAATTACTTTGGGCATGTTTTCCTTTCCAGTACCACTCTCTCCTGTAATTAGTACATTCATATCAGTTGGTGCAACTTGCATGGCGACACTTAAGGAACGGTTAAGTGCAGGACTATTCCCGATAATACCAAAACGTTGTTTAATTTGTTGAATATCCATAATTAAACGATTTTTCCTATTAAAGTGGTTGTCGTAAAATCATGAATTTTTACTGAAACATAGTCGCCTACATTCTTATCCCCTATGGGAAAAATGCATGTCACGTATTTAGAGTTTCTGCCATAACCATCTTGGTCCGATCGTTTTGATAAACCTTCAATTAGTATTTTAAAGGTTTTACCAACATCATTTTTGTTGCTTTCAAGAGATAGCTTGTGCTGCAAGTCAATAACAGATTGTAGCCTTCTTTTCTTTACAGCCAATGGAATGTCGTCCTCAAATTTTCTCTCTGCTAAAGTCTTAGGACGTTCGGAGTAAAAAAACATATAGGAGAAGTTGTATTTCACTTCCTCAATCAAGGACACGGTATCACTAAACTCCTCATCAGTTTCACCGCAAAACCCTGTAATTATATCTGTTGATATGGCACAATCAGGCATAATACGCTTAATTGCATCAATTCTATTTAAATACCATTCTCTTGTATAGCCTCTATTCATTCTTTTCAAAACATCAGAATTACCAGATTGAACCGGTAAATGAATGTATTTACAAATGTTTTCATATTTGGCCATTGTATGTAAAACGTCATCCGTCATATCTTTCGGATGTGAGGTTGAAAATCGAATTCTTAAGTCGGGATTTACCAAAGCAACTTTTTCAAGTAATTGTGCAAAATTAACAGTTGGTTTTTCTTTATCAATTATCTCATCTTTTTTTGTAATATTCCACCGATAGCTATCAACGTTTTGACCTAAAAGAGTAACCTCTCTATATCCTTTATCAAATAAATCAGCTGCTTCCTGAACAATGGTTTCTGGATTTCTGCTACGTTCTCTTCCTCTGGTAAATGGAACCACGCAAAATGAACACATATTGTCACAACCCCTCATAATTGAAATGAAGGCAGTAACTCCGCCAGAACCAAGTCTAACGGGTGATATGTCTGCATACGTTTCTTCTCTAGATAATAAAACGTTTACTGCCTTTTGTCCACTTTCCACCTCTTCAATTAGGACAGGTAGGTCTCTATATGCATCAGGCCCCGCAACTAAGTCTACTAGCTTTTCCTCCTCAAGTAAATCTTTCTTTAGTCTCTCAGCCATACAGCCTAATATTCCAATAATTAATTTTGGATTATTTCTTTTTTGTTTTTGGTATTGACTCAATTTATTTCTAACCCTAGTTTCTGCATTCTCTCTAATAGAACAGGTATTCATCAATATGACATCAGCCACTGATGAGTCATTTGTTGTTGAAAACCCTTGATCTATTAATATGGAGGCTACAATCTCACTATCTGAAAAGTTCATTTGGCAGCCGTAACTTTCAAGATAAAGTTTTTTTCCTTTATTATTTGAATTAATCATTAGCGCTTCGCCTTGCTTAGCTTCATCAATGTTTTTTTCTAATTGAATGTCGTGTGTCATTTTCTAAAAATTCTATAACAAAGGTAAAGATATATTATTCCCTGACAATATGACAGACTGCTAAATTCTTAAATTATTAAAAAAAATATTATTATTTATAATAATAGAAGGTAGATATGGTGTCAATTAGTATAAAAATTAGATTTATCCAATTACCTTTTATAACTTTGCACCCTGAAATTTCGTAGTAATATTAGTAAATAGGGAAAATATGTCAAAGCACTTAGTAATAGTTGAGTCACCAGCAAAGGCCAAAACAATTGAAGGTTATTTAGGTAAAGATTATACAGTTATGTCAAGTTATGGACATGTGCGTGATTTGGGAAAAAAAGAAAATGCTATTGAAATAGAAAATGATTTTTCATGTAATTACGAAGTGTCTTCTGATAAGAAAAAAGTAGTTGCAGAATTAAAAAAGCTGGCTAAAAAAGCGGAAATGGTTTGGTTAGCTAGTGATGAAGATCGTGAAGGAGAGGCCATTTCTTGGCATTTAAAAGAAACACTTGGATTAAAAGAAGGGAGTTATAAGCGGATTACATTCAACGAAATTACTAAAACTGCAGTAGCTCATGCAATTGAAAATCCGAGAAAAATTGATGACGATTTAGTAAATGCGCAGCAAGCACGTAGGGTGTTGGATAGATTGGTTGGGTTTGAATTGTCCCCTGTTTTATGGCGTAAAGTGAAACCGTCATTATCAGCAGGCAGAGTGCAGTCAGTTGCTGTTAGGCTAATTGTTGAGCGCGAAAAGGAAATTGAAGCTTTCAAAAATGAAAACTATTTTAATACTGAAGCAGTTTTTGGAGTTGGTACATCTACTTTGAAAGCGAAATTAAATAAGACACTTGAAGACAAAAAAACAGCAGAGTCATTTTTAAAAAACTGTAAAGAATTTGATTTTAGCATTGCTGATGTTACAAAAAAACCTGCTAAAAAGTCTCCAACCGCACCCTTTACTACCTCTACATTGCAGCAAGAGGCGAGTTTGAAATATGGATTTTCTGTTTCAAGAACCATGTCTGTCGCACAACGATTATATGAAGCGGGTAGGATTACTTATATGAGAACAGATTCAGTACATCTTTCTCAAACTGCCGTTGATGGAGCAGTATCAGAAATAAATAAAGCATATGGTGCTGAGTTTGTAAAAACTCGAAAATATAAAAATAAAGCATCTGGAGCGCAAGAAGCTCACGAGGCAATAAGACCTTCGGATTTTTCCGTTCACGCTATTTCAGGTGAGTCTGATGAAGAAAAACTTTACCAATTGATATGGCGTCGTTCAATCGCTTCTCAAATGAGTGATGCACAATTAGAACGTACAACTATTAGTATTGATGCACCTCAAAAATATGTTTTTCAAGCCAAGGGAGAAATTATCAAATTTGAAGGGTTTTTAAAAGTTTATTTAGAATCTAAACTAGATGACGAGGAAGAAGAGGTGGAAGGTTTGTTGCCTGATATTAATGCTGGGGATAAATTAACAAGAGCTTCGATAATATCTACTGAAAGATTTACAAGACCTCCATCTAGATTTGTGGAAGCAAGTTTAGTGAAAAAATTAGAGGAACTTGGGATTGGTCGTCCTTCTACTTATGCGCCAACCATTTCAACTATTCAAAAACGTGGTTACGTTGAAAGGGGCATTCATGAAGGGGATGAGAGAAAATACGAACAATTAAGTTTGGTAATGGATGCCTTAAATTCAAGTGTTTTAACAGAGAGAACAGGAAGCCAAAAAGGAAAGCTTATTCCTACCGATATCGGTAGGGTGGTAACTGAGTTTTTAATAGAAAATTTTGGTAGAATAATGGAGTACAGCTTTACAGCAAGTGTAGAGGAAGAGTTTGATGACATTGCAAATGGTTTAAAAAAATGGACGGAAATGTTGAAGAAATTCTATGTTCCTTTTCATCAAAATGTAGAAGATACGCTTGAAAATGCTGACAGAGCATCAGGCGAAAGAGAATTAGGTATTGATCCAGTCTCAGGAAAACAAGTAATTTCTAGAATAGGACGATTTGGACCAATGGTTCAAATTGGACATCCAGACGACGAAGAAAAACCAAGGTTTGCATCATTAAGACCAAACCAAAATATTCATTCAATTTCATTAGAAGATGCACTTGAATTATTCAAATTTCCAAAAACATTGGGGCAATATGAAGATAAAGATGTTAAAGTGAACGTGGGCCGTTTTGGACCATATGTTCAGCATAATTCTAAATTTATTTCAATAAAGGAGAAAGATGGAGATACAATAGATTCTGTTGATTTTGAGCGAGCAATAGAATTGATTTTGGCCAAAAGAGAAGCGGATGCTAAGGCATTGATTAAAACTTTTCCAGAAGATGAAACTATGCAGCTTTTGATTGGTAGATATGGTCCGTATTTAAAAATTGGCAAGGCTAATTTTAAATTGCCTAAAGATGTAGAGCCTGCAGACTTATCATATGAGGAGTGTGTAACAATCTCAGAAAACCAACCAGCAAAAAAGGGAAGGGGTGGTAAAGCTTCAGTTAAAAAAACTACTTCCAAAAAGACAACTACGAAAAAAGCACCAGCTAAGAAAAAGATTGTGGCAAAAAAGAAGTAAAGTCATTATTTTTTTAGTAATAATTAGGACATCAACTGATGTGCTTTTTTGAATAGTTACCTGTTTTTAAAAGTCTATTGTTAACAGTATGCACTAGTCCTTTATGCTTTGCCATTGTTTAGCAGATATATTTGTAGAGCAAAGTACATTATGAAGGATATCTCAATATATTTTCATCCTACCAAGTCCAAAGCCAAGTTGGCGAGTACTCAGTTGGGACAGCACATTATAACTCCAGTAGATGATTATTCGGAGATTGAAAAAAAGTCAATTGCTTTAATTTTTGTTTCAGAATATAGACAAAGCAATATCAAACATTCTGAAATTGCATTCCATTCTATAGTCTCATGTCTTGAGCAGTTGCAATGGGGTGACTGGAAAACTAAGCTATATAATTTAGGGGAAATTAAACCAGGTCAAAATCCTGCCGATACCTATGCAGCGTTAAAAGAAGTTACCTTCGAATTGATTAAGAACAATATTTTCCCCCTTATAATAGGAGGATCGCAGGATTTAACATATTCAGTTTATCAAGCTTATGAAAAGCTTGAACAAACAGTCAATCTTTTAACTATCGATTCACATTTTGATTTAGGTGATCCGGATGAACCTGTAAAAGAGTCAGGCTGGCTAAATAAAATTTTACTCCATCAACCTAATTATTTGTTCAACTACGCAAATGTTGGCTATCAATCATATTATGTGAATACTGAAGAGTCTGAATTGTTTTCAAAAATGTTTTTTGATATTCACAGACTTGGAGAGTATTATACTGATTCAACAATCGTTGAACCATTAGCAAGAAATTCAGATTTAGTATCGTTTGACATGAATGCAATTCGTTCATCTGATTATAAGCATAATACAAAACATTCTCCTCATGGTTTTTATGGTGAAGATGCATGTAGAATAATGAGGTACGCTGGCATTAGTGATAAATTGTCGTCATGTGGAATCTATAATTTTAATGGAATTGGAGAAGATGGAGGGCAAGGGGCTAACTTAGTTGCACAAATGATTTGGTACTTTGTGGAAGGGTTTAATCAACGAAAAGATGACTACCCGGTTTGTACAAAAAAGAATTACATTAAATATAGAGTAAATATAGACGATTTCAAGGACGAAATTCTTTTTTATAAAAGTGATAAGTCTGGTCGGTGGTGGATTGAAATCCCGTATCCTAATAGCGATAAGTCTAAATTTCAACGTCATCTATTAGTGCCTTGTACCTATGAGGTTTATCAAGATGCTTTAAGAAATGAAATGCCTGCACTTTGGTGGAAGACATATCAGAAATTAATCTAATTAAAAGTCTACAGAGAAAAACTTACATTTCTTAAAAAAAAAAACGTATTTTTAAAAAAATATATTTACTTTAGCCACCGCATGAACTGTTTTTCATGCACAAAAGTTTTTTTTATGAAGAAGATTTTACTACTAAGTACTTGTTTACTAGCTGTTAATTTGTCGTTTGGACAGAGTGATAAAAATTTCACTCATTATATGTCAGATCAAATTTCGTTTAACCCTGCTGCCACAGGTTTTAGAGGTTATTGCGGAACCTTACTATATAGAAATCAGTGGATGGGAGTTGATGGTGCACCTTCAACATTCCTGTTTAATGGTCAGGCTAACATAGAAGATGCAGGTATGGGAGTTGGTATTTCTTTTATGAGTGATCGTATTGGTTTTCAAGTAGAGAATGATTTTAAAGTAACTGCTGCTAAGCATTTTAATATAGTTGGTGCTGGGTATTTTAGTGTTGGTTTAGGTGTTGGAATCATTAATAGTGGTTTTATTCCAGCATGGGTAACTCCAGATGGTGGTTTGTTTGACGGAGGAAGTAGCCCAGTTGATCCAGATCTTCCAGGAGCTGTATTTCAGTCAAAATTGGATATTAACGCCGGTTTATTTTGGAGAGGCGAGGGTGATAAGTATTATATTGGTTTATCAAGTACTCATTTGACACAGCCTTTATTGGAGAAAGTGAATTTTGAAAAAAGACGCCACCTGTATGCCACTGGTGGAATGAAGATAGATTATTCTATGTGGAGTGCATTAGGTTCAAATCTTACTTTGAAACCATCATTTTTAGTGATTTCAGATTTAACAACTTCAAATATTGAATTCACCGCATTAGTAGATTATAAGTTTATTCCAGATGCTTCTGTATATGGTGGTGTCGCTTGGAGAAGAGAGGCAATTGCTGTATTGTTAGGTTTGTCGAAGGAAGTGTCAAATCAAGATAATGAAGGTTTACTCAAGGGGTCACCTGATGTGTTGAACTTTGGATTGGCTTACGATATTAACACAACTAGCTTTAATAAAGCAAGTAATGGGTCTCTAGAGATTTGGGCAAACTATTGCATTTTCCCTAAAGATAAGTCTGTGTCAAGACATGGAAATCCATTCATTTTGCAATAAGCGAAAATTTAATTGTAACTAAAAAACTAAAATTTCGTTTATAGTCTGTACAACCAACCCTTATATAGATGGTCGAAATAAAATTGGTAGCATGAAAAAAATATTTTTTGGAATAATAATGATGATGTTAGTTCTGGTGGGATGCGATCCTGGTACTGGAGACTTAACAGGAGTGCAGGGAAGAAGATTGTTCTATCCAACTGTTCCTTATGGGATGGTGTATGTTCCTAATGGTTCATTTACTATGGGGCAAAGTGATGAAGATGTGCCTTTTTTACATCAGTCACGTTCTAAGGTAGCTTCTATTTTTGCATTTTATATTGATAATACAGAAATAACTAATAATGAATATCGTGAATTTGTAGAATGGGTTAAGGATTCTATGATGCTTGAGATGGTTTATGAAAAAGCACCTAACTTAAATGTTGATGGTCTTGTCATTAAAGATGAAATTTCAGACGAAGCATTAGGAGACATGTTGTCTCATCAAGATGTTTATTTTAATGAAGAAGAATCGGAATGGAAAGTTTGGGCAGATGAATTTGATCAAGCTGATCCGTACTTTAGAGATAATTTTTCATTAAGTTGGGAAACCAAAGGTATTTCTGATTACCAAATTCTTCCTTTGATTTCTGATTTGTATTTAAAGCCAAATGAAAGATGGAATAGACGAAAACAAATTGATGTTCGTCAATTAAATTATAAATACTATTGGGTTGACTTTAGAGAGGCATCATCAAGAGGAGAAGTTAATGTTAAAAGGAACGGATATAAACCGGAAAGTGGCGGATCTCAAGGAGAACCTACTAATAAGTCTTTAAGCCCTCAGCATAGGGAGTTAAATTCTCCTTCTACTAATTTTATTGGAGATCCAGTTGGATTGGATGAGGACTTAGGATGGTTTAATACCAAAGGTGAGAATAACGCTATTAGAGGTCATAGCGACAGAGGTCGATTTATTATTGAAGAACAAATTAGAGTATATCCTGACACCTTATGTTGGATTAGAGATTTTACTTATTCTTTTAATGACCCAATGGTAAATATGTATTTTTGGCATATTGCATATGATAACTATCCAGTTGTAGGGGTTACATGGAAACAAGCAAAGGCTTTTTCTCATTGGAGAACTGAAAAATTAAACTCTTGGTTGACTAAGCAAGGAATGACATGGGTTCAAGATTTTAGACTGCCAACTGAGGCTGAATGGGAATATGCGTCAAGAGGAGATTTAAAACAAAGTCCTTATCCTTGGGGTGGACCTTATATTAGAAACTCAAATGGTTGTATGCTTGCTAACTTTAAACCAATGAGAGGTAGATATGTAGATGATGGTGGTTTTTATCCAGTAAAGGCATTTTCTTATAACCCTAATGGTTATGGATTATATTGCATGGCAGGAAATGTTGCTGAATGGACAGAAACAGCTTATGATGAATCAGTATATGAATTTTCTAATGATATGAATCCAGATTATAGATATACAGCATTAGATTGGGATCCGCCAACATTAAAACGAAAAGTTATTAGAGGAGGATCATGGAAAGATATAGGGTATTATTTGCAAAATGGTACAAGGACTTACGAATTTCAGGATACAACCAAATCTTATATCGGCTTCAGATGTGTTCAAACGCATATTGGTAGAGGTGGAAAAGATTTTGATAAAGAAGGTGGAGAAGGCTTAAAATCTGATATCGAATTATAAATAACATAACCAAAAACAAAAGTTAAACTAAAAAACAAGGAAAATTATGAAACCAGGAAGTAAGAAATGGAAAAATTTTATGGCAAAGTTGTACGGTATTGGTGCAGCGATTGTAATTGTTGGAGCAATGTTTAAAATTATGCACTGGCCATTTGCAGGTGCCATGTTAGTAGTTGGATTATCAACAGAAGCCGTAATTTTCCTCTTTTCTGCATTTGAACCATTGCATGAAGATCCTAATTGGGAATTAGTTTATCCTGAATTAGCTTTGGCACATGATGAAGAATTTGATGTTCATGCTTATATTTCCGAAAAAGGCGTTTCCGGCGGTGTAATGGCTTCTGGTAGCTCAAATACTGGTATAACAGAACAATTTGATAATTTATTAGAGGAAGCTAAAATAGATGCTGAACTACTAAATCGTTTAGGTGATGGTATTAGAACTTTAAGTGAAAATGCAGAAGGTTTAAAAGCTGTTTCTGGAGCTGCTGTAGCAACTGATAATTATGTAGCAAGTCTTGAAGAAGCTAGTGGACAAGTAAAATCTTTATCTGGTACTTATGAAAAAGCATCAGAGTCTATTCTAGGAATGACGGCTGGAGCAGAAGACGGCGAATCGTTTGGAGAACAAATGCAAAAAGTATCAACTAATTTATCTGCATTAAATAGTGTTTATGAATTGCAATTAAAAGGTTCTTCTGCACATTTAGAAGCTACTGACAAATTCCAAGGTCAAGTTTTAGAAATGATGTCTAATCTTAGTGATTCTGTTGAAGATACTAAGCGTTATAAAGATAATATGGCAATGCTTTCTCAAAATTTAACAGATTTAAACCAAGTTTATGGAAATATGTTAAAGGCCATGTCAATTTCAAGAGACTAATTATAGTTGATTGAAAGATGATTGTTTTAATTAAAAAAATTTAAACTAATTAAAGAAAATGGCAGGAGGAAAAGAAACCCCAAGACAGAAGATGATCGGGATGATGTATCTCGTATTAACAGCTTTACTAGCACTTAACGTTTCTAAGCAGGTAATTGCAGCATTTATCACCTTAAATGATAAAGTTGAAGTAAGTACTAATGCAATTGAAAATAAAAATGGCGCAATTTATCAGGGATTTCAAGCTAAAATTTTAGCATTGAAAACAACTGGTGGAGAGGTAAAGGATATCAAAAAGTGGCAAGATAATGCATCTGAAGTAAAAAATGAAGCAGACAAATCTGTTGATTTTTTAATTCAGCTAGCAAATGAAATGATTGGCGTTGCAGAAGGTGGCAAAGACTGGATTGATCATAAGTATGATGTTGACATCAAGGGAAAGAAATATTCTACGACTTTATTATCGTTAAATGCAGTAGAGAATTTTGATAACTATGATATCCCTACAAATTTATTTGTGGGCCCAGATAGAAGCAAACCGAATGATAAAGGTGCTGGTATTCGATTAATGTTACTAAAGTATAGAGATTATTTAGTGACTAAAATTGGAAATTACAATGAAGGAAAAACTAAGTGGACCTTTAAACCAACGAAAACGAAGAAAGGTTTAAAGCAAGCATTGGCTACAGCAAACCCGAAGGATACCTCAAAAATTGTACAATTGTATGATTTGTTAAACTATCCTGAAATGGTTCATGGACATGATGAGGGAGCTGATGAAATTCCTTGGGTGGCGGCAATGTTTGATCATGCACCTATAGTTGCAGCAGCTGCAATGTTTTCAGCATTAAAATCTGATATAAGAAATGCAGAATCGGTAGCAGCTCAGCATATGCTTGATAAAGTTGATGCACCAATGTTTAATTTCAATAAAATTGAACCAATGGCATTTGCGCCAACAGCATATATAAACCAAGGAGATTCATTACCACTAAATGTAAAGATTGCGGCTTATGATTCAACTGAGATTGCTAAAATAAGATACGGAATGGACGCGGATACTTTACCAGAGAAGTGGAAAGAAGTTGAAGGTACAATTGGTTTATCAGGTGCTAAACCTGGTGCACATAGAGTAAAGGGTGTAATTTATGTAAAGCAAAAAGGTGAATTGGTTCCAAAACCATGGTCATTTGATTATACAGTTGGGCAACCAATGGGAGTTGTGGCATTACCTGAAATGAGAGTTTTATACCGTGGATACCAAAACAAGGTTGAAGGAACAGCATCAGGTTTTCCTGCTGATAGAGTGTCACTAAGTGGAAGTGGCTGTAATATTAGTAAGTCTGGTAAAGGCTGGGTGGCTACTGTCGGTAGTGGAGTAAGAGAAGCTACGATTAGTGTAATTGGAAGAAAGCCAAATGGTGGTTCTGCCAATTTGGGAGCGTTTAAATTTAAAGTAAAAAAATTACCACCTCCTACTGTATATTTTGGTGGTATAACGAACGGGCAAACACCAGGTGTTTCAAACGTAAAAGCAAATTTAGCCAGTGGTATTAAATGTCGTTATGATGAATCAGTGCCTTTGACTAACGTAACTTTTAAAGTTGTAAGTGGTACCGTTTCAGTTGATGGATTGATGAAGAAAGGGAAAATTGGAGGCGGTGGTCGACTTGATGGAAAAGCAGCAAGTATACTAAAGCAATCTAGAGGAAAACAAGTAACTATGGTAGTGAATTATAGAGGTCCAGATGGCGTTTCGCAAAGAGGAGCTCTAGTCTTTACACCTAGATAATTTTATTAAATGAAGAGAGAGATGAAAAAATTAAGTATTTTACTAGTAGTTTGTCTGTTGAGTGCATTTGTTAATGCACAACCAGATGATGTGAGAGGGCCAATTTCATATCCAGCGCCTGGAGTAATGGATGGTGTGTATATGGAGTCTAATATTCCAACAAAAAAGGTTGTACCCTACGAGTTTGTTCGTGAGGCAGACGTTATTTGGAGTAAAAAGATTTGGCAAGTGATTGATTTAAGAGAAAAATTTAATCATCCACTATATTATCCTTTAGATGATATTGAAGAGGGAATGTGGAAGAAAAACACCACAAGATGGAGTTTATGGACTATTATTCGTCACCATGTAATGACAGGAGAATTAACATTATACTCTCCTTTTAATCCTGATTGGGAAATGTGGAAAGACGGTGATTTATTCAAGTATCCTGTTTCTCCAAATACAGCGGGAGGAAACTATTATAATGACAAAGATTTTAGAGAAAGAATGTTTGTTTATATTGGTACTGAAAAAATTGATCCCTTTGCATCACCATTGAAGAGTTTAGAGTATCCAGATGAGGATAGTTTAAGAATGGGAGATGACGGTTTTATGGAAGCAGTTTATCCTCCAAGTGATACAGCATGGTACAAGTCTGCTGATATTGTTCAGTATAAAATTAAGGAGCAAGTATTCTTTGATAAGGAACGATCAGTAAAGGAAACTAGAATTTTGGGGATTGCACCAATGGTTTATGCAAGAGATAACAATGGTAACATTACAGGTTTTCGTGAGTTATTTTGGTTGTATTTCCCTCAATGCCGTTATGTTTTCCAAAACTTCTTTGTACAAAGCTCTCAGAATGATGCGCAAAGAATGTCATTTGATGATTTATTTTGGAAAAGAAAGTTTACCTCATACATTGTGAAAGAGTCTAACCTGTATGATAGAGATATCGATACTTATAAGGCAGGAGTTGATGCACTTTTAGAGTCTGAAAAGATCAAGGCTGATATTTTTGAATTTGAACATGATCTATGGAGCTTTTAAGCTAAATAATAATAGAATTACTAACGGGAAGTCAGTCAATGACTTCCCGTTTTTGTTTTTTATACTTATTTTTGCATAAATTTTCACAATGATTCGACTTAATAACCTTTCTTATCACCTGCCGCAAGGCTACTTGTACAAGAACATTTCTATGTTTATTGATAAAGGACATAAGATAGGATTAACTGGCAAGAATGGTGCTGGAAAGTCTACCTTATTAAGGTTAATCGCGGGTGAAATTACCCCTACGGAAGGAAACGTTGTTAAAGACAAAGATCTTAATATTGGATATTTAACTCAAGACATAGTCATTCAGAAAAATATTAGTGTAAGATCCTATATTGAAAAATCAAACGAAAGCATCACTAATTTGCAGTCTAGACTTGAGCATGTTAATGAAAGTCTTGTGTCAAGATCTGATTATGAATCAGATGAGTATATGAGCTTAATCAATGAGGTAACTGAGATAAATGACCAGCTAACAGTTTTAGATGCTCACCAATTTGCCGAAAAAATTGAATCAGTATTGAAAGGACTTGGTTTTAAAACTAGTGAATTTGATAATGATCTTGGACAGTTTAGTGGAGGATGGCAAATGCGTGCTGAATTGGCTAAACTATTAGTAAATAATCCAGATGTCTTATTGATTGATGAGCCAACGAATCACCTAGATATTGTTTCAATTCAGTGGTTAGAAGATTATTTAAAGAATTATAAGGGTGGCTTGGTTCTAATTTCTCATGATAAACGTTTTCTTGATAATGTTACTAATAGAACTATTGAAGTTGCCAATCAAAAATTGTATGATTACAAATGTAATTACTCCAAATATTTAGTTTTGCATGCTGAGGAATTGGAACGAGTTATGCAAACTAAAAAAAATCAAGATAAAGAAATAGAAAGAACGCAAGCATTAATTAATAAATACAGAGCGAAAGCGAATAAAGCTGCCTTTGCTCAAAGTTTAATAAAAAAACTTGATAAAATGGATGTCATTGAAGTTGACTCAATTGATAGGGCAGCTTTTAATATTAAATTTCCAGTAACTCAAGCATCTGGTAAAATTGTCATGGAGTTGGAGAAAGTTTCTAAATCGTTTGGAACCAAAGAAATCTTTAAAAATGTTGATTTACTATTAGCAAGAAATGAAAAGATAGCGCTTTTAGGGCCAAATGGAGTCGGTAAGTCAACTTTATTAAAGGCAATTACAAAGGAATTGTCATATGAGGGAAATTTAACCTTTGGACATAATGTGAAAATTGGATATTTTGCCCAAGATTCGGCAGAAAAATTAGACCCTAGTAAAACGGTTTTTCAAATAATTGATGATATAGCTGAAGGAGACAAAAGAAAAGATATTAGAGCTACGCTAGGTGCTTTTTTATTTGGTGGTGATGATATAGATAAGAAAGTAAGTGTTTTGTCTGGAGGAGAGAGAACAAGGTTAGCTATATGTAAGTTATTATTTTATGACTTTAATTTTTTGATTCTTGATGAGCCAACAAATCACTTAGATTTAAATTCGAAAGAGATTCTTAAAGATGCACTTAAGGCATATGAAGGAACGTTACTTTTAGTATCTCATGATCGTGACTTTTTGGACGGGTTGAGTAATAAGATTTGGGAAATAAAAGATTATCAGTTAAAAACGCACCTTTTTGGAGTAAATGAATTTCTTACGCGTATAGGTGAAGAAACTTATGACAATTTAGATAAAAAGTTGATAGAGGAAAAGAAATTAGGATTGATAGATCAAGATGGCGACCCAGAAAATAAAATAAAGCCTTCAAAAGAAAGTCAACAAGAAATAAAAAAAATTGAGACAAAAATTAAAAATTCGGAACGAAAAATCACTGATTTGGAAAAGGGATTAAGTGAGAAACTTGAACTTTTGGAGCAAACTGATTTTAATGATGCAGGGTTATATGAAAAAGCACTTAAAGATTATGAAATGGCCGAACAGTCATTAAATATTGAAGTTGAAAAGTGGGAAGAACTTGAGCTAGAAAGAGAAGAGTTAATTAAATAGGTCGGAGTTCCTTTCTAATTTCACTAAAAAATCGATCAATATAGTGATGATAGAAATAACTAATTACCCACGTGGAAAAAAAGCAAACAACTGGAAATACTAGCATGGAAACATTTGAGTTAAGGCTAATTTCCGTGGATTCTAAAGCAATAAGAATTATAACTGAAATAATTGGCGCAAAAAGTATAAATGAATAGCTAAGATTGCCTAATTGTATTGTAAATTGACTATTTCTCATCTTAAATAATGAATGTTTAGCAAAGGTTTGTTCAAAAATGTAAAAGCTGAATATTAAACACGAGTATAATTTCGTCAATAAGGATATCAAGGATGAGTCAGACACTATATATACTAATAGTGCTATGGAAATACCGCTAAAATATATAAAGCCAATAACTGATGATGACGTTGTTTTAATAACATTAATAATTGAAGAATTACCCCTCACTAAAATTGCGGTAATAGCACCGATTCCAATTTCATAAAAATAAAATGGAAGATACATGTAGGTAGAAAAAGAACTAATTGTATCAGCATATTTAAAGGTAATTCCTATAATGACGAATAAAATACTGATGAACATAAGATATTTATTAAGGTATTTAAGTACAACACCCCAGATCAAATAATATTGGATTATAACGAAAATACCGTAAATAAAGTATAGGTAAATTAATACTTCTCTTGTTAAGTTTTGATAAGAACTGGGGAGAAAGAAAAGATTGTAAAATTGATTTTCATCAGAAATTGGTGTCAAGTTTAAAAAGTAAATCAATAAAGGGTGAACAACGAAATAAAAAATTAAAGCCAAGCAAAGAGCTGGAAATAGCCTCAATCCCCTCCGGTAATAAAACTTCAATAAGCTAAATTTAGAGAAATACTTATATTCCCTTAAACCAAGAGCTGTTATTAAAAAACTACTAATAATTAAGAAAATACTAATCCCTGTATTTTTTAGTGTTGATGAAAATAAGAGTAGCTCCTTAGAAAAGTTTGACGAATTTTGAGTAGTTAAAATATAAGTGATTACATATGTAAATATACAAATCATCCCCACAAACCGCAATCCACTTAAATCTTTATAAAAAAGTTTTCTAATTTTCATACTAAAATATTATTGCGGGAAACCAAATATAATCATTTTGTTCATTTATAAAAGGTTAGTGTAATCTATCCTTTTATTTGATGAAACTTTGGCATTTGATTTTTCAAGTTATATTTGCATTATGCTGAAAACTTTTTTTTCACAGTTAGTAATTTTATTTTTAAGTGGGCTCCTAATGGCAGCAAGTTTTCCTGCAACGGGAGGACTATTTCCTTTAATATTTATAGCTTTTGCTCCTGTAATTTGGTTTAATATTGATATTAATTCTACAGAAAAGTGGAGGTTTCTCAAACGATTTGTAGGCAATTATTTATTCGCTATAACTTTTAATGTTGCAGCAACTTGGTGGATTAAAAATGCAAGCTTAGAAGGGGCATTAATGGCATTTTTAGCAAATTCATTACTAATGACATTTCCCTTTTTTTTCTTTGGTTTCTTTACTCGAATATTAGGTAGAACTAAAGGAATCATAAGTCTTATTGTACTGTGGATTTCTTTCGAACATATCCATCATCAATGGGATTTATCATGGCCTTGGCTAAGTTTTGGTAATGCTTTCGGAAGTCAACCATGGCTAATTCAATGGTACGAGTATTCTGGAATTCAAGGTGGAACCTTGTGGGTACTAATAGTAAATGTTTTAATTTTTTTTATTCTCAGAAACATTTTAATAAGAAAAGAGAAATTAAGCATTCAAACGCCTATTTTTATTGGACTAGTGTTAACGGTAACAGTCCCCGTATTAAGCAGTGTATTTATTTATTCTACTTACAAAGAAGAAATTAATCCATTTAAAATTACTATTGTCCAGCCAAATTTAAACCCTTGGAATAGCGATTTTACAGGTCCAGGAGTTAAATTCACAACATCAACATCTTCTCAAATAGAGCGGATGTTAGATATGGTTGATGAAAAGGTAGATGACAATACAGGATTTGTGCTGTTTCCTGAAACGGCATTGTCTTCATATATGGATGAAGCTGTTTTAGATAACCTTGGTGTTATCTATAAACTTCGAAAATTTTCAAGATCTAAGGCTAGTGTACCTATTTTTATTGGCGCTGATACTTATGGATTATTTAAGACAAAGCGCCCTTTTCCAGCAATTAAAAAGAGTACTTATTGGATTGAAAATTACAATACAGCACTGCTTATAGATACTGATAAACCAATTGATGTTTATCATAAATCTAAGCTGGTTTTAGGGGTTGAAAAACTTCCATTTGTCGACTTTCTCCCTTTTTTAGCAAAATGGTCTGTGTCTCTAGGTGGAACAGCTGGCATATTGGTTGAGAACAAAGATCCCAAAAATTTTGCACCTAAAGGTGTGAAATCTGCTCCATTGATTTGTTATGAGTCTGTATATGGTGAGTATGTTACACAATTTACAAAAATGGGAGCGGAGTTATTATGCGTCATAACAAACGACGGATGGTGGGGAGATACTCCTGGATATAAACAGCACTTAACATTTTCTCAAATAAGAGCCATTGAAAATAGACGCTCATTAGCAAGATCTGCAAATACTGGTATTTCTTGTTTTATTAATCAAAGAGGGGACATAGAACAAATGTTAGATTGGAATGTTGAGGGAGTTATTAGCCAGGAAATTAATAGAAACTTAGAAATTACATTTTATGTTCGTTATGGCGATTTGCTAGGAAGAATTTCAGAATTTCTTTTAATAGGTATCTTCTTAATGGCTATAAGTAACCATATTCGCCGTAAGAAGCAAATCAGTAAAGAGACTTAATCCTGTATTGTCGATTCATAACAATTACGGAATTGGTGTTAATGCCTTTAGCTAAGCTTTGAGCTAGAGGTGAAGCTAATGAGATGATCGTAAAATCAATTGAGTCAATTTTGGCCTTACCAGCGTTAATAGCAATAAAAAAAGAGCCTTTGTCAGTTTCTATAACTGAACCTAAACCTACTTTATCAATTGATTTTTCTATGTTGATTTGATTTAATACTTTTTTTAGTTTTAATAGCTCATTGAGTTGATGACTTTTTTTTTCAATTTCTAAATGCATCATTGCTCTACTTGTATCATGCTTGTCGCCAGCAGTACTTTGACTTTCAGAGTCTAGTGAGTTTTTTGAGTCTGAAATGGCATCCAACAAATTATTTTGCTTTTCTTGAAGGTAGTCAAAACAGTAATTTAGAAGTTTTTTTTTAATAGGTTTTGGCATAGAATTGTTTCAAGGCATGAATATAGGTTAACTAATTTTATTTAAATCAAATTTTATCAAACTTATGGTGTAAATTTGTACCCAAATAAAAGAAATGAAAGAAAACACTGAAATTGAAGAAATGGACCACCATTTCGGAACAGCAGGTGACACGCCACTTCGCGAAGATGCATTTGAATTATCTGACGATAGAAAAATTGAAATAATTCAAGGGAAATTTGCAGAAATAATGGAAACTCTAGGTCTAGATTTAACTGATGATAGCTTAAAGTCTACACCAAATAGAGTTGCTAAAATGTATGTCAAAGAACTGTTTGGAGGATTAAATCCTAATAGTGCGCCTAAGAATTCAACATTTGAAAATAAATATAAGTATAATCAAATGCTTGTTGAAAAGGACATCACAGTTTATTCTACATGTGAACATCACTTTTTACCAATTGTCGGTATTGCTCATATTGCCTATTTTTCAAAAGGAAAGGTGATTGGATTATCTAAAATGAATCGAATTGTAGATCATTATGCCAAGCGCCCTTCAGTGCAAGAAAGACTAACTATGCAAGTTGTAAAACATTTGCAAGGATTCCTAGGAACTGAAGATGTAGCTTGTGTTATTGACGCGAAACATTTATGTGTAAATTCAAGAGGAATTAAAGATATACAAAGCAGTACAGTAACAGCAGAATTTGGTGGAAAGTTTGCGGACCCTGAAGTAAAAAAGGAATTCTTGAGTTATTTGCAAATGAAATTGTGATTAGTTTTTACTGACCTTTAAAAAATTTCTGAAGTATAAATAGAGTATTGCCAAAATGATTAGGAATATACCAAGTAAAAAAGCGTGGTTAAAAAGAAGGGGATTGTTTTGATATACTTTTTGGGCACTATATGTTCCAGCTAAAATACCTAATTCTAAGGCAATAAAAAGCGTACCCATGCCTCTCCCTTTAAACTCAGGGTTAGCCAAATCGGTAGTCCATGCAAAAAGTGATGGAGTTATAATTCCAGTAGCAATACCATAAATAGCCCCGGAAAGCATGAATGTAGCTGGAGAAGTGGATATGAATGAAAGTGCTAAAGCAATCAGCATAAGTGATAGTCCAACGTATAAGTTTTTTACCCTTCCATACTTATCAGCTGCTCTCCCTGCAAAAAATCGAACAAAAATAGTTGTGCCAGTTGTAAAGCCATAAAACATTCCCTTATTTACTAAACCCAAATGTTTACTGAAATCTGGTACCAAAAGAAAATATATGCCACCTACCATTGCTGTCAAAAACATAATTACCATGGGATGAAAAACTTCGGGAGCAATAACTTCGTTTAATTTAGGAACAATATTTTTCCAGTTAATAATGGTTTGTGTTTTATTTGATTCTTCAATAAACGGCACAGTGATTAATGCCAATAACCCCATAATTGCTGATACATAAAAAAGGCCATTTATTCCAAATAAACTATGCGTAAAGGAGCTCATGTAGTTTCCTAATCCAAAGCCCACACTTATAGTTAAACTGAATATTCCCATAGCTTCCCCTCTTTTACCTATAGGTACCACATCAGCTACTAATGCAGTCGCTCCAGTTGGTTGAAAACCTGTACTAAAACCATGCATAAACCTTAAGAATAGAAAACCAGTTACCGTTGTAAATAAGGGATACAAAAATGAAACTACCACGGAAACAATAATGCCAATATATAGTGTGATTTTTCTACCGAAATTATCTGCCAATTTTCCGCTAAAAGGCCTTGATATTCCAGCTGCAATTGTCCAGAGTCCAAGTATCATCCATTTTTGGTCTGGTCCTCCTAATTCAGTTAAATAATCATTTAACTCAGGGATTAAAATATTAAAGCTTGTCATGAAAACAAGCATATTTAGACTTAATAGCCAAAAAGAAATAGGATATGTATTATTGTTTTTGATTTTGCAAAGAAACACAAAGTATTCTTTGCAAGGTTAGTATTCAAAAAAAAAACACTTTCTTTTTGGAAAGTGCTTTTTTAGTTATTGGTCTATATTTGCTGGGATTGGCGGCTTCGGTGGTTTTGGTACTCTTTTTTCCTTCCGCTTAGCAATTATTTCTTCTAGTTTCGCATTTTGCTCCTCAGAAAGTACAGTTGACACTTTAGCGTGATGCTTAGTTTTTTCAGTCACAGCCTTTTTCTTTAGTGCCAATTTCTCAGCTCTTAATGCATCTTGTTCTTTGGCATATTTTAAATTTAACTGGTAGATGGTTTCCGCTAGGTTTTTATCTAATGCCAATGACTTAGTCATTTGATCAGTCTTCTTTTTAGCTCTTTCAGCTGGGCTTAATTTCACATGCTGTTTCTTTTTCATTACAACTTCTGATTGTTGTGCGAAACTTTTCGTTATGCCTGCCATTAATACCAGTAGACATAGTGTTAAAATAGTTTTTTTCATCTCTTTTTATATTGGTTTAATACTATGACCATAAAAAAGACAAAAGGTTTAATTAATATGAAAAAAGTGAATCAAAGTGTACTAATAGTCAATTGAAAGATTTTTTATATAGTTTGCTATACTAATTGACAGAGACTGACTACCTTTTTGGTTGAGATGTGTAGGATTATAAAAGAATTCTTTGTTTTTACTTATTAATGAGTCTTTATAATCAATAAAGAAACAAGTTTCTGATAGCAAGCTAGCCTGGTAATATAAGTTTGCAATAGAGTCACGGTTTCTAATGAAATCATGAAATTCTATGTATTCAGGTGCGTAGACTATAAAATGATAAATTGAATCTATTTCTCTATTTTCTATTGATTCTTTGAAATTTTCGTAGACTATATTGTTAATTTGTATGGTTTTCCCATTAGGATTATTCGCTTTTTCAATATCGAAGTCTTTTTCCCACGCTGGATTTTTTTTCGGATAGTATCCCTTGTAGCCTTCACTTTTGAATTTTTTTAATCCTAGAATTTCGGCAGTTGCCGCCATAATACTATTTGATTGGCCATAGTACCTCCAAAAAGGTAAATTGTAATTACTCCATGAAAAACCATCATACCGGCGCATCTGTTCAACTAATGCACTATCATCCATATAGGGTAAAAATTGTTCCGAATTGTACAGGTCATCTCTTTTTTGAAAAGAAAAATGATCAACAATTTGTATTGTAATTTTTTCTTTTTTATTATTGCGAGCATAAATCGAGTATTTTACATCTTGAAAAGGGAGTTTGTAACCTTCCATTCCAAGATTGTATGAATCTAAATTTAGAATTGTATCAATTATTAAGGGGTTAATCATCTTACGAGCACGTGAACTTCCTATAATTAAGAGGTCAGCATTAATGTTAGATGAAAAAACTTCGTTCCACTCTTTGCAGTCTATGTACTCACTATTTTTTAATGCACTATCAATGGACTTAAAATAGACTAAATAGGCAGTAACAAGTATGCTGCTAAATAGAATGATATTGATTAAGAATTTTTTCATTAAAACTGAAAATAAATAAAATCTTGTTGGTTTCCTCCAAAAGTAAAAATTATGAAGATTATAATAAGATAAATTGACCAATTGACCAATCTTGAAAACTTAAGGTTTAATCGTTCTAAAACATGTAACTTATCTTTATTAATCCATTCAATTATAATAAATGCTAAAACCAGTAAAATGATTTTAGCATTATCAAAGCTCAAATTAAAGGCGGTATAATTTGTTAAATCAAAAATATTTAAGATGTAACGTGATGCAATTGCAACAGAATCAGCTCTGAAGAAAATCCAAGCAAAACAGGTTATAATGAATGTGAGGCTGATATTTAAAAAGTCTCTAAATGATGGGAAGAATAAATTTGTTTTTATGGTATCAATATTTCTTCTGTTTCTATTTGTCAGCAATAATGGGATAAAAAATAGTGCATTTAGGCCTCCCCAAACAATGAATGTCCAATTAGCACCATGCCAAAAACCGCTAACAACAAAAATAATAAATGTGTTTCTGACTTTACTTAGCGTTCCTCCTCGACTTCCACCAAGTGGTATATATAAATAGTCTCTAAACCATGTTGATAGAGATATATGCCATCTTCGCCAAAATTCTCCAATATCTCTCGAAAAATATGGAAAAGCGAAATTCGCCATTAGTCTAAAGCCAAATAGTTTAGAGAGTCCAATCGCAATGTCGGAATAGCCAGAAAAGTCTCCATAGATTTGAAAAGCAAATGCAATTGCTCCAATTATGAGCATTCCTGAAGGTTCTGTTTCATAGTTTAGAAACACGGCGTTTGCAATGGTAGCACAATTATCGGCTATTACTACTTTTTTTAATAAGCCCCACAAAATTTGCCTAAGTCCATCAACCGCTAATGCATAGTCGAAATGTCTTTTTTTCTGAAATTGAGGTAATAGATTGGTTGCCCTTTCAATTGGCCCTGCAACTAACTGTGGGAAGAAGCTGACAAAAGCAAAAAACGAGTCTAATTGTTTAGTCGCTTTAATATTACCTCTGTAAACGTCAATAGTGTAACTTAAGGTTTGAAAAGTATAAAAACTTATACCTACAGGCAGTATTATCTCTAATGTTATTCCACTAAATTGATATCCTAGCAGTGAAAAAGCCTTGTTAAAATTATCTATAAAAAAGTTAAAATATTTGAAAACACCTAACATTCCCAAATTAACAAATAGGCTAAGATATAATAAGTACTTTTTTTTCTTAACGGATTGATTTTCTGTAATTCTATTCGCAATAAAATAATCAATAAACGAACTTAATATAATGAGTGCTAAAAATCGATAATCCCACCAACCATAAAATACATAAGAGGCCAAGATTAATAAAATATTTTGCAATCTGAAATTTTTCAGAAATACAAACCAGTACAATAGAAAAACTATTGGAATAAATACTGCAAAATCAAGTGAGTTGAATAACATACTTTAGTTTGTAAAACTAATATAATAAATGATTTTTTTGATTCACCGACTTAAATTATATGGTTGATCAAAACAATAAACTACCCAAAAGAAACTTCTGAAAAATCACTTTTATCAAAATATTTTATCGCTATTTCACGAAGCCTGTCAGGAGTAATATCATTAATTGTGCTGATATAATGATTATAATATGATTTGCTTAGGTTTTGAAAATAGAGGTTTTTATTTTTTTCCATCATTGCAATAGCACCATCTGAATTGCGTAAAAATGAACCAAGCATATAATTTTTTACAATCAGCAATTCGCTTTGAGGAATTAATTCAGTTCGTAACTTTTCTAATTCAAAATAGATTTCTTTTAAAGTATCCTCACGCTTGTTTATGCCTACTTCTGTAGAGATGAAGAAATAAGATAGGTCCTGCTGGACAGATATTCCGGAACCAATGCCATATGTATAGCCTTTATCCTCTCTAATATTTGTCATTAGTCTGCTACCAAAATATCCGCCTAAAACAACGTTTAGAATTTGAAAAGGAATAAAGTCAGAATCTTTTTTGTTCATGCATAGTCTACCAACTCGAATTGCCGTTTGAACAGCATCAGCTTTAGTTTTGTATACACTTCCTTTACTTTGTATAGTGGGGGATACGTTTAGTGGGGTATGTGTTTCCGAAAAAAAACTAGCGAAAGTTTTTAGTTCTCCAATAAAGCTTTTAGATACGTTACCAACTAAAAAAATGGCTGGTTTTTTTTGCACATAATGTACTTTGAAAAATGATTTTAAATCCTTCCTATTCACCAGATCAAAGTCATTTTTTGTTGCAAACTTACCATATGGATGCTCCTTACCAACAAGGCTTTTAATGAAAAGTCTTCGAGCCTTAATATTTACTTTTTCTTCATTCAAGTCAAACTCTTTTTTCTTAATATCTCTCCATTTATTGACCTCTGATTCTACAAAGTCATTATTCATGAAGGCAGATTGTATAATATCAAAAATTGAACTTATTTCTTTTGTAAGACCAAAAACTGTGAAGCCAGCATGGTCTCTATCAATTTGATGAGAGAGATAACCTCCAAACTCATCAATTTTTGTTGCAATTTCTTTAGCAGATAAATTGTCATTTCCACTAAAAAGAAGGTGGTTGCAAAATTGACTAATCAATGGTTTATTTTGATATTTGGAACCTGCATCCCATATTAAATCAAGTTTTACTGTATCATCTGGTATATCATTTATCCAAAATAAATCGATATCATTTCCTAAATCAATTTTTTTAGGATTTAATAAGTCAACTTGCTTAATTTTTGAAAGTTCAGGAGCTATTTTGCGGTTCATTGTTCTGCGTTTATAGATAATATACTCACGTTTTCTGGCTTAAATTTGCTTTTCGAAAAGTCTCTAATTTGATTTAGGGAGATTTCTTCATATTTTTCTATTTCGTTATTTAACTCATCCAAATTATCTAGAATGGCTAATTGACTTATATTCATAACTCTATTTTGTATACTTTGATTCTGAAAGGCTTTCGCAGTTTTAAATTTATTTTTCACTTTGATGAGTTCATTTTCAGAAATGTCATTTGTAGATAAGACGTTTAGCTCTTTCCAAACAGACTGTTCAGCAGTTTCAAAATCAACACCGTCGCTCAGGAATCCGCTCACAATAAACAATCCATGTTCAAATCCGCTTGAAATATAGGCGCTAATTTGTGTGAATAATTTTTGATTTTTCACTAATCTTTCATACAAACGAGCAGATTTACTCCCACTCAAAATATCGGATATTAAGTCTCCTAAAAAGTGATCTTCAGAAGTTCTATTTCCTATTCTAAATGCCATGTAAATTCCATTTGATGGCACTTTCCTATTAATACTGAGCTCTCTCTTATTATTTTGTTTAGGTTCTGGCTCAATTGATCTATTATATTTATTACCAGATGGAATGTCACCATACCATTTTTCTATTTGATTTTTAATTTCTTTTCGATCGAAATTTCCTCCAATTACAAGAATTGCATTTTGTGGGCTATAATGCTTTTTGAAAAATGCTTTGACGTCATCCAAACTAGCGTTTTCGATATGACTCGTTTCAATACCAATTGTTGGCCATTTATACGGATGCTGTTTGTATATCAAAGGTCTAAACTCATGCCAAACGTCACCATAAGGCTGATTTAAATACCTTTGTTTAAACTCTTCAATTACAACACTCTTTTGTACATCAAGACTTTTTTGAGTGAATGCTAGTGATAGCAGGCGATCACTCTCGAGCCACAATGCGGTTTCAATATTAGCAGCAGGAATAGTGGAGTAGTAATTCGTAATATCATTATTAGTAAAAGCATTACATTCTCCTCCAGCTAATTGTAAGGGAGTATCAAAACTTTCTATATTTATAGATCCTCCAAACATTAAGTGTTCAAATAAGTGTGCAAAGCCAGTTTGTCTTTCATTCTCGTCTCGCGCACCTACATCAAAAATTGTATTCACAACAACCAATGGAGTTGTATTATCAAAGTGAAGAATAATTTTAAGGCCATTATTCAGTTCATACTGATCAATTTCAATCATTAATTTTATATTTTTCTGTTTGAAAATTAATTAATTCTTGTTGATATTCTGAAATTATCTCTCTCAGAATTTCTGCTGCAGGTTTTATTTCAGATATTGACCCAGCAATTTGACCAATTTCAAGTTCCCCTTCATTTAAATCCCCTTCAAACATTCCCTTTTTTGCGCGTCCTCTGCCTAATAATAACTTTAATTCTTCAGCGGTTGCATTATTCGAATAGGCTTGTTCAATTTTTTTATAGAAATTGTTTTTTATAAGGCGTACAGGTGTCAGTTCTTTTAAAGTGAGTTGTGTTCCGCCCTCTTGAGTATTGATAACCGCATTTTTAAAATTCTCATGGGCAGATGACTCAAAAGAGGCTACAAATCTGCTGCCAATTTGCACGGCTTCAGCACCAAGAACAATAGCTGCTAACATGGTTTTGCCACTTCCAATTCCGCCAGCAGCTATGATCGGAATTTTTAACTTTTCAGCAACAATCGGTAATAGTGTAAAAGTTGTCATTTCATCTCTTCCATTATGACCACCAGCTTCGAATCCTTCAACAACAACAGCATCAACGCCAGCATTTTCAGCTTTCAAGGCAAACTTCAAACTCGATACTACATGGACTACAATAATACCTTTCGATTTTAAATATGAGGTGTAGGTTTTTGGATTACCAGCAGATGTGAAAACAATTTTGACATTATGTTTAATTATCGTCTCTATATGTTTATCAATATCAGGATATAGCATAGGTAAATTGACCGCAAAGGGTTTGTTTGTTGCATTCTTGCATTTGATAATTTGTGAATCTAAAACTTCAGGGTACATTGACCCTGATCCAATTATACCTAAGCCTCCTGCATTTGATATTGTACTGGCTAATTCCCAACCGGAGCACCAAATCATTCCTGCCTGTATTACAGGGAATTTTATTCCAAAAAGTGAAGTTATTTTATTTTTCATTTGCTAAAATATGGTTTGCCGAAATTAGTTAATACATACTATTTTCAACAATTTTTAATAAAAAAAGAGATTTATTGCTCATTATTTGGTGTAAAAATTTATTTTTGTAGTTAAATACATTACGAGTATGAAAAAAATATTTTTCGTTATTGCAATTACTTTGCTGCATTATAGTGTCTTAAGTCAAAAATACAACTTAGGTTTTGGGGTGAAAGCAGGAATTGCTAATTACCTTGGAGATATTGGTGGAGGTGATTTAGCTCGTCCATTTGTATTTAACCTAGAGTTAAAAGATACACGTTGGAGTACAGGTGCTTTTGTTAGATATAGATTTCATCCGTTATTTGCTTATCAAGGTTCTTTTACTTATGCAAGAGTGCAGGGTAAAGATTCTGAATCTGATAACAGAGCTCGACAAGGTCGTAATTTAAGCTTTAAGAATGATATACTATGTTTAGATCATAAATTAGAGTTTTATCCTTCTCAATTATCAATGTCAGATGTAGGAAGAAGAGGACGTTATAGAACAGATTTTAAAACGTTCATATTTGCTGGGATAGGAACTATATTTCACAATCCTAAAGCTTTGTATAACGGAGATTGGGTAAAGTTAAGACCATTAATGACGGAAGGCGAAAAGTATAGTAAATTCTCTTTTTCAATTCCTGTTGGAGCTGGATTTTATTTTACATATAGAAAACAACACAGATTCGGTTTTGAATTGTCTTGGAATTATACATTCACTGATTATCTTGATGATGTTTCAGGTGTTTATGTGGATCCTTCAGCAATGAGCTCTGATCCGCTTGCACCTATTTTAGCTAATCGTAATCCAGAATTAAATTATAGTGAAAACGATTATCCTGCATCTGCTAACTTTGGACCAAAAATTTCTGGTCAAACTAATTTGAACAAAAGAGGTGACGCTTCCGCAAATGATAATTTCATTTTAATGACACTATCATATAGCTACGTTATTAAATCAAATAACGGGTTCAATAGAAGTTATTCTTGGCTTTATAGAAGCAAAAGTAGATTTGGAAAAACTAAAGCTAGGTTCTAGCAATCAAGAATGGTTACAGTTACCACTGTTATACCCTGTTATAATTGTGAAGATTACATTTTAGAAACGGTCAATTCAGTTCTTGATCAGTCACATAAGGCGATTGAGCTAATATGTGTGAACAATAATTCCTCTGATAGTACACTACAAATACTTCATGAAATTGCTAAATCGGATAATCGTGTTTTAGTTTTAAATGAGACTCAACCTGGAGCAAACTTTGCTAGAAATAAGGGTCTGTCAAAAGCTACAGGTAAGTACATTCAGTTTTTGGATTCTGATGATGTAATTTTGGAAAAAAAGTTTGAACTTCAAACCAAAGTTTTGGAAACAGATAATTTAGATATTGTAGTTTCGGATAGGGCAGTATACAATGAAACGTTAGTAGAAGAACTTGAAACAATTACATTTCCGTCAATAGTAGATCAACCTCTGTACGAATCAATTGAAAAAATAATTATTACTGGTAATCCTTTATATCGTACTGATTTTGTAAAAAAAATTGGAGGCTATTTGCCTGAATTAATTTCTGCACAGGATTGGGAATTTCATATCAGGTGCTTTTTGAATAATCCAAAAATGGCATACCTTCCTACTATTTTTTTGCATTCTCGTCAACTGCCGAATTCACTGTCAAGTAATTTTGTTGACGTAAGCCATAATTCATGCAGTGTAATTGAAATGCATAAAGATAAATTGATGAAAAACACTGTGTATGAACACAAAGGAGCGTTAAGAAAGATACTGTTTACTTATTTGGTATCCTATGTGTATTCTGGATCAGAACATTATAAATCTGAATTCGTTTATTGGAATATGTTAGGGAAAGATGTTTCAGTTTTTAACGGGATCAATAAGGTCTTATTGAAAGTTCTTGGACCAAAAATATTTTTAAAAATAAAAAGAAAAATACATTTGCTTAAAGGCAAGAATACTGCTAAATGAAGTTATTAATTTTGTATACAAAAGATAGGAATGAGGTTTTCAATAGAAAGTCGGCCATTGGTTCGTATATACATTGCTTAAGTAACATTTTACAATCTGAGGGATATACCGTGTTTTTAAATGGTGATTCTTTAGATTCAATAAATAAAATAGAGACAGAGAGGCTGCCTACAAACGCTAAAAAAGTTATTGCAAGATTTCTACCTTCTTTTTTAAAAAGAGCTTTGCGTGATCGAATGGTACTGAAAAATGCAAATAATATTGCAACTGAGTTATTAGATAGTGAGGCTCGTTATGATGCTATTTTAGAATTCTATAATTTAGGTTCAGATGTTGGAGTGAGGCTCGCGAAATCACAAAATATACCCTTATATATTGTGTATGACGGACCCATTATTGAAGAATATATGTTTTTTAATAATGGAGCTAAACCCATTTTCTTAAAAGAGTTTACAAGCCGAGAAAAAACGGCTCTGATGGAGTCAAGAAAAACAGTGGTTTATTCAAATCCTATGAAAAGTTATGTTGAAAATATTACTGGTAATGCATCTAATTTATCTTTGCACCAAAATGTAGATTTTTCAAGATTTGATATCCTTGAAGGAGAAAAGAATTCTCCTTCATCAATAATTAACATTTGTTTTATAGGCTCCTTTTTAAAGTGGCATCAAGTGGATATATTAGTCAATACCTGCTGCAGCTTGATTAAAGAAGGGTATAGTATTGAGCTATATCTTGTTGGTGATGGAATGGAAAAAGCATCTATTGAGGCGGAAGTAAACTTATTAGATGAATCAACAAAAAGTAAAATTCACTTTACTGGATTTTTAGATGGAACCGCACTTTATGATTTGAAAAAGAAGATGCATGTTGGCATTATGCCTGGATCAAATTGGTATGGTGCACCAAATAAAATTTTCGAGTATGGTGCAATGAATATGGCAGTTATTGCTCCTGATACACCAACTATATGTGACTTGTTTAGTAACAATGAGATTGTCTTTTTCAAATGGAAGAACTCAGAATCATTTAAAATGGCTTTAAAAGAACTAATTTCAAAGCCTGAATTAATTGAAAAGATGGCACTCAAATTACAACACTTTGTTTTAGATACCTATTCGGCTAAGGAAACCAAGAAGTATTATACGAATTTACTCAAGTAAATTAAAAATTTCTATCTTCAATTGAACCAGATTTTTCGTATCCTTTAAAATTCATTTCAAATGTGGTAAGTTTTTCTTTTATCTCATTTTCATTAATTATTGTCACCTTACCTTCCACAATGTTTAATAAGTTTTCTGAATAACTTTTGTCTATAAAGAGATTCGGTTCATTAAAAAAGTTCTTTTTAATAAAACTTGTGAATATAATTTTATTGTTAGAAAATGTATTGTTCCAACAATAAAAACTGGTTTCATCTTTTACAGCAATTGCATTAGCATTGTCTTTAAATTGACAGTTTGTAACAATTGCAGTTGATTTTTCCCCCAAACTTAGACCTTTGTCAAGAAAAGATGTCAAACTACAATCACTAATTTTCACATAACTCCCACTTAAATCCAAACCATCACCATTTGCATCTATTTTTTGAGGATAGAATATACTGGATGATACTTTTGCAAAACAAAAATCAAGATCAACTTGATCGGCAAAATTGTTTATGAATGAACAATTTTCTATATTAACCTTCGAGTACTTGATATTGAGTCCATCATCACCTTGGCTTTCTGAAAAAGATGAGTTTTTTATATCGACATTTGATTCGTATATAGCGAATTGACCACTGAATAATTTTCCATTAAAGAAGGAGTTTTTACCTCCGGAAACATGAATGTTATTGATTATTGTTTGTGAGCCTCCATCTCCGATAATTGAAAAAGTTCCAAATGGCTTATCAGGATAAATTGGTTTGATTAGAATAGGGTCTAATGGTGTACCTAATAAAAATGCACTTCCATTAATTTGAAAGTGAATATTAGAGTCAAGCTCCAAAGTCACACCTGCCTCAATAACTACTGACAAATTTTTAGGCAAACAAATTTGACTTTTGATTTGATATTTTCCTTTTTTAATCAAGATGGAATCTTCCTTAAGTACGAAATTTACATTGCTTTTTTCTAATTCTAATAGACCTGATGATTTGTAATCAGTTCTACTTATATAGTTAAAATATAGTTTCTGCTTAGGAACAGTGTCTCCGGTAATTGTATTGATGAATATAAAATCTTTTTTAGGGTTAAATTTATCTTTTGGAACTGGCAGCTTGAGAAGGATGTTTTTATAGTTTAATTCCGAGTCGAATTCTATCCCATGCCATACTTTTACGATTTTTCCAGTAAACTTATCAACTATTTTTATAGGAGCAAAAGCGTCCAGCGCAATGTCCATAATTTTTGAATTTGTATCCACTGAACCATAAATGTGAACTTCGGAGATATAATCATGGAAAAAGTCAAGTGATGTATTCACTACATTTTTAACATATCTATTGCCAAATTTTTGACTTCTATACCTATATTCAGAATGATGAATAGAAATATTAGAATTATGTATACTATCGATGGAGCTAAGGATATCATTCTTTTTTAAATATAACTGATATAGGTATTTGTCACGATCAGCTCTAATTGAATTATTTGATATTAAAATTTTAAATAACTTGTTCAATTTTGAAACGCTGTATTTTATCCCACGACTTTCAAAAAATAGCTTGTTAAACTGATCAATTGATTCTGGTATATTTTGTTTCTGAATGGGAATACCACTTTGTTCAGCTCTATAAATTGGGTAAAATTTGCCACGACTAAAATCATAAATAAATTTTAAATTATCACCATTAATATCATGAGGATCATTAAATAGTGCTAATAATGCTAGGTATTTAGACATGTACTTCATGTCTATAAAGTTTAATATTGAATTCATTTCGTCATCTTGAATGCTCGTAAGAAATGATTCGAATTCAGCGAGTGCATAAGTATAATTTAAGTCCTTTCTTTTTTCAATATGTCCAATAAAGAGGTCTAATGATGAAGAGTGCGTTCTGCCTTCTTTCCTAGTCCAATCATTTGTATTAACTAATACTGTATAATTAGTGATTCCAAAGTCTCGCTCTAGTAATTGTTTTTTAATATCTTCGACAAAATAATAAGAACCAGCATTTTTAGAATTGATCTCAAGCATTTTGTATGTTCCTGCAGCACTTATTAAGCCTGCTTCGCTGCCTAGATAATTTGACGATATTATATTTTTTGCTTCTTCACTCTTGATTAATTTAAAACGTCGGATTCCATTAATTAATGGCACACTATCAAGAAGCTTAATTGTATAAGAAAATTTTTCATTTTCATAATGAGGTTCATCACTTCCATGATACTTTAATTTAGCATCCCAATATTTCCCATTAATAAGAATTTTAATCTTAATCCATTTTTTGGTAACAGGTCTTTTTTCTCTATACTTTATTAATTTATTAGCCTCTTCTTCCTCAATTCGTATTTTTATAATATCATTCTTGCTAACAGATGTGGTTAGGCCGAGAGAAATTTGTTTACCGTAACTTAACGAATTTTTGATTGAATGAAATGATTTACTAGGAAATAGTACGACATACACTAAAAATGATACAAATACTATTGCAATTATTTTTTTAAATATGGAAAGCCCAGTGAATGCTCTTTTTGTTTTACTCAAGTAGCTCATAATCAATATGTTATTAATATTCATTAATGTGTTGCCTGCAAATATACTTTAATTTGATAATATCTAAATAATTTAGACGAAATCGGAATTAAAAAACCATTAACAAGTTTCGCAGAAAAAATTTCATAAATGGAATTAAAAAAAGTTAAGACTATTTCTTTTGAAACTCACTATATAATGCCTCAGTATCTATTTTTTTGGTGCCTTTAAAAAGTTGATCGTTAATGGATATTGAGGATCCTTTTTCAACCAAGATTTGCTTATCGCTAACAGCTGTTTTTACTTTATTAAGTATTAATTGAGATGGACCATAATTTGATTTTTTTTGAAAGGCGGTATAATGATATTCTGAATTAGACACAGAAATGTTTTTGCCATTTATTATAGAGGCATCCTTTGAAGCTATTCCCATTTTAGCACCAAGAATATCTGCTCCATTTATGGTAATGTTAGATTCTTCTCCACCCGAAATTCCTTTGTCTCCTGAATCGACTATTGAAATATTTTCGATAAAGACTTTAGAACCTGAGAAATCAACACAATCATTCCCCGTTCTTTTAAATACGGAGTTTTTGATAAAACCTGTTGAAAAATCGGCATCAAAACCATCTGAATAGGTATTTGCAATTTCAATATGGTCTATCTCAAAGTTACTTCTAACTATATTTAATGCATCCTCTGATTGATTACCAGATATGATTACATTTTTTAATGTGGTAGTCGATTCATAAATGGTTATAGCACCAGTAAGTCTCCAGTTTTTATAATTTAAGTTGGATAGACCTTCAAATGAAGTATTTTGAATATTAACCTCTTTGCCTTTCAAAATGGTTAGACCTTGTGAGGAGTTGTCATTGCAAATAAACTTTATAGGCGAAGATTCTTCTCCCTTACAAATAAATGTATTGTTCACAATTAGTCCTCCTCCATTTTCAAAAACAATAACTGTACCTGGCTCAATATTAACCTTATATTTGGATGGGATATAAATCAATTGATTGATTTTACATAGCTTGTTAAAAGTTAAAATATTATTCGATATTGAAAAGTATTCACTCTGTTCGGAAAACTGCTCATTAAGGTTCATCATAGTAGTTTTTCCTCGAGGTTTTTCCCAGGGTATTAACACGGCTTTATACATCTTCAATGGAACTGATTTATCAGCAAAAAACAATGACTGCGGAATTTGGTTCAAATGAATGGTTTTAGAATCAGCTTCAGTCTTGAATCCATTTAGAGATTGAGGAGTCTTAAGTTGAATTTTCTCTCCATTTTTTTGATATCTAGCAGCCAAAATTTCGACGTCATTTGGGTGAAAATTTTCAAAAGTAATTGAGCAGGAGTCATAGGACAATCTTTTTATATAAGCATTTACGGAAACTCCTTTGATGACAGAAAGATTTTTAAGGGAGGAAAAAGAAAACTCTCTTGCCCAGTGATCTATTGATGATACATCTGATATTTCCTCATCCCAATACTTTGAAAGTGAATTCAAATCGGTTCTAAGGTATTTAATTCTATCATATAAGTTGGTTATTGAAAACTCATAATTTGGACTTTCTTTAAGAATGGCTTCGTGAAAAATGTCCAAATCGGAAATTCTTCCCTCGAATATAGAATCAATATAAGTTTTATCAGTGTATTGCTTTAAGTAGAATAAATACTTTTCCTTAAAAGCCTTATCCATAATTATTGCATTGTCCATCATTAGGTTTGCCTCTTTATTTTTATTTTCAATGATTGATCGAATAATGCTTTTACTTAGATTTTGGTTTGGGATTGCATCAAAGAAAATGTGTTCTAGTTTTTGAGTAATCGGATTAAAGTAAAAACGTCGATTATGCCAAGTAAGGGCATGATAATTACCACTTATTTCAATGAGAACATAGTATTTGGCAAGCAAGTCAATATCGAATATATCACTTATATTTAGGTGTCCGTCTCTGAAAAGTTGCAATAATTTTTTTCCTTCATTAAATTGCTCAGATAAAGCCTCTGATCTAAGGATTCTTTTTTCGTGGAAAGCGTTGATGTAGCTTGCTTCAAAATCTGGGTACGGGTGCTTCAAGCTATCATTATGAATTTTTTCACGATATCGCCATGTTCCAGATTCATCTAATTTTAAAATGGGACCTTCACGACGTTTTCTATTTTCTACTATATGTTTGTCAAAATGTTCTTCTAACGCATACAGTCCCATGTTATAACCATTAAAATTAACATTAATAAATTCATATTTTGTGGAAAGAATTCCCACTTTATCAGCCATGATATGCATAATCCATTCCGATAAAAAATTTCTAGCTTTTGGGTGCTGTATAGAAAAACTAGACATTTTTTCAAAAGAAGCAGTGCTAGGCAGTTTGAAACGATATGATGCCTTGTCTGGAGCAATATGATCTGACCAATCGCCTTTAATCTTTATTTTTATTTTTGTTGTATCCTCATTATCTAAATAGTACGCACTAACATATTTTTTACTCTTCTCACTAATAACTGCACTTCCCAAAGATTTTTCAATATACTTAGTCAACTTCTTTTTACTCTTACTAGGAATCCATATGCTTAGATCCTTTTCAACATTATTTGTTGGCATTACTGGATAAATATATACTTTGAGGTCGTCAAATATTGCAATAGAATCTTGTGCTTTTAAATAAATGGACACGGAATTTGATCCTTTTACAATTGGGATTGATAAAAAGTGTTGTTTCCATCCTTTTTTAGATTTTCCCAATTCTTTATAATTTGTTTTAAATTCAGAATCAATACCGCCATCATTCAATAATTTTCCTAAGATAAAGGCAGATGAATCTCCTTCTTTTTGCCAAATTGATATTTCTATTAGTTGAGTTTCTCTAAGGTCAGTTAACGTAAGAACAGATTCAATACTATTAGCATCTAATTGAATGGATGTACTTCCAGAACGAGCATCATTGGTATTAAGCGTTCCTTGAACTTTGACTATACAATTGGCTGAATCTGTTTTAAAGCTATATCTTTTTTGGACATCTGAATCAATTGACTCGAAATCACAAAATATAGTTTTAATCCAAAAAGGTTTTTCTTGGATGATGTTTTTTTTTCTTGAACATCCAATCATCAAAACAGTGGACAGTAGTACTAGTGTGAAAAATATTTTGCTCATATATTAGCATAGCTTGTTTGCAAAAATATAAAAATATGTTACAATAGAGTTGATAAGTATTAACTGCTTTTTTATTGTCATATCTAAATGTGAATTAATACCAAATTATGAAAAAGACAATGATTTAATTGGTCTACTTAGTAAGAAGATTCCCTAGCTATTCTATAAACTTATAAAATAAAAGTTCGAAATTTAATTGTTTATACAAATTGCTATATTTGAAGTCGAATGAATTTAAAAACAATAGGGATTAAAGCCAATTATTATCCTGAAAAAAGAAATTTCTCTGAAATACCTGTTAAAGGATATAAATTTGAAAAGGTTTTAGATATATACAAACTAATTGCTTACCCATATTTCAAGATTTTAAAAAAAACACATCCACAATGGTTAAACTTATTTAATGACTTTAACTTTGGGAAGTATAATTGTTTGCATTTTTTTAATGCTGTTAGCTTAGGAAATAAGCCTTGGATAACAACATTTGAATATTTTTTACCAAGAGGAGCGCATCCTATTGGTCGATTTCCGAAGGAACATAAATACATAGATAAAGTTTTGAATGCATTAGCAAGTGATTCGTGTAAAAAAATTATTGCCATTTCAGAACATGCGAAGCAATCACAACTTGACTATTTAAGTCAATATGACTCGGAAAAGAGTAAAAAAATCATTTCTAAAATAAAAGTATTACATCCACCACAAAAAATCATTGTTAGTTCACTCGAAGATAAATTGTATAGTAAAGGTTTGAATCTGGTTTTAGTCGGTGCTGATTTTTTTAGAAAGGGAGGGCAAGAAGTTTTGCAGGTTATTGATCAATTATTGAATGATGGATCAAATATTAATTTAACGATCGTATCTTCTTTGCAATACGGAGATTATGCATCAAAAAGCACAGCGGAAGATGTATTGGAAGTGAAAGAAATAATTGCTAGACACGACAGTATTGCTCACCATCATTCTCTCCCTAATTCAGATGTATTAAATTTGTTTAAAACAGCTGATATTGCATTACTACCATCTTATGATGAAACATACGGTTATTCAGTTTTAGAAGCCCAAGCTTGTGGCTGCCCAGTTGTAACCACAAATGGCGGAGCGTTTATGGAAATAAATGATAATGATTGTGGGTGGGTGATTGATGTTCCATTAACTAATAATAGATCAATTCCTTATACTGAAAGTGAAAAAACCACATTTCAATTAACCGTAAAACAAGCTCTAAGAAAAATCATGATGGACGCTTTGAATGATTCTTTAGGATTAAGAAAAAAAGGGGAATTATGTTTAGAACGAATAAAAAGAGAACATTCTATAGAAAACGCAGCAATGGAGTTAGAAAGAATTTATAATATTGCTCTAAACAATTAGTTCCCTAAGAAATGATATATCTTTGAGAGCTTATTGTAGTTAATCGCGAAAAGATTTCTAAGAATTATCTAATTGATTTGCTTTGGAATACAACCTATGAATTTAAATTTTTTTACAGCTAAATTTCCATATACTACTGCTGAACCTATTGTTGAGAATGAGTTCCCTTATCTTGCTGACAGTTTTAATAAAATAAAAATTTTCACACATTCTACTTTTTCAAAACCTGTTTTTAAACGAACAGTACCAGAAAATACTGAAATTGTTGATTTATTTGATTTTAATGAAATAGAATTGACATTCAAATATAAAATTCAAATTCTTGCATTCTTTTTAGTAGAATTTGTCAATTGCCCAAATAAACGTTTTTTTATAAAAAAAGCAAAATTGTGGTTAAGTTATTTAAAAATAGCTGCTAAAAAAGCAAAGCATATTGAAGATTTTAATTTATTGCTACCAAATTCAGTTAATTATTCATATTGGATGAATGATTGGGCTTTAGTTTTGACCTTCTTAAAAAGGCGAAAAACAGTTTCGAATTTCGTATTTAGGTGTGGGGGATTTGATATTTGGGATGAACGCCACCCAGGAAATTATTTACCGTTTAGGAGTTTAATTTATAGATATGCTGATCAAGTAATGCCGAATTCCAAAATCTCAGAGGAATACATTAAATCTAAAACTAAATTTAAGAGTAAAGTAAATCATAAGTATCTGGGAACAATTGATTGCGGAATGGGTTTCACTGAAGTAGATAATGATATACTTACAATTGTTTCATGTTCAAGTATTATCCCGCTTAAACGTGTAGAGTTAATAATAGAAATTTTGGCAAATGTTGAACGTAAGATTAGATGGGTTCACTTTGGTGATGGAAAACAAATGAACGATTTGAAAGTTCTTATCAAAAAGAAATTGGATAAACATGAAGTTGAGTTAAAAGGAATGATTTCAAATTCAGATATTATGAAATTTTATACTGAAAATTGCATAGACCTGTTTATAACAACAAGTTCTACCGAAGGGCTGCCTGTTTCAATTCAGGAAGCAATTAGTTGTGGAATTCCAATTATTGCGACAAATGTAGGCGCAATGACGGAGGTAGTGAATGAAGTAACTGGCATATTAATCGAAAAAGATTTTGATGTTCGGGAAGTAGCAAATTTACTTGAAAACTGGCAAAATAGTACATTTAATACTGAAAATAGGAGGGAAGAAATCCGACGGTTTTGGCAGTTAAATTTTGATGCTAAGCAAGTTTATCCGAGCTTTATTTCTGATATTAAAAGCATATCGAACTATTAGTTTTTTGATTTAATGGAAGAAGTAATTAAGTATTTTACTTTAGAAAAAGAAATCAGACCATTTGTAATGATATAGGAAAGTGCTTTTTGAGGTGAGTAGTCCGCTATGTCGAAAAAAATTTTTTCTTTTTTTGCCCTTAGAATTTTTGTAATAGCGTTCTTTTCATAACCGCCATTTTTTAACGCTTCTTCAATTACTTTGAAATAAGGTTTTAATTTATTTAAATCAATTTGTGACACATTGGCCCTTGCCATTGCCCAATGCAAATCTAGCGTTTCATTATTCGGTTGAATTGATAATTGGTTTAGAATGTACTTATACACTTTATAATGTCTTGCTTTTTCATCATTTCTGTGCTTAGCAGTTGTGTTTTGACCCTCTATCCGATACTTTATTAAAGGAGTAGGTAGGTTATGCATTTTGTAACCCTTAGTACTTAGGTCAAACCATAATACCCAATCTTCTGCCAACTGAAATTCTCTTTTATACACAAGGTCTTCTTTTTGAACTAAGTCTCTATTTATCATTACAGATGGATGACAAATTTGATTATTAAATACAAGCCCAGTTTTAATCAAAGCATTTGTTTGGTATAGTTTCACTAATTTATTTTCAATTCCAAAATTATCTTGAAAAGAGCCAACAACGGCTATATTAGGATTGTTTTTAAGATACTCGTACTGAACTTTAAATCTATTATTATAAGCTATATCGTCAGCGTCCATCCTAGCTATAAAATCACCTTTTGCAGCTTTTATGCCAATATTTAGGGTGTCAACAATACCACTGTTCTCCTTTTTTTCAATAATTATTATTCGAGAGTCTTTAAATTCTTTTACTTTTTCAATTGAATTATCAGTTGAACCATCATTGACTACAATGACTTCAAAATCAGTAAAAGATTGTTGCAGAATAGATTTTAAAGTATCAGTAATAAATTTTTCGGCATTGTATAACGGAATAATCACTGATATTTGAGTTGGAAGATCCATTATTTTTTCCATAATAATAAAAAAACCGCTACAAATAGATGTAGCGGTTTTATATTTAATTTAGGTTATTTTACTTTGAGACAAATATTTTGTCCGTCTTTAAAATATTTCCGTTTGTATCTTTTACATGTACAATATACAATCCTTCAGCATAGTCATTTACTATAACTTTATGAACTGAATTCATTGCTGTTGCAGTGTAAACCATTTGTCCAGTTGTAGAATAAATTGAGACATTATACTGGTTTAGGTCAGTTACAATGTTTACGATATCTGAAGTTGGATTTGGATAAACATTTAATGAAATATTACTTAAGCCAATTTGCTTAGAATTCTCATTAGAATTTTGACCAAAAGTAATCTCTCCTTCTTCTTTTTCAGAATCGTTATTGATTTGGTTTAATTCAATAACATTTTGTGGTTCTAACGAGTTAAACTCATCACCATCATTAAGTGCCATTGCTAAAGTTCCTGGGGTTGTGATAGTACAAGCAGGACCATATGTTCCTTCTACACCATTAACTATTGCTAAAACTTCTACACTATATGGAGTGTTCAAATCCACAATTCCAGCAAATCCAAATGAATTACTTTGGAATCCTCTAATACTTTCAACCGGTGTTGAAACAGTAGCTAAGTTTGTAAACCTGAACTTATATTGTGTCGCACCAGCAACTGACTGAGCTAAAAAGAAAGTGTTAAAGCTAGGAATAACAGTTCCACAATCACTTACAACTTGTGTAGTTGGAACACTAGTAGGAGCATTTAATGTACAAGGTGCACCGTAGTTACCCCATATTCCGCCTACTTTGGCTCTTACTTCTAAAGTATATGAAGCGCCAACTTCTAATAAACCAACACCAGCTAAGGTTGTTGTATGGAATCCTTTCACAACATTTGCATCAGATGCAGAACCAATACCAGTAAATTGGAATTCATACTCTGTAGCACCACCAACTGTTGTTACTGTAAACGGATCGTTAAAAGCCGTCAATGTAGCACCACAACTTGTAATTCCAGTAGTTGGAATTGCAGGAGAAGTTAAAGTACAAACATTTCCATAGTTTCCATAAGCGCCGGCTACTTGAGCTTTTACTCTTACATTATACACTATGTTTTCAGTTAGCAAACCAAACGTTATCAATTTAGCTTGGTGATTTGGACGTATATATTCAATTGCTGGTGAACCAGGATTAGTTATATCCGTAAACTCAAATGTATATTCAGTTGCTCCAGGCACTACAATAGATCTGAAAGTTTCTGAGAAAGATGTAAGTGTCGCATTACAAGACATTGCATTTAATTCAGGAGTTGGGATTGTTTGCGGAGAATGTACAAAACAAGATGTACCGTAAATTCCAAAATCACCAGCTACCTCTGCTTTAACTCTAACTCTATACGTTGTATTAGGATCAGTTAATCCAGCAGCATTTAAAGAAGTTGTGGTAGTAGCAACAGTAATAGAATCTAATGTGTTTAAACCATCAGTTAGGTTTTCAAAAATGAATCTATATTGTGTTGCTGAACCTACAGCGTTTGCTGAAATTGGATCAGTATCTGCTATTGTTTGCAATCCACAGCTTGCCACGTCTAAATTAGTTAAAGGAACAATAGTTGGTGTAAATAATACACAAGTCGCACCATAATTCGTATAAACTGCAGGTAATGCAGTTCCTAATCTTACTCTTACTCTTACATCATATGCAGCAAACGCAGTTGATATTCCTGCAGCTGTTAAAGTAGTTGTTCTTGAACCACTAACGTGTGTTGTTGGTGCACCACCAGCTTGATTCGTATACTCAAATTCATATTCAGATGCACCAGGCACGTTAACAGCTTTAAAAGACTGACCGAATGTATTTAATTGTTGCCCACATGCAGCTTCTAAAGATGTAGAAGGTAAACTTGCAGGTGCTTTAACTAAGCAAATGCCACCATGAGGTCCAGTAACTCCACCAGTAATAGCTGCTACAGTTACTTCGTATATTGTATTTGTAGTATAAAGACCAGCAGTAGATAAACTCATTTTTCTATTAGCTGAAGCAAGCACAGTTGTTGTTACTCCACCACCTTGAGGTGTAAGTCTAAATTCATAACCTGTAGCTCCAAACACTGATTTACATTTAAAGGTTGAGTTAAACAAGGCTAAAGCAGGAGGGTTAATTCCAATACAAGTAGTTAATTCTGAAGTAGGAACTGTTCCTGGTGCGCTAATAACACATGAAGCACCCTGTGGACCGTAAGGATTACCTATAGTTTTTGCTCTTACTCTAACATCATAAGAAACTCCATATGTAGTCAAGCCAGCCATGGCCAAAGAAGCTGTGTGGTAGCCTCTAACAAGAGTAGTAATAGTACCTGAAACTTGTTCAGTAAATTCGAACTCATATTCATCAATATTAGCAATACCATTACATCTAATTAGTTCATTAAGAACAGTCATGGTTGTTCCACAATCGTAGGATTCTATCGCTACAGTTTGCGCAGTTGCTGAATAACTTAGTATCAACAGCCATAAGAAGGAAAATTTTTTCATTTTTTTTTTATTATAATTTAGACCAAAGATAGTTAATTATCGACAAAAGGCAATAATTATGCGATTAATTTTAATAAAAGTATAAACTATAAGAACTTGTTTACCCATGATTAACGCAAAATGACTTATCCTTCACATTACAAAATTTAAAGGTTTAACTTTTATGACAAAGATTAAAATATAATTAGATGATGATTATACAACCTGATTTTATTATAGATTTGCACAATAAAAATGGGAATTCTAAGGACATTATTGGCTTTATCTGTCGTTTTAGCGCATAGTAGCTCTCTATTTGGAATTGAATTAGTTGGCGGGCAATTAGCGGTGCAGTCATTTTATATGATTTCAGGTTTTTATATGACAATGGTACTTAATGAAAAGTATGTGGCGGCCAATTCAAGCTATAAGTTGTTTATTACCAACCGAATTTTGAGATTGTTACCTGTTTATTGGGTAGTTCTGGTTTTAGCGGTACTACTGTCCTTAATTATCTTCTTTGATGATAATTCATCTATTTTGACACCTTTTCACATGTTTCAAGAATTCGGTAATGTCATGAGTATTCCATCTATCATTTTCATCATTATAGCTAATTTAATTACTCTTTTTCAAGATTGGATTGTTTTTTTAGGATTAAACCTGAGTACTGGAGGTTTATTTTTTACCAGTAGTTTTTTGGATACCAATCCATTGCTCTATAAATTTCTATTCATTCCGCAAGCTTGGACAATTGGTGTAGAAATTACATTTTATTTGATCGCGCCCTTTATAGTTAGAAGAAAATTGAAACTAATTATTGTACTCATAATTAGTTCCGTGCTTTTACGGATTCTATTAATGCAAAATGGATTTAATCACGATCCTTGGACTTATAGGTTTTTTCCAACGGAATTGGTTTTCTTTCTACTGGGAACCATTGCATTTCATCTTTACAAGAAGGTTTCTAAACAAAAGATATCAAAGAATATTTTGATAGGTATTTACTGTTTCGTATTCCTAAGTACTTTTATATACAGTCGAATTGATATGGAATATAAAATGATTTGCTATTTGGTTATTTTCTTATGCTCAATGCCATTTGTATTTCTATTGAGTAAAAATTGGAAAATTGATCGGTATATCGGTGAGCTTTCATACCCCATTTACATTTCCCATATGTTAGTATCAACTTTTATTACCTATTTTAAAGTGCCATTATACGGTGGGAAAACATTTATACTGGTCTTAATAACTATCATTCTGTCTGTTATATTGAATGAGTTAGTTGCAAAAAAGGTTGAAGTCATTCGACAAAAAAGAATTAAATAATCACTAAATAGATATTTTATCTTTTGATATATTTTAGTGTACTTCGTTCCCGATCAAGAGTTATTAGATACGCAATATATAATCCGCTTGGTAAACTAGAAAAATCAAATTGATCGGCATTAGAAATTGTACTTATCACTTGTCCATTTGAATTATAAATATATAAGGTGTGCGGAGTACTAAGTAGGCTCTTATCTATTAAAAGCAGTTCATCTACTATTGACATTGCAGAAAAAACATTATCATATTCATTATTAGAAAGACAATCTATAAAATTAACTATAATACTATCACTGGCAACGCATTGATTTGAGTCGGTAACAGTTAAAATATACGTGTCAGATAAATTCACATTTATATTTTGCGTTGTTTCAGTTGTATTCCAATAAAAAGATAGGTTGCCTAATGGACCAGTCAGTTCTATTGTATTATAATCGCAGGTTGTAGTATCATTTCCTAAGGTAAATGCTAAGTGTGCAGTGCTATTCATTTGCACATGAATTGTATCGGACGTTTCACAGTTATTAGTATCTGTAATGGTTAACCAGTTATTGAATGTTTGTTTAGCATAAATATTATTAGTTGTGCTATCATTTGACCACAAAAAATCAAAGTTTCCAGTTGGCCCTTCAATAAGCAAAGAATCATAATCACAAATTGTTGTGTCATTTCCTAAATTAAATTGAACACTTGGAAAATTAGAAATTGAAATAGTGTCTGATTGGAAACAACCACTTGTATCTTCAATGTTTAACCAATACATATCGGGTTGACTAACTATTAAAAAATTATCATTTGAATTATCAGACCAGTCATAAGTTAGATCACCTAAAGGAGGGGTTAAATAAATTGAGGTACCAGGGCATATAGTAGTATCATTTCCTAAAGAAAATGGTACTAGATTAGAATGCGAAATGTTTTGGCTAAAATATACAGTATCTGAATAAATATTATTTGCAACTACGATTTTTCCTGACAGTAAATAACTTGAATCCAATACAATATACACATTGTTATTCATGTTAATCGTATTTGCAAAAGATTGGTCAATTGTTGTTGTGTAAGATAGGGGAGTTGTGATACCATCAATAGCCAGAAGTATTGTGTCTGCAAAGCAAGCAAAGGTGTCTACGAATTCATATGTCGGATAGGTGTGCTGGGTTACTTTACCAATATATCCAGAGTTCTCCATAGTTGGCATAAAAATATTGTCGAAATACATATTTGCTCTATATCCACCTCCAGCATAAAGATTTTCATGTTCATCTAAAGCTAAGGCATAGCATTGATCTACCAAGCTTCCGCTTTGTTGTTTTATCCAAACCATGTCTCCTTGGCTATCAAGTCGAATGAAAAACATATCTGGGCCTTCTTGAGCAACCAACTGAGTATTTTCAAACATCACGGTATCTCTAAATGATCCACCTACATATATATGATCGTCTGAAGTGACATCAATTCCAAATCCATAATCATATCCAATTCCACCGAAACTTTTTACCCAAATTAAATTCCCTGAAAAATCATATTTCGCAATAAAAATATCTCTTCCAGCATTATGCGTTGTACTGGTTGTACCTTGTCCATTTGAAGTAACAGTGGTGCCCGAAAAATCCGCATATCCTGAAAAGGCTCCCGTCATGTAGACATAGTTATCGCTAACAGCTACACTTTCGCCAATATTATGAAATGGGCCAGCACCTGTCTTTACCCAAATAGCCTGCAAAGTAGTGTCAAATTTCACCAAAAAAGCATCTCTCCATGAGTATCCAGGGCCTTGAACTAGGAGGTTTGAAAAATAATTATCATATCGCGTTTCTCCAGTTAAATACATATGTCCATTATCATCCGATTTTAAGTGATACCCACTCGAATAATTAGGTGCAATTTCTTTAGCGTGAATATAATTCCCAGCAGTATCTAATTTGATGATATAGCCGTTTTGCGCTGTATTGGTACCGATAATAGTTCCTCCAATATTTACTTCATTTCCAATGAAACCTGTGATGTAAAGATTACCAGAATTATCCATTTCAATGTCTTGTCCCTTGTCTGTGAGGCTACCACCAAATGATTTAGACCAAATGAAATTTCCATTTTGATCTAGCTTAGCTATAAAAACGTCTCTAACACCATTACAATATAGTGTGTCGTTACCAAACACAGCAGTGTCGGAAAATTCACCAGTATAGTATGTGTTTCCTGAATTGTCAGCTACTACTCCCCAGCCCCAATCAGGTTCAGGACTTCCACCTTGATTAGCCCAAAGTAAATTGCCATCCTTATCATACTTAGCTATAAAGGCATCAGTATGTCCGTACCATGTTGGCGAAATAGGATTAATTGGGTCTTCAAATATAACCGCTAATTTTGACCTTCCAGTGATATAGGTGTTGGATGAGTCATCAACAAAAATATCTGAAACATAATCATTTGCTATTCCATTTACTCTCCTTGCCCATTCCCACTCTTGGGCTTGAATTAAGTTTAATGACATTAGAAAAAATAATAAAAGTATTATTTTCATAATGCAAAAGTATCGAATTTTAAATTCTAATCCACCTTTTTGGTATTAAATCGGATGTATTTTTGTTTAAGTTTTTATCTGCGAACCATTGCTTTGGACAAATAACAGTTTTATTTTCATTTGTCGATAGCCATGCTCCCCACCAACTAAAGCTACTATTTGCAATAATAAAATGCTTGCAGTTTGACATTAAAAATAAATCCTGCCAGGAGTCTTTTCCAGTATTCCAATTGACATAAGTTACATTCACTTGATTCAAAAAGTTGAAACTTTCCTTGACCCAATCTATATCATCTGAAAAGAAAAGTAAATGCGACTCAGATAGGTCGAAATGCTTTAATGCATCTTCATAGTAGGAGAGTGGTAGGACACCATGTACATTATTAATTTCTCTATTTTTTTGATAGTCTCCTCGTCTAATGTGGATAGCTATACTGCTTGTTTTATTTATTTTGGCAATAGTTTGAGTAGTCTTTATTGATGGCTTTTTAGAAAAGGTGAAAAGACTCAATAAACTTTCTCGGTATTTTAAAAAATATTTTTCCGATTGAAAATAACCTTCAATATATCCGTTTTTACTTAATTTATTGATTGTCGGATCGAATGCTAAGTTTGTTTCATAGAATACAGATCCATTGAATAACTTTCTTTTGAGTTTGAAAAAAAAATTATCTTCAATTAGATAATTATATGATTTTTTAGAAACTATCTGAGCGTCAACTAAATTAAACACGTCTCCTAATTCAAAAACTCTACTTGTATAGTTGTTCGAATCTGGTTTTAAAAATTCACTAGTCTCAATGCCTATTGTAGTTTTCTTTTCTTTCGAAAGTGCCACAGCAGCTGCAAATTGAAACATTTGATTTCCAAGACCGCCTCTTATTTTAATGTAAATCATTTTCTTTTTACTTCACAGTAAACAAGTTCTCCAGAGGTATCGAATTCAGGTGCAATCTTAGTTGCTTTGTTAAAGTATTTTGTTCTAATAGATTGTTTGATGCCCACATTTGCATCTTCAATATACCCACCATTATATGGAATAGGTTGAGAAAGAATAGTGTCGCCAGCATAGGTGTTAATTACACATGTCAATTTATCATATTGGAAAGCGCGAAAATAATCAACCTCTTCAATATTCAATTTTTCCCACTCTTCTTCCCTTACTAAAATTAGGTTAGTGTAGGTCATGTAGGCCAGTTTATAACCTTTTTTCTTCGCCAGTTTGTAAGTTGAAGAAACTGAGTTGCCCAAGTTAAATCCTGGTTTTTGTACTAGGTCAATATGAGGTGGAATGGTTGGATTGTACTCAATGACCACTACCCGAGGGTTGCGCTTAAGTCCTGCAAAAATCATATAATCATCAGAGTCAATATCTATTGAAAGCAAATCAACAGTGTCATTAAGGTCAACTGAATCAAGTATAGAGTCAAGTGAGTTTTCACCCTCAATACTTACAAATTTATTTATTGCTGAAACTTTAGGGTATTTCGTTAAGCTTTTTCTTAATGTTTCAGTTCTGTCTTCTTCACCTTCAATTAGTATGGCTGTCCAGTCAAGGTTATGCCATAAGTTCCAGCAGTTACTGAGGTGTTTTCCATCCCAGGCACCAAACTCAATGCATATTTTATTGCCTTCACCAATTCGATTAAATATTTCATTAATTATTCCATCTTCTCCCCACTGAGAAGTAACAATATTTTCAAATTTTTTTAATTCCATTTTCTTAAAATTTTTCAGTCATTTGATTTAATAAAAATCCAGTATTTTTAACTCTAATTATTCTAGGGTCTAGCCCAGAATTAAGATTTTCCACGATTAGAAATGCCAATTGAGACTCAACATAATGCATTGTTCTTTCGTGACTTGATAATCCAAGTGTAATATAATATTGGCCTGCAGCCAAAAGAATGTTAGAACTCATGAATTCTATTTCATGAACACCTTCATCTAAGTCTCTTGGAGTAGACCACGTTGTATTAATGTTTTCATCCATTGATCCACTAATACCAATAGCGACAATAACATGCTTGAACGATTTGTTTAGTTTAAATTTAACTTTCAGTCCCCATTCTTGTCCAACATTAGCCTCGCCAGAAGGCTCATCTTTGTCATTAACAATTGTTGCTTCAAGAATGTTACCTTCGGAAAATTTTGTATCCTTATTAATGTATTTATAGTTGTCAGTTCCAATACTGTTAATATAATCTTCCATTACATCTTCAATTTTACCTTTGGAAATCATTTTTCCATTTTGAAGATACACACCTTTGGTGCATAGTTTTCCAACAGCTTGCATATTGTGAGACACAAAAATAACCGTCCGACCAGACTTGCTTACTTCACTCATTTTACCAATGCATTTATTCTGAAATTCAAGGTCTCCAACTGCTAATACCTCATCAACTACTAAAATATCTGGTTCTAGATGAGCTGCTACAGAAAACCCAAGTCTAACCAGCATGCCAGATGAATACCTTTTCACAGGTGTGTCAATATAGGCAGCACATCCAGAGAAATCAATGATTTGATCTAATTTCTCATTTATTTCTGCTTTAGTCATGCCAAGAATGGCACCATTCAGATAAATATTTTCTAACCCAGTAAGCTCAGGGTGGAAACCTGTTCCTACTTCTAAAAGTGAGGCAATCTTACCTCTAACTTTAATTTCTCCAGTAGTTGGTGCAGTAATTTTAGAAAGTAGTTTTAAAAGAGTTGATTTTCCAGCTCCATTTCGTCCAATAACTCCTAGCACATCTCCAGCTTGGAGTTCAAAATCTACGCCCTGAAGTGCCCAAACGTGCCCATCCGTTTTTTTTGAAGTTCTATCATTTTCTTCACCAATTTTCAAAAATGGATCTTCCTTACCTCTTAATCTAGCAATCCATCTATTAAGATCATGCGAAAGGGTTCCAGTACCCACTGCACCTAGTTTGTACTGTTTTCCGAGATTTGATATTTCTAATATATTATTCTCCATTATACAGTGTCCATAAAGTTCTTTTCTACCCTATTAAAGATATAGATTCCAATAACTAGTGTTGATATACTAATCACAATAGAGTACACTAAGCCGTTAAAGTAAAGTGTTCCTCCCTCATGACCTAAAAATGCATGTCTAAAGGCTTCTATATACGAAGAAGTAGGGTTGGCAAAAATCGCATTTTGCATCCATACTGGCTTGTCTTTAAGCAATTCAAAAGGTGTGATTACTGTTGACATAAACATTAGTAACTGAACCCCAAATTTCACCAAAAACCTTAAGTCCCAATATTTTGTTGTCATTGAACTTATGATGAGTCCAAATCCGAGACCGGAAAGACAAATTAGTACTAAGTAAACGGGAATTAAAAGTATTGTCCAATTGGGTTCAAATCCACCATATGCAATCAGTTCGTAAAAATAAACAACGAGGAATAACGCAAATTGAACCCCAAACTTTAAAAAGTTTGTGAAAACAACAGACAATGGTGCTATCATTCTTGGGAAATATACTTTTCCGAAAACTCCAGCATTTTCTCTGAAGGTTTCAGATGTTTTAACAAGGGTTTCAGAAAATAGATTCCATATGATGGTTCCTGCCAGGTAAAAGCTCGTTTGTGGAATACCATTCGGACCCATACTTCCCACTTTTCCAAAAACAAATAGTAAAATTAGTGTTTGGAAAATAGGTTGAATGACAAACCATAGCGGTCCTAATATTGTCTGTTTAAACTCTTTAACGAAATCTCTTCGAACCAAAAGGAACAATAAATCTTTATAAGAGACGATCTCAGCAAGCAAACGTTTTCCCTTTTTCTTAGGGGTAATTATTTCAGTCCAGTTAGTCATGTTAGTTTACACTTGGTCTAATACTTTACAAAGCGGTTGCGAATTTATATTTAATTTTGAACTTCTATACGGTTAATTTGATTATTTTTTATACTTTTGTTGCTTAAAATCACAATTATTATGAGATATATTGTTTGTTTAGTGCTAGCCGTATTTTGTGGAGGTTATGCTATCTCTCAGGTAGGCCCTGGAGGGGTAGGTACAACTGCTACCGTTGCTTTTTGGGTTGATGTTCATACAAATGGAGGTGGAAATGGATTTAAAGTTTCAACCTTAAATGACTATTCTGGAAGTAATAACGATTTTGTTCAGGCAACATCCGCCAATCAGCCAACTTACTTGTCAAGTGCCTTTAACGGTATTGATGCTGTTGATTTTAATGGAGATGAATGGATTAGTGCTGGAGCAAAAGCAAGCATGAATGCAAATACCTATTTCGATTTTTATATGTATGGACGGAATGATGATCCTTCCAGTTTATCAATCCCATTGAACTATAATTATGGACCTTCAAGGTCAATATATACAGGGCTTCTTGGTTTGTCAGGTTTTAACCGTGTTTTTGGACATAGTGCAGCCTATCAGGGTAGAAGAACAACAATAAACAGTTCATCATCTTTTGGTTTATTTCATGGAACATATGATGTTCCCGCAGGTGTTTTGACTGCATTTTTTGATTTTACACAGATGAGTCAAATTACCAATGCTGCCTCACCACTTCCTGGAACTCATGTAGGTTTTGATCTTGGAGGTGTAAATGTTACAAACGGATTGGATGGACAAATTTGTGAGGCTTTTGCTTTTAATGTGATTATAAATACAGCGCAAGAAAGAATTTTACAAAATTACATTTCTGCAAAATACGGAACTGTAATTGCAAATGACGACTATGATTTTGAAGCTGGTCATGGTTTTGGATTAGTTGGAATAGGTAGAGACGACAATGTAAATAAACATTTAAATTCAATTGGTAATGGTATGTTGCGTATTGAGGTATCATCACTTTCAGATGGTGATTATTTATACGTAGGTCATGATGATGCTAATCCTGTGTCATTAACTTCAGCTGATTTACCAGTTGTTTTAGCTGGAGGTTCAAGATTAACGAGAACTTGGAGAATGGATGAGCCATCAGATATTGGAAATATTGACATCACTTTTGCTTTAGATGCTTCAACTAACTTTAGTCCAGATCCGCTAGCTTATAGATTACTTGTTGATGATGATGGTAACTTTGTTAATGCTGGTGATTTTGCTGGTACCTATAATGCACTTGACAATACGGTTACATTTACTGGTATTGATATGGATGCAGGAGATTACTTTACTTTAGCAGGAGATGCCCCACTTGGTATTACTTCAATTTCTAATGGATTGTGGAGTGATCCGAATAGTTGGAATTGTACATGTGTTCCTACTTCTATAAATGAAGTAACAATTAACACTACTGATACCATTGAAGTAGACGTTGATGCATTTGCTCAAGGGTTAACAGTATTAGGTGGTATTGAATGGACAACAAGTAATGTACTTGAAATTGCCACTGATAATTTAGTAATAGATGGTGGAGATGTTGATATGCCAATTGGCGAAATTTTATTTTCAGGAAGCTCAACTCAAACAATTGATTTAAAAAGTGATACGGTAGAGTTTTTTGATTTAGAGATTAATAATATGGGAGATTCTGTTAAATTATTGAACGGAAGAATTATCATGAATGGTACGCTATCTCCTAACTCTGGAGTATTTGACTATACTGCCGCAGGTATTACTATTAATTCTACTTCATCTCTTTCTTCAGCAAGAGTAGGTCCAGTAAATATAAACGCAGTACTTTTGGGAGATGCCACGGTAAGACGGTTTATACCGTCAGGTGTTGCTGGTAATAGGAATTTAGCTTCACCAGTAATAGGTGCTACATTAGCTGATTGGGATGATAGCTTACTAATTAGTGGTCTTGGTTTTCCTGATGGTTGTGCTTTTACTGCAGCTGGTTGTTACTACTCAGTTAAAGAATATTCGCTCAGTAATTTTAATGATGTAACCTCTATTGGAGCGTCACTTGATAATGGACGCGGATACGAAATATTTTTAGGTGACGATTTGGTTACTTTTTCTGGAGCCACTGTTAGTGTGACCGGATCTCTAAATAATACTGATGTTACAACTATTAACCCAAATGGTTGGGGTACATTTGGAAACCCATACGCAAGTCCAGTTTTATTTAGTCTAGCTTCTCAGACTAATATAATGGGGCTTTACTTTTATGTTTTTGATGCCGCTTCAGGTGGTTATCAATGGTACGACAAGGTATCAAATACTTCAAGTATACCTGAGCTTGCAAATGGTTTGATAGCTTCTGGACAAGGCTTTTGGTTGAAAGATTTTGGATTTATTACATTCCCTCAATCTTCAAAAACAACGTCAAATGCAACTTTTATTAGAAATTCTGAAGTTGAAAACGGATTGCAACTTACCTTAAAGCAAGATAATTCTACATTTTTTAGTGTAAGTTCTATTGGCTTTAATGATCAATCAAATGACGCTGATGATCAATTTGATATTCACCATCTAACTACAGGTCTTGAGCAATCCTCTTCATTATATATGAATATAAGTGATTCAGTACAACTGACTAAAAATTACCTTGAACCAAATGGAGAAAACAAAACAATTGATTTTAGAATGAATTGTTTGAATGATGGGTATTATACAATTAATCCTTCAAGAATATCGGATTTAAGTGACTATGAATTTGTTTATCTATTCGATAAGCAGTTAAATACAATGGTAGATTTATCTGAAGAAGGAAGTTATTCGTTTTATGCTGAGGTTGGAAACCATGATAGATTTGCACTTATTATCACAAATGATAGAATGTCAACCAAAACATATATTAAGTCTGAAGGTCATGAAGTAGTTTCATCTGATGATGTTCAAATTAATCAAATTGGTCATGCAATAGGGGTAATTACTGAGAATGATTTGGTTAATGGAACCATGGAAGTAACAAACTTATTGGGTCAAAAAATCATTTCTGATTATGCATTGTCCTCAACTAATGGAAAGCAATATATAAACATTTCTAATGAAATTAATGGCATATATATTGTAGTTGTAAGGGAAGAAGGCCAAATAGTAGCTTCAAAGAAAATAATTTTATAATTAGTAAATAAACAATATGTTTAAGACAATCTTAAAAACAGTTTTAGTTTTAGTCATAGTCCTTGGTATAGGGCAAATGGCATTTGGACAACCGCCTGCAGGCCCACCTCCTGGTGGAGCAGTACCAGCTGGAAATACACCACCATGTTGGGCACCTGAGTGTGTTCCGATTGATGGCGGTTTAGGGATACTTTTAGCCGCTGGAGCCATGTTAGGTTTCAGAAGTTTGAAGAGTAAAAAATAGAACAATCACTTCTTAATAAAAAAACTTTAACCGAAAGGTTAAAGTTTTTCTTTTTTCAAAATGGGTATAAATATTAAGAGAAGTTACATATTCGTTGGAGTAGGTATTGCACTTTATCTCATTTGGTTAGTATTATATCAGTATGTCATTAAGGTAAAAACTGACTGGGACTTCTGGTTGAATTACAATATTGTTGACATTTCAAATTTCATCTTAAATTCAGTAGGCTTTTCATCATATATCGATATAGAAAGTGACCACGTTAAGCTAATAAAAGATGCTGGATATAATGCTGGTGTTTGGGTTGGAGACAATTGTAACGGGTTTAAGTTGTTTTCAATCTTTAGTATTTTCCTCATAGCCTTTCCAGGTTCAACACGTTCAAAATTTTGGTATATCCCACTAGGTATAATAGTTATTCATTTAGCAAATGTTGTTAGAATCATAGCATTATTTATTATTAGTGATTATCATCCAGAATGGCTTGACTTCAATCATCTCTATACGTTTACAGCTTTTGTATATGGGGTTATCTTTATACTTTGGCTAGTATGGATTAAAAAATACGGAACTAAACTTAATAATGAGGCTTAAGCAAAGAATCACTTTCTATTTTTTTTTAATTCTGTTAGTTGGAAGTGGTTTCCTACGTGATTTTTTTATGATTAATATAAATCATGTGTTAAAACACTTAGAACAGGGGATTGCTAATTATGCCTATCCAAGTTTTCAAATTCTTGAAACATGGAGTGTCAGTGAAATTGTAAAATTGAAATGGGTATTGACTATTCTATTCTTTTTTTATTTTTGGGGGGTCTCATACGGTTTATTAAAAGTGTACTTTAGACCATTAAACGTAAAAGCTATTTCTCAAACCTTTTTATCGCTAATTCTTCTTGCAGGAATATTATTTACTTTTGGAAAAATCAGTGGACTAGATAAATCAATGTATCATATTGTTAGAACAATAACTGGGCTAACGCATTCATTTATGCCCGCTATGGTCGTTTTTTTGTATTTGAAGTATTTCCCTAAAGACTAAATTAAGTGTCTAACTATTTTTTAGTATTCTTAATATAAGATTCTATTGCCATAGTCATGCTCGGATTCTTAGGTTGTGGTGCATGAATATCTAGTCTTAAATTGTTCTTTTTTACTGCATTTGCGGTGGTTGGCCCAAATGCAGCAATCATAGTTTTATTTTGTTTAAAATCAGGAAAATTCTTTAATAGTGATTCAATGCCAGAAGGACTAAAGAAAACTAGTAAATCATACTTTACATCTTCTAAATCTGATAAATCCGCTGCTACGGTTCTATAAAGAACAGCTTTAGTATAATTAACATTGTTCTCTTCTAGTGTATCAGGAATATTTTGACGCAGAATATCTGAACATGGTAAAAGGTATCTATCTTCTTTATGTTTTTTAAGAAGATCCACCATATCATAGATGTTTTGTTTTCCAAAGAAAATTTTTCTTTTTCTATACACAACATATTTTTGTAGGTAATATGCTATTGCTTCTGAAATACAAAAGTATTTCATTGACTCCGGCACTTTATATCTTGTCTCTTCTGCAATCCTAAAAAAATTGTCTACGGACGTTTTACTTGTTAGAATTACAGCTGTATGAAGTCCCAAATCAATTTTTTGAGCTCTAAACTCTCTTGCTGTTACCCCAACAACATTAATAAAAGGTCTAAAATCAATCTTAAGCTTATACTTTTCTGCTAAATCAAAGTAAGGCGATTTCTCACTAACAGGTGCTGGTTGAGAAACTAAAATAGTTTTTACGCTCATATTCAAAATTCTTTATTTCTAACCTATACTTATGAAAGCAAATATTTAGCTATCAAAAATAACGGCAGGATTTCGAGGGTGCAAAGATACAAAATTATATATAATAAAGAAACTTTATAATGTAGAGATTCTTTAAGCGTAAAATACAATTGAATAATGTAAACTATTATTGTAATTATTGTTCCTAGAACAAAAATTAAATACTGAAATTGAATGGTTTGATATATTGAGAAAATTGACAATGGCAATAGAATTAACCCTAAAACTTGATATTGTTTAAAGGCATTCCCTATGTCAAAATGTGATTTACGCATAAACCAATTTGACAAAAGGTATTGAATTAATGTTTTCAAAAAGTAATATGAACAAACGAAAGCAAATATTTCTAAAACATTTTTTGCTGAAAAAAAGGAAGGTAAATTGTAGATACTGTTAATTGCAATACCAATCATTAGAGATAATGAAATGAGGTAATTCAAAATTAGTAGCGGAGCTGATAAACTTTGTGGTGAAAATAATTGCTGATTATAATTTTTAGAAAAATTAAATAGATGGCCTATGTATGCATTATTATTCAATTTTGCTAAAATTATAGTTATGATACCAATAATTGCAAATATCCAGAAAATAGCATTAGAAGAATGTTCAATTCTGCGTAATATTCCAATATCAAAATCTTCAGGATTCATGTGTCAAAAATAGTATTTAATTTTCTTATGAAGTTCTATAATTCCGCATCAATTAAAAAGAAAAAAATAGATACATTTGCATAAAATAGACTTTATGGCAACCGATCAATATACACATTCTGATTATTACAATCTTGACGATTTATTTACTGAAGAACATAAGTTAATTAGGGAGGCAACTCGAACTTGGGTAAAACAAAATGTATCTCCAATTATTGAAGACTACTATGAGAGAGCTGCTTTTCCTGAACATTTAGTTAAACAGCTTGGTGAAATAGGTGCTTTTGGGCCTTATATTCCTGAAGAATACGGAGGGCCAGGTTTAGATCAAATATCATACGGTATTATTATGCAAGAATTAGAAAGGTGTGATTCAGGACTAAGGTCTACCTCTTCGGTTCAAAGTTCTTTAGTAATGTATCCAATTTATAAATATGGAAACGAGTCGCAAAGAAAAAAATATTTACCAAAACTTGCCAGTGGAGAATTTTTAGGTTGTTTTGGATTGACTGAACCTGATCATGGTTCAAACCCCGGAGGTATGACTACGAATTTTAAGGACATGGGAGACCATTACTTGTTGAATGGTGCTAAAATGTGGATTTCTAACGCCCCTTTGTCTGATATTGCTGTGGTTTGGGCAAAAAGTGAAGAAGGACGAATTCATGGATTAATTGTTGAAAAAGGAATGGAAGGATTCTCTGCTCCTGAAATGAAAGGAAAGCATTCCTTAAGAGCCTCAATTACTGGTGAGCTTTTATTCGAAAATGTAAAAGTTCCAAAGGAAAATTTGCTACCAAATAAATCAGGTTTAGGAGCACCATTAGGCTGTTTAGATTCGGCACGTTTTGGTATTGCATGGGGGGCTTTAGGTTCGGCAATGGATTGTTATGATCAAGCTTTGAGATATTCGAAAGAAAGAACGCAATTTGGCGTACCAATTGGTGCTTTTCAATTGACTCAAAAAAAATTGGCGGAAATGGTAACAGAGATTACAAAGGCACAATTATTAACTTATAGGTTGGGACAGTTAAGAAATGAAGGAAAGGCAACTTCGGCTCAAATATCAATGGCTAAACGAAACAATGTGGATATAGCATTAAAAATTGCCCGTGAAGCACGTCAAATATTAGGAGCTATGGGTATTACTAACGAATACTCAGTTATGCGGCATATGGCAAATTTAGAGTCGGTTGTTACATATGAAGGGACTCATGATATACACTTACTTATTACAGGTATGGATGTTACGGGTATACCAGCTTTTACTAGAACAGAACCTGATTTAAGCAAAATGTAAAGACGACAATATTAAAATTGTTATAGGGGGGAGGTTATACATTATTATTTTCGTGTAATTATACTTCCTACACCTGCATATTTGCTATTCCAGTAGCTTGACTTATGAACATCTGTTGTAATGATTCCTTTACTAGAAGAAGAGTGTATCATAGTTAAAGATTCCCCTGGGTTAGAAATAACAATTCCTACATGTGTAATTTTATTACCTGTTTTAAAAAATACTAAGTCTCCTTTTTGAGCCTCTTTTTCATTTATTCGTTCAGCAAATTGTTTTTGAGCAGAAGCTGATCTTGGAGTGCTTATTCCGTGATTATTGTAGACATATCCTATATAACCTGAACAATCAAAACCTTTTGGCGTTGTGCCTGCCCAAACATAAGGTGTTCCAATATATTCTTTGGCATAATTTACAATATCTTCTCGCATTTTAGCTTCACTTGCTAAAATTCTTCTATCCTCAGAATTGGGTTCACTTGCCGGTTCAGTGTTTTTGACTTTAGTTGTTTTCTTTTCTTTTTTAGTAGACGTTATAATTCTTGAGTTTTCAATACCATAAACAGGCACCTTGCTTAATTCGTTCCCAATAAAATCCTTTAGAATGGCAGCATTTTTTTTATTTAATTTTGATTGTAAATCAATTAAGTACTGTTTCAATTCAGCTATTTCATAATAGTGAGATTTTGTGTAGGCCTCAGCTTTTGAGAAGGTGAGAAAACTTTTATATGTATCAATAGCCAATGATAGTGTGTTTTTTCGTTTTCTTGTCCATTCTTCATTTTCTGATAGTCGGAATAAAGCTAGTGATTTATAAAAACTTGGCATACCACTATAGTCATAATCAGGAATGGCTAAAAGTTTGTTAGCTTTTTTTAAAACTTTAGTGTAGTAGTTTTGGCTATATAAAATTTCTAATTGATCTATTCTTTTGTCTTGACCGATTGCCAAGTTTGGTAGACCTAATAAGATAAAAATAAGTGGTACCAATCTCTTCATAGGTCAAAAATAGTCGATATAGCAGCTAAAGATTTAAGGTTTTAAAACTTATTTCCACAGAAAACTGTTAAGTATTCCTTCTGTAAATATGAAGTGGTGCTTTTGAGGAATGTAGATTATAAATCCTATTTTTGTTTTAAAATTTAAACGTTGAAGTATTTTTTAATAGCTGGGGAAGCATCTGGAGACCTTCATGGCAGCAATTTAATGCGTGCACTTAAGCAAAGTGATGCCAATGCCAATTTTCAATATTGGGGTGGTGATCAAATGAAATCGGTTGATGGCAAGCTAAAAAAGCATATTAATACTTTAGCTTTTATGGGGTTCGTAGAAGTTTTGTTCAATTTAAGAACTATTTTAAAGAACATAAAAACTTGTAAAAATCAAATAGAAGCATTTAAACCAGATGTCCTAATTTTGATAGATTACCCTGGTTTTAATTTAAGAATTGCAAATTTTGCTAAGACAAAAGGACTTAGGGTGCATTATTATATTTCGCCTCAAATATGGGCTTGGAAGCAAAATAGGGTTCATAAAATCAAAAGAGTTGTAGATGCTATGTATACCATTCTTCCTTTTGAAAAAGAGTTTTATCAAAAATTTAATGTTGAGGTAGATTATGTAGGACACCCGCTTGTTGATGCCATACAAGATTTTAAAACTAAAGCCCTATCATTAGAAACATTTAGGGTAAGTTATGATTTAACTGAGCAACCTATTCTAGCTGTTTTACCAGGAAGTAGAAATCAGGAAATTAAAACTAAACTTCCAATTATGCTGGCTGCAGCTAAGGCGTTCAATAATTATCAGGTAATTATTGCTGGTGCACCCAATAAAGATAAATCGTTCTATCATGATATAATTGGAAACGAGCATACTACCATAATTGAAAATGACACCTATAACTTACTTAACTCTGCCAATTTAGCAATGGTTACATCAGGCACTGCTACTTTGGAAACTGCGCTTTTTAAAGTGCCTCAAGTGGTATGTTACAAAGCCAATGGAGTGTCATATCAAATAGCAAAACGACTAGTAAAAGTTAAGTATATTTCCTTGGTCAATTTAATCATGGATAAGTCAGTAGTAGCTGAGCTAATTCAAGATGAACTAACAGTTAGTAATATAATTACTGAATTAAGGAAGCTTGAAAATGACAATGTTGAGATACTATTGGATTATCATAATCTTGAGAAAATTCTTGGCGGAGGAGGGGCTTCGAAAAAAGTGGCTGAATTAATTTATGCGGCTTCGACTAAATCAAAATAAAATGTTAATAATTTAAATTCATTTTGTGTCTAGATATTAGCTTCTAATTTACTTTTGTAGAGTGAAATTCATTTTGACGTTAATTACAGTTTTAGCACTAACTAATGCTTTTGGTCAGCAATTAGATATTGGTGTTCTCCGGCGCTATAAGGTTTCAAATGTGTTAGTATCCTATCATAAAGGGTCCTACAATATTTTCGGTAATTCTAGACGTATCTTTACTATGTTGCCAACAGAATCTGTTCAGATTAAAAGAAGTGGTACAAAATTATTGGTTATAAGAGGGGTTGAAGAACTAGGTTTATTTGACACAGTTAAAATTGAAGAATCCCTTCCCAATCATAGTTTTAGAATTCAAGGTCTTGGACCAAAAAAGCTAAAGGAGCGGAAATATTACAATAATTTGTCGATTACAATTGAGGGGAAGTCAGAAATAAAAATTATTAATCATGTAGATATTTCGAATTATTTAGGAGGAGTGATTGAGAGTGAAGGGGGAGGAGGAAGACACCGTAATTATTATAAAGTGCAAGCTACTTTAAGTAGAACATATGCATTAAGTCATTTAAGGAAACATGAGTCTGAAGGGTTTAATTTATGTGATCAAGTACATTGTCAAGCTTACCATAACATGTTGATCTATACACCGACAATAAAAAAAGCAGTAGCTGAGACGAGACAGATGGTAATGGTTGATAAAAAAATAAATCTGGCCAATGGCTTTTTTTTTGCCAATTGTGGCGGTCAGACCAGCGAAGCTGATTTTGTTTGGAATAGGGCAGTACCTTACTGTAAAAGCGTTATTGATACTTTCTGTATTCATACTAGACAAGCCAAATGGGAAAAAAGGATTCCTCAAGCGGATTGGGAGAATTACTTAGAAAAGCAATTCGGCTATCCTATTAAAGATTCAGTCTTTAATTATCTTTTGTATCATTTCAAGCAAGAGCATAGATTAGCATTTTATCAATTGCCGCAACTAGGCATTCCGTTGAGAGACATTAGAGTACATTTTAAATTAAGATCAACTTGGTTTAATTGTTCTCTTGAAGGAAAAGAAGTTGTTCTAAAAGGCAAAGGTTTTGGACATGGTGTTGGGCTATGCCAGGAGGGAGCAATGAATATGGCTAAAAATAATTTTAGTTTTAAAGAAATTATCCAGTTTTATTTTAGAGGGGTCGGTCTAATTAATTATTATGATTATCTATTCTTCAGACAAAGTAATTTTTTCAAGTATAAGCCAAATTAAACTGTCTCCATTACTTTTAGGGCTAATTGAAATGAATAGTACAACTATTTGTACAGTTTGCAGAAGGTCCGGCGCCATTTCCTGAAAAAGTATTTATCGCCTCGACAGGACCTGCAGTTAATTGTAGCGTTCCGTTAGTAGAAATTTGACCATTATCATTTACAAAAATGCCGTAGTTATTGGCATTTCTAATCATGGAATTTACAACATCTAATTTTCCAGTTATAAAAATATTCGAATATTGATATTCTGGATTGGATCCACCATCTTCAATATTATTGTAAGCCATTTTGTTATTTGGGTTTACAGATGCAACTGATATTCCGTTCCAGTAACCTGGTATAGTATTTTGACCTTTTATTGAAATAGGTTTGTCAATTGTGCCCACACTGTTTAAAAATCCACCTGTCTCAACTTTAATGCCTCCATTTGCCTTCATCAATAAATTGACACCCGGGCAAATCTCTAATCCAGTCGAAATACATATGAATTCTAATAGAAATGGTGTATTTGTGACACGCCATTTTCCTGCAGAGGTAATAGTGTCACTTCTTACTTCAATATAATTATTTGTATTAAAATCGTTGTAATTGGAAACGGAGTCTAAATTTGTGACTTGGTTGGCGGCAATGGATAGTCCGGTTGTATTTTGACGAAGAATATTTGACGAAAATTCAGATAAAAAACCACCATTTGCAACAAATAAACCATAGCTATAGCTGTTGGATATTATTGTGTTTTGGATATTAAGTTGCGCATCATTGTCAATGTATATCGAAGCGTATTCCCACCCTGAATAAGTACCACCACCGTTAACTTGGCAATGAATTAATTTATTATTTAAATTGTTAGACTTAAAAGCTATACCAGCCCAAAAACCTTTAATAGCTAATTCTCCTCTAATTATGATAGGATTTTCTAAACTTCCAGTTGCATTAAGGTGACCATTACTTTCAATAGTTATTGAACTGCCTTCACACATTATAATTTTAGTCCCTGGTGATAATATAAGCGCTGAACTGACGTAAATATCATTACGAATTTTATAGGTTTTGGCTTCTAATGTGGTAGGTGTTGTAATGTTTTCAAAAATTTCAAAATCAAAGTATTCACATGACCCATCATCAAGGTCAGCCTCTTTACTGTAGTTATAGGCAAGAGGATCAATACATCCCTTTTTCTTGCAGCTTGACATTCCAACAAGTGTAAAAACAAAAGTAAACATTGGAATTCTTAGGAAATATAACCGATTTATCTTGTGCTTTTTCAAAATATAGAATTTGATATGTTTTCAATAAATAGAAAGTTCATTAATATATTACTTTCAAATTAAATACGAAAAAAGCATCTGGGTTTAGCTTAAATGCTTTAAACTAGTCAATTGAATTATTTATTGTTATCAATTACGTAATTTAGAATTTTTGTCATTAAATGAACCCGATCTTTTCCTCTTACATTATGCTCATGCATAGGATATGGGAAAAAGTCAATTTGTTTTTCAGCCTCAATAAATGCTTTTACTAGTGATAAGTTATGCTGCATAACAACAACGTTATCAGCTGTACCGTGTATGAGTAGTAGATTACCTTCAAGATCTTTTACGTAATTCATTAATGAAGATTCTTTGTAACCTGCTTCATTTTGCTCAGGTCTGTCCATATATCGTTCACCATACATTATCTCATAATATTTCCAATCTGTTACTGGCCCTCCAGCAACACCAGTTGTAAATGTGCCTGGGTGTCTAAGCATTAATGAATTGGTCATAAACCCTCCAAAACTCCATCCATGCACGGCTAATCTTTTAGAATCAACATATTTTAATGACTTCAAGAATTTAACACCCTCTAATTGATCGTTCATTTCGTTGGTGCCTAACCTTTGGTGAATTACAGATTCAAATTCAAAACCCCTATTGGCCGAACCTCTATTGTCCAAAGTATAAACTAAATAACCTTGTTCAGCTAGCCAATACATCCATAAGGATGCACCCCCGTACCATGCATTTTTTACCAATTGAGCATGAGGTCCACCGTAAACGTATACTAATACTGGATATTTTTTGGTTTCATCAAAATTACTTGGTTTTATTAATCTATAGTGAAGGTTCGTTTTTTTGTCAGCCGCTTTTATTGTTCCAAAGTCCGCCGTTCCAATAATTAGCTTGTCCAAAGGGTTTTTTGCTGTCAATAGTGTTTTGACTGTTTTTCCTTTAGCGTCTTTTATGCTTTCAATGTTTGGAATTGAAGTTGAAGAGTGTGAATCAAAATAATATGAGAAGTCATGGTTGAATTTTACACTGTGAGTGCCACCAGTTGTTAATTGCTTCTGTTTGCCAGATTTTACATTAATTGAAAAAGCATGACTTTCTGTAGGGTTTACACCTGTTCCTTGAAAAAAGACATTTCCTTTATCATCATGACCAAGAATTTCTGTTATAACCCACTTGTTATTGGTTAACTGTCTGGCGAATTCGCCAGTTGTAGAATTGTAAAGATACATATTCATAAAACCGTCTTTTTCACTCATCCAAATGAACTCCGTATCATTAATAAAGTAAACAGGGAATTCAGGCTCGGTCCATTTGTCATTCTTTTCCTCCAAAATTGTTCTAATCAGCTCACCATCCTTAGCACTATATTGGTTTAATTTTACATGATTTTGGTCACGGTTAACTTCAGCAATAAAAAATTGACTGCCATCTGGACTCCATCCGAAATTGGTTAGATAATCCTCAGCATTGCCCGTAGGTGATACATAAAACGTTTTTCCATAACTTGTAATTCCTACTTTCGATTGCTCGCTTTTTTGACCAGCCATAGGATATTTTATAGATTTGAGAATACCAGGAGTCGCATTTATATCAAGTAAAGGATAATCTCCTACTTGACTTTCATCTTTTTGATAAAAGGCTAATCTATCTCCTTTAGGAGACCAAAAAAGCCCTTCTGTAATCCCAAACTCACTCCTTGCAATGGCTTGTCCGCTAACAATGCTTTTTTCTTCGGATGTGATTTGAAGAATGGTTCGTTTCTTATTGCTTGTGTAGATATTATTGTCAATTGTATATGCAAGATCTTCACTAAACGTATTAAATTTTTCGTTTTCCACTTCTCCTTTTACTTTATTTACTACCTGTCCTTCCTTTTTAGACACATTCATTCTGTAGTACTTGGAGCCTATTTTAGTGTAGAACTCATTCGGATTAATCCATTTCATAACATTAATGTAGGGTGCCTTTTCTCCCGTTATCTTTTCAATATCTGTAGTTGTAAAAATGGCTTCACCTTCTTTCGATTTAATTGACCCTTTCATTAATGTTTGGTAGTCACTTGATAAGTAGGAATAGTTATTAGTGCCTTCTATCCATTTAAACATTAATGTGCGTTCAGGATAATAACCTCTATATTGCTGCATAACAGCATTTTTTAATGTCAGTTCAGTTTTTTGAGCTTGTAAATTAAATGCTATAAAAAGCATTAAAAAGCCACTTAGTAGTTTTGTCATTTTTTTAGTTTTATTCTAGTGCATGTAAATTTAAAATAATAATAATGACTCTCATAAAAAAAATAGATGAATGGTCTTTATTGTTGATTGTAATTTTTAAATCCTTTGCATATTCACTATATTAGCAACCAAAATTTAGACCAAAAAATGGCCAACACTTCAAAAAAGACTAAACCAACTAAATCTATAATTTCTAAAACCATTTTAAAGGATGCTTTTACACATATGTGTACGGCTAAAACCATGGCAGAAATTTATGAGGAAAATGCTAAAGTAACCTCCAAGTATGTGCATGCTACATCAAGAGGACATGAGGCCATTCAAATAGCATTGGGTATGCAGCTTAAACCTCAAGATTGGGTGTCACCATACTATCGTGATGACTCAATTTTATTGAGTATTGGTATGAAGCCATATGATGTCATGCTGCAAGTGTTTGCCAAAAAGGATGATCCTTTTTCTGGAGGACGAACATACTATTCACATCCAAGTTTAAAGGATGATGACAAACCTAAAATTATTCACCAGTCTTCCGCTACAGGCATGCAAGCTATCCCAACTACTGGAGTAGCAATGGGTATTCAATATAAAGAGCAGCTGGGTTTAGCAGATGATTTTAAAGGAGAGAATCCTATTGTAGTCTGTTCATTAGGAGATGCCTCATGCACTGAAGGAGAAGTATCAGAGGCATTTCAAATGGCGGCTTTGAAGCAATTCCCAATGGTGTTTTTAGTTCAAGATAACGAATGGGACATTTCGGCGCATGCAAGAGAAATTAGAGCCCAAGATATTACCCAATACGCAAAAGGATTTTCAGGATTAGAAGTGAGAACAATTGATGGGACTGATTTTGAACTATGTTATAAGACCATACAAGAAGTATTTGATACGATTAGAAAGGAACGCCGTCCTTTTTTAATACATGCTAAGGTACCTTTACTTGGTCACCATACAAGTGGTGTAAGAAAAGAGTGGTATAGAGATGATTTGGAGGAGTCAGCCCTAAGAGATCCCTACCCAAAACTTCGCCAATTATTTGAAGAAACAAATGGGATTGCTGAGGTCATTAATATTGAAGCTCAAGTAAGAACTCAGGTTGAAGAAGAATTTAAAGCTGCTCAAAATGCGGAAGATCCGGATCCAGAAAGTTTAACAGATTTTTATTTTGCACCAAGCCCAATTACTGAAGAAAAAGGAGAACGGTCACCTAAAGGTAAAACACCAACTGTAATGGTTGATAGCGCCTTGTTTGCAATGACTGAAATTTTAGGAAAGCATCCAGAAGCGTTGTTGTACGGGCAGGATGTTGGAGGTAGACTGGGAGGCGTATTTAGAGAAGCCGCTACTTTAGCTCAAAAATTTGGTGATGAACGTGTTTACAATACACCTATTCAAGAGGCCTTTATTATCGGAAGCACAGTTGGTATGTCAGCGGTTGGATTAAAACCAATTGTTGAGGTGCAATTCGCTGATTATATCTGGCCAGGACTCAATCAATTATTTACTGAGGTAAGCCGTTCTTATTATTTGTCGAACGGAAAATGGCCTGTGAGTGCAGTTATTAGAGTGCCAATTGGTGCCTATGGCAGTGGTGGACCTTATCATTCAAGTTCTGTTGAATCTGTCGTAACAAATATAAGAGGAATTAAAGTGGCTTATCCATCAACTGGTGCCGACTTAAAAGGATTACTTAAATCTGCATTTTATGATCCTAATCCAGTTGTGATTTTTGAACACAAGGGGCTATATTGGAGTAAAATTAAAGGAACTGAAGGTGCAATTACAATTGAACCAGATGAAGACTATGTAATTCCATTTGGTAAGGCAAGAACAGTGATTGAAGCCAATGAGGGTAAAATTGACAAATCAGAGTCTATGGTCATTATTACTTATGGTAGAGGAGTGTATTGGAGTACCGAAGCAGCTGAAGACTTTCAAGGTCAAGTAGAGATTATAGATTTAAGAACACTAAGTCCAATTGATGAAACAGCAATTTTTGAGGCTGTCAAAAAGCATAGCCGCGCCATGCTGGTAACCGAAGAATCAATCGAAGCCACTTTTACATTAGCCTTAGCTGGTAAAATTCAAAAAAACTGCTTTGAGTATTTAGATGCACCAGTTGAAATTGTAGGGTCGGTTGATACGCCTGCTATTCCCCTAAATTCTGATTTAGAAGCGGCTTTACTAAATAATGCCGAAAAGGTTAAAGCTGGTATTTTGCGTACATTAAAATTTTAAGTCCATAGAATGAAACTAATTTATCACAAGGGAAAGAACTTTGGTGATGCTATCAATCCGATAGTATTCAATCATTTTATTGGAGAGTACTTGAATGAGGATAGTTCGGAAGTAATTGTAGGGATTGGTTCGATTTTAGGGTTATTTAAAAAACCTGAAAATTGTAAAAAGATATACGTTTTTTCATCAGGATTTGCCAAAGGAGCAATAAGTACTTATGGTGAACCTATTGAAATAGATGATGATTTTGATATAATTTGTTTAAGAGGAAAAGGGACTGCAGAAGCTATGGGATTGAATCCTGATTTAGGAATTGCTGATGGCGCATTGCTATTACCACTTGCATACCCATCTGAACCTAAAAAGAAGCGAAAATATCAATTTTCATTCATGCCCCATAGCGGCACATTAGATGTTTTTGAGGATTGGAAGTCAATCTGTCAATCACTAGATATTCATTTAATAGATCCTCGAAAAAGCCCCGAAGCAGTGATGGATGAATTAATGGATACAGAAGTTTTATTGGCTGAAGCTATGCATGGTGGAATTATTGCTGATGCGTATCGAATTCCATGGATTCCAGTAAAGACAATTGCCACAATTAATGAATTTAAATGGAAAGATTATTGTGATTCTGTCAACTTAAACTATAACCCTAATAGAACAGATACATTGTATAGTCGGTCATTTTTGAAAGAAGTTTTCGGGAATAAATTGAAGCAATTAAGTATTTTCAAAGGGCTTGCTGCTTCTCTTTTTTTTGCATACCAAAAACTAGTAAAATTACATAAAGTCAAAAAACAGTTTCAAGCTATTACAAAGCAAATGCCGATTTTAAGTACTGATGCTATTTTTAAGGATAAACAAAACCAGTTATTAACTAAAATGGATGAATTGAAAGCTAAGATTTCAAATTAATTAATGATTGATAAAATAATCAGTGATTTCCATAGTGTCTGTTTTCCAAAATCCATAAGTTAATGTGTCAGAGAACGCTAAATAGGTATTGATTTCTTGTATGATTCCAATATTTTGCGCATAATAAACTATTTTAGCCTCAATTTCATAACCGGAATCATACCATTTTTCTTCAATCACTTTTACATTTTCGAATAGAAAGGAATTCACTTCCATAGAAGACTCAGTTGTAATATTTCTCCTAGATTTATTATTTTCACTAAATTTTGCTCCGCCTTTGACATAATATCTATTTGGACCGTTCCAGCTTGTCCAATTCTTTTGACATGGATTAAAAAGGATATCCGGATTATATCCAGCATAATTTTTTCCTTTTTCCCACCGAAACAATGTATTCCCTAGCACATATTGGTCTAAATCAGTATCAATTACTGGTACTAATCTAATATCCTTAACAAGGTAATCACACCTTTTTCCTTGTACAGTATGTTCTATAGTAAATTCCTGCCAATGATCGTAAGTTTTAATGAGGACACTATCATTGTATTCCCACCATGATCCTGGATAAGCAGGTAAATATTCGTTTGGAAAAATAGTGTCTAGACTATTGTTCTCTATTGTTTCAAAACAATCTTTCTTTTTGCAAGAGACTCCTAATGTTAAGATGAGAAGAAAAAATAAATATCCTTTCATATAATGTTACACGAGAGCCAATAGAAATTGGTTTGCTGTTATTTGTTATCTAGGAATGTATATGGTGAGAATGATGCTTTACATCCGAACAAAATCAAAAGGAATTTCGGAATCTCCGCCTATAATTTTGGCATTTAGACTATCGCCATTTCTTTTATAATTAATATGAGTAGGGAAATCATTTTCTGGACTATGACATGTAAAACTTGATTCATCAATTTCAATTAAAGAAAAAATGGTCGGAAGACTATCAGTTTGACCAGTCACTCTAAATTCCCAGTTTTGATTTTTCGACAATAGTTGAATATGTTCTTGCCAAACTGTATCACTAGTAGAATCGCTTACAGAGAGTGTATAGCCAAAACCAGCATAATTTTCTGAGCTAATCTGCTTCCAATGCTCATAGGTGGTCACTTGCTCTTGCTCGTTCACACGTTTCCAGTCACCAATTAACCACGAAAAATCATGAACATGCTCTGTTTCACTTACAAAATCTTTGGCCTCCTGATCAGTTATGTTTGAATTGCAGCTGAAAAGGATCAGTATTACTAAGGCGAAATAGAATTTCATTTTGATCTAATTTTAGGTTAAAAAACATTGATATAGTTCTCTAAATTACCCAAAATAAAATACGATTCCTTTTTAGTGTTGATTTTCTTTTAGCAGATCCGGCATTTTCATTTTAAAAGTGTTTAGTCTAGGAATGGACACACTGCGGATATAACCCTGGTTAGGATGAAGTCTTTCATAATTTTGATGATAATCTTCACCCATCCAAAATTTATTTAACTCCTTCACTTCACTTGCTACTTTAAAGCCTTTTGTTGTTAATACTTTAATTTTTTCTTCAATTATTTTTTTCTCAGTTTCATTCTGATAAAATATGATACTGCGGTATTGGCTTCCTCTGTCGTTGCCTTGACCATTAACCTGTTCAATATTTTGACTAGCATAATAGACATCTACTAAGTTTTTAAAACTAATTTTTGTGGGATCATACCAAACTTCTACAGCTTCGGCATGGCCTGTTTTTCCAGTGTTTGAAGATTCATAGGTCGGATTTGCAGTATGTCCTCCAGCATAACCATTGTACACTTCTTTTACACCTTTCAAGCTTTCGTATATGGCTTCAACACACCAGAAACAACCACTGGCAAATACTGCTTTTTTCAAATTGGAAGTATCTAAAAGTTCCGTTTCTATTTGTGGTATTTCCTTATTCGATTGGTTGCAAGCGACGGCAAAAGCAAAAGTTGTGAAGATTGTGAGAACTGACAATGATATTTTTCTGATCATAATACTTGTTTTAGATTTGTTCGAATGAAGTCAAAATAAATTACATAACTTTTACTAAAATTAGTTAAAAATTCCGGACAATGACAAGTTGATTAGGTCCAAGTCTTCCCAAATTTAGACATAGTAAATCCATTAATTAGCTATTACCCAAGCTAAGTTTTCGCTAAACGATTTAACTTTTTTGTAAACTGGAGCAATTACTACATTATAGTCTTGTCTTAAATATCCATACAATTGATTTTTATCTTTAAAGGGGATTAATTTTCCAGATTTTTTGGAACTGAGGTATATAATATTAGGCAAGCTAATTGGTTCCAGTTTTTTATTAAAATAGTTCTTTCTGATTTTGGACAAGGGAGCAGGTTCAGCGGAAGGATATGTTCCCATTATATAACCATCCCTGCTATAGTTAGCATATATATCTTGGTATTTTAGGTCTAACAGAATTTGGCCAGTTTTGCTAATGAGTCCCTTTTTTTTATTTAGAGTCACTACAGCAAATCCATCAGAATTAAAATTTTCAGCATGGTCGTAAATAGGCTCTATCACAAATTCGTTTTTTAAGTTTAACCAACCATAACCAGTACGTTCAGTCTTGTTTATAAAAACAAGCACTAAACCGTCATTATAGCCTTGAATTGTCCCTTTTTTCGTTTTAAAAATGACATTACCTAGGGTGTCAATCAAAACTGTAGAACCATTTAATTGCACCCTTGCCAATCCATCTTCAAAACTACTTGAACCTGCTTGCTTATATTGTAACGGAATCATTTTTTCACCTTTTTTATTAATAAATCCGTAAAGGCTGGAACTTTCATTGGCCAAAGCAACTGACAATAAGTTATATTGAAAAATGGCTCCGCCAATAAATTTGCACGGAATAATTTCTTGACCTTTTGTGTTAATAAACCCCATGGCATGACCATCAAATACGGGGCAGATATCTTTTTGTAAATTATAAAATTGACCAACTTTTTTATATTGCTTTGTGACTACTGGGTTTCCATTTAAATCAATTAATTTATAGAAGTCATCATCTTTATATTTCACCCATGTAACTGTGGCGTCAAAATCTTTAGCTTTTTCTAATGTACATTCTATAATCGTTTTTCCTGTAGCATCAACAAATCCGTACCCTCTAATCCAATTGTTGTTTACATAATAATTTTTGTAGACCTTAGCTCGACCATTTTTAAATTCGAAAACATTAAGCGCTTCAAAAGTAAATACTGGTGCGCCTTGTGGTGTAATGCATGTCCATACTTTGTTCGCTGCAAATGTCACTTGAAAGCATATTGCAAATAAAAGTAAAATAGAAAATAAAAGTTTCATAATACAGTTGATTTGATGGACGAATAATTTATTTAATTTTAGACAAAATATAGTTTAATTCAAGGTCTTTTCCTTCCATTATATCTTCTATGAAATAGGCTGTCTCAAAATTGGGCAGTATTCCATGCCCTTTGGAATTGCTATCATCTTGATGGCCCAAAAAGTACTTTGGCAAGTATATAGTATGCTTCGTATTAGGAAGTTTTAATTTGTACATTAAAATGG
>JBGCFR010000070.1:0-8019 GCA_045107045.1 Crocinitomicaceae bacterium
TAAGGTCTCCAGCGCTGCCTGTGGGAGCCCAAAATCCATTAACAATATTGTAATTCAGTTGCGAATATGAGTAAATACTTGTTATCAATACAATCAATAGTAATAGTTTTTTCATTCTGTAGTTATTTATGGTTGCTAACGTTTGTGTAAACAGTCGTTTTAATGCTGTTTTACATTTTGTTATCACATGTCTTATTTTATGAATAAATCACTTTTAACTAATTCGGTTTTCCCCATTTCAGTTTCAATAATAATCCTTTCATAAAGTTTAATTTTTTTCCATTCAATATTCCAGAAATTGCATAGTTCTTCATTAGAAAAATTTGAAACATCTATTCCATTTATGGTCAAAATTTCTGTTCCTATTTCAAAATTCTTCCCAGATAATTCTTCGTTGTAAAGACCCTTGAATTCAATCTTATTACTTAAGTAGTTTGGTTTAAACTGGATTTCAAAGTCCAATAATGGCTTACTTATTATTTCCTCTTCCGACTCTAAAAACACCATTTCATTTTGCCAATCAAAAGTGACAGTGAAGTTTTCAAACAACTCATTACCAATTAAGGAAGAAACTCCTTTCTCCAAGGATATTATTCGATTTTCCAGAACCAAATCTCCAATTTTTATGTCTGCAATTTTCGCGTAGTAATTGACATAAGCTTTTTTAGATTTATCTTCTTTATTAATTGTAACGAATGTGACGGTATCCAGCTCTTGTTTATAATCACTACTTGTTGTTATTTCTCCGCTAGACCCGGTGTCAATGATGAACTCTTTATCGACTCCATTAATCTTAACATTTACTTTTGGACTTCCCCAAGTTTTATGAGTCATTTCCAATTCAAACGCATTATCTGAAATGCTTAAGTTCAGAAGGTTATCCGAAAAGATAATTTCATGATTTGCATAATTAATTTGCCAGTTTGATTTACGCAAAATAGTAGCTCCAATTACACCAGTAATTGGCTTATTAGAACAAGGGAAATCATCATTGATAAAGGACAAGTCCATTATAGCTGCTCCTATTTTATTAAAGTCAATACCAGAAATATTCACTTTTGTTAATTCAATTAGTTGAGTTTTCTGTTTTTCAAATGAACTCCCAGTAGTCTTTACTTTTTTCACATTTCTAAAATCAGCGCTACTTATATAATTCTCATCAATAATGCAAAAGTCTGCGCCCGTGTCAAATAGAAAATTATAGATCTTGCCATTAATTGAAACGTCTATGAAAATATGCTTATTCTCATATCTAAATGGAACTGTTGACGAATAATTCGTTTGTGTTACATTCCCATTTTCGGCAAGTCTTAGGATTTTTTGAGAAACACAATTTAATGAATTAAATACCAGAAAAATTAATAATAGTAATAAGTTGTTTTTTTTCATCTTTCTGTTTTATGCAATTTGTGACAACGGCTGTGTAAAATTTCGTTGTTGCTAAGGTACTTAGCAATTATGAATTTTACACTTTGTTATGTTTTCGTTTTTTATTTCATCCAAGGTCCATTTCTGGTAATGTTGACAATTGAATTACCATTATACCGAAAAGCACCTTTAAACCCAACCATCCAAATCTGTTCCTCTTGATCCTCATAGATATGAAACGTCGCATGACTAAATAATCCTTGGTCTGTATGAAAATTGGTGAAGCTTATTCCATCATAGCGATACACTCCATAACCTTTAACTGCTAACCAAATATCGCCAGTTTTATCTTGTAAAACAGCAAGTATTTCTTTGTTTGCGACAACGTTTTCATCTTCAAGTGTGATAAATGATTCCCCATCATAACAACAAAGGCCGTTATGGGTTGTAGCGAACCACATATTTCCACTATTATCCTCCATAATATCATTTACAGCATTATTGCACAGACCATTCTTTTCAGAAATATTGCTTAATAATTTTTGGCTGTAGATGTAGACACCTCCATTTGTACCAAACCACATCTTACCTTTGCTATCTTTCATTATGCAATGAACAATCTTCGAACTAGTAATTCCTCTTGTGGGGTCAGGCTCCGCCTCAGGAATATCAAATACTGTAAAGATTTCTCCATCAAAACGATTGACTCCTTTTAATGTGCCAACCCAAACTGTTCCAGTACTGTCTATAGCCATGCTCCAAACATCATTACAAATTAGCCCATCTTTTTCGCTAAAACTTGTGAAGTACATACCATCATATTTGGTAATGCCTGCAGTATGACCGATCCAGATATTATTCATTTTATCCTCGACAATAGCTTTTACGGTAATGCCTATGCCAAAGGCATCTTTAATTTGGAAGTAAGCAAGTGATGTACCATCATAATACCCTAATCCGTCTTGACCACCGAACCATAAATTTCCACTTTTGTCTTGAAGCATTGTGCGCACAACTCCGAGTATTTGATTTCCCTGCGTTTCTCTCGCATGAGGATCCGTTTTGAACTCAGGGAGGCTATAGGCAGGAACTCTGATGCTGTCCGCTAGAACCTTTGCCTTTGTAACTACAGGAGTCTTTTGTAACGCAACATTAGTGCTTTTTTGTGATGTATTTGTTTTCTTAAGCACACTGCAAGACATGCTAAATATAGAAAGTAGTATCGTAAAATATACTGAAGGTTTACAACACATTTTAATTTCATTCATATTACTATTCTAAATGACACATAACGCTTGGCTAAACTGCGTTTTAATGCAGTTTAGCTTTTGTTGGCAAATCGTTTTATTCTTTTATTAATCTTATCACAGCTTTCTTATCACCAGTTTCAACTATCAATAGATATGCACCTGCTGGTTCTTCTAATTTTAGATTCAACAATTGACTGTCATTGTACCTTTTTACATGAATTGTTCTACCATTTAAATCTGTTATAGTAATAATTGTGGTTTGGTAATTATTTCCCAAATCAATTGAGAAATTACCGTCTGTAGGGTTGGGATACAGTAGAAGTTTATTCCCAAAATCGTTTTCAACAATTCCAACTCCAAATACCGTATAGCAAACAGAAGTATCGGTACATCCATTGTTAGTAACAATTACTGCATAGTCTCCATTAGCTGTGGCACTATACGATTGATTAATAGCTCCACTAATTGATGTCATGGCAGGACAATCTAGCCATTGGTAAGTAGCGCCTGTTTCATCAGCAGTTAATAATGCTCCTAATTGAGTTACGGAAGAATTTACTGTGTTGATTGTTAAATTGAGTGTTACCACAGAATCACATCCAGCCACATTGGTTAATGTATGAGTTGCAGTAGAATTAGAAGAGGTGTATGTATTTCCATCAATCCATGTGAATGTATTGCAGGCTGTTTGAAGATCTGTAGCAGTGTTACTAAAATTCATGGTTAAATCAAGAGTTACGATAGAATCACATCCATTGGCTGCACTAGCAATAATATTAAAAGTAGCTGTATTGTTGTTTGAGTAATAAGTATTACCATCAATCCAAAGCAAGGAATCACATGCGATTTGGGTATCAATTCCGTTTACTAATGGTGGAATAATTAGGTTGATGGTCAAAATAGAATCGCATCCCAAAGAGTTGGGAATGGTATCCATGTAAGTTCCATTCATGGTATATGTTTCATCTCCACTTGGCACAGTATATTGAGAACAGGCAGTTGTAGAGAAGGAGAATGTACTATGTGCTCCAGGGTTTGATTCGTAGGCTCCAATATCTGGAATTGGACAGCGAAGTTCTCCGCGCTGATCTAGTTGTGAGGAGAAAGTTAAGTTAGCATTGTCAATTGCTGGAGATCCAACTAAAAGTGCAACTGTAGGTGTAGGACCACCATTAAGTTGTGGGCCTGAAGGGTCTATGTTCGGGTTGGATTGGCTATGCCAAGTCGGACAAGAAGTGTTGGGATTATAACAATTCCTAACAATATTGTTTTGATGAGCTCCTAGCAGGGTGTCATTTATATAGATGTCTGGTCCCAAATTACCAACCAAGTTGTTTGCTATGATTGAGTTGTAAATAGAGAATTGTGACGGAACACTAGAGGCTCCAGAATAAATACCTCCACCATTTGAGGCTTGGTTGTTTACAATAGTTGAGTTGGAAATAAAACTTCCAGCTCCCATTAAATTATCATATATACCTCCTCCTCCTCCATTAGTTGACCAGTTGTTATGTAGTGTAGAATTGCTCATTTCTAAAATTCCACCACCTATATAAATTCCTCCGCCATCACCGTTAAATGCTTCACCATTCATAATGGTTGAAGACTCGAGTATTAATCGACCATCAGCAAAATAAATCGCACCTCCATCAACCCAGGCGTCATTTCCATCAAAAGTTGTTTCTGAAATATGTAGTGTATCACTGGTTCCAATACTTGGAACATAATAGATAGCTCCTCCTGATTGGAGGGCTCCAAAAACGAAGTTGTTTAGGAAATAACAGTTGTCAAAATAAGTACTTGCGAAATTGACGATTATTGCACCGTCAGCATTTCTAAATTGAATATTAGAAAAACTTGCAAAGCTCGCTCCCGGTCCAAGTATCTGAATCATTCCAGAGGTACCAGTTCCGTCTATAATAGTATTAGAAATACCATTTCCCATCACGTTTATGTCATCTGTTACTCCAACCCAAGAGTTAATGGTGATAGGAATACCATTTATAGAGGTGTCAAAAACAATCGTGTCTATTCCTGGATTATTATTAGCATCGATTATGGCCTGACGAAATGTACCAGAACCATTATTGGCTGCACTGTTAACAGTAAATGTTGTTGCAACTGAATAGTAGGCTAAAGAGATAAGAGTTACTAGAAGAATCGATTTTTTCATTTGCTTAATGTTTGCCCAACGCTTGTGCAAATTTTCGTTGCTGTAAGGTACGAAACAGCCATGAAATTTGCATGTTGTTAGCTGTATTTTATTTTTAATTACACGACAAATTGGATTCGGTTCTCTATCTATTATTAATTTTATTAGAACAATAGAAAATAATTAATTATGGAATTTAAAAACCTATTTAATCGTTGTATATTAGTCAAATAATTCAGATAGAAAAAAGTATGCTAAAGTATTTATGTTTATTTTATTTGGTAGTATTAGTGGCCATAAGTGGGTATTCGCAGAAAGTACGTTTTTTACAATTTTATGGTAACCCGTTTGTAAACATGCTTCAAGATGCAAATTCTGAATACGTATTAAATTCTAGTCCAAATACCCTTGTAAATTATTCAAAGCTAAGATCAGGGGAGTTTGGTTTGATTTACCGCCGGAAATTTGAGAATAAAACAAGTTGGGGAGTAGGTATTGGTGGTCGTTTTGACAATTATTCAGTCAACCTCGCTATTGTTGATATATATACTGAAAACGACCTTGAATATAAAGAAGCCCTTGATGCTCATTTCATTAATTTATACATCAATAAATCAAATTTAAGATTTCAATTCGCTTATGACTTGACAGAAAAAATTGCAATTGGACTGAATTTAAACACTTATTTTTCTAGTATTTCATCTCCAAATTTCAATGGAACAGAAAGTAGTGGGCGTGGAAGTAGTTCACATTATTTTGTTGGAGATACATCATGGACTGAACTTAATTATTCTTATAATCTAGATATCAGAACAAGAGGAGGAAATGTTTCTCTAGTACCTGAATTGTTTTTTACAGCAGAATTATTTAGAAGTTTAAACTTTATTAGTGGGGTAAAAATGGCATTTTGGGGTAAAAACAGAAGTTATTTTGATATTAATGTAGATGGATTGTTTCATCCTGAATCAGGAGTTTACAGTCGAGAATTGTTGCACAAATCTGTCATTTCAGCCAAAGATTTTGGCTACTTCATGGGCTTTACATATGATTTGAAATTGCGAAAAAAGAAATAGTACCTTATTTGCTGTAAATTAAGGTCAGTAATTGAAAATGTGATACCTAAGTCCAAGTAGATAGAACTGACCATTTCTTCCAAAAGCTGTGTATGCCTTTTGTGTAGATATAGCAGTACTTCGATACTCACCATATTGAATAGCATAATATTTTGAGCTGTGAAAAAAGGAGTAAGACAAATAAATACCTAAATTATTTTTAAAGTCAAACACCAATTCCCCACCTGCAGATAGACCAGAAAAATTATTTGTAATAAATTCGGTGGATGAAAAAATGGAATCTCGTTTTACATCTGTAACAACACCATTAACTGATGAAGTACTACTTGATTTTGATCTAATTTCAAATGCTGAATAAGAGCCAGATGGCTGACTTATAAAACTAGTTGAGTAACCAACAAATGGAATAATTTTTAAAGTCTTCAATAAGTTAATTTCATATTTTAATTTTACTCCAAAATTTCTTGCAGATGCTGGTCGATTCCAGCTTGTTGCTCCGTAGTTTTCACCTGTTACCTTTAAATAGTCATTATGTAGTCTGTGTGTTCCATAATGAAAATAAATATATGAGTTTTTTAGTAACTCTACTCCTAAACTTATTCCGGTTGGTGCCGAAGAATAAAGTGTAGTGGAAGTAAAGTCATCCCCATCTATTTGTGTAACGTCGGTATTGAAAGATGCAACGCCAGTGAAGAAGTTTAAAAATACTTTTTTTTCCTGTGCTATAGACGGTAAAATCCAAACAAAACTCAACATTGCTGTAATTAAGGCTTTCATAATTATTACTTTTTTAATATCACTCTAATATATTTTCTTATTTAACAGTTACAGCTAACGGCTGTGTAAATTTTCGTTGCTGTTAAGGTACTTAACAGTTATGAAATTTACACTTTGTTGTGTTTAGTTTTTATTCTGCTACTCTTTTCTTTAAGTCCATTCTCTCATGCAGCACCCTTGTGATTTCAACATAGTCATTGTTTACAGTTCGGTAAAAAATAATATGACGGTTTGTTTTCATTCCAAGCAATTTTTCCGCAATTCCGTCGTAATTTTTACCTAAATCTGGATTATCAGCAATTTCTTGGCAGTTTGAAACGAGCGATTCATAATATTTGTCTGCCTGTCTTTCTGACCAAACTTCAAATGTGTAATCCCATATTTTCGATAAGTCCTCTACAGCTTTTTTTGTCAATTTAAATTGCGCCATTCGAATGCTTTTTCGCTTTTAGAGATTCTAAATGTTTTTTCGGGTCAAAATCATGTGCAATTCCACTATCAACTCCTTCTTGAATTGCATTTTTTAGTGCAATTACCTTGCTCTCTTCTTCTTCTAAAAGTCTTAATCCCGCACGAATAACCTCGCTAACATTTTTAAAACGTCCTTCATTTACTCGACCCTGAACAAATTGGTCAAAATAATTTCCTAATGATACAGATGTGTTTTTATTCATTTTAATCTATTTTACTCAAATATACCAATAATTGGTAAGTTCTCCAAATTACAGATAAATCTGAAATGAAATTATGTACTAATACCGAACAACTTCCTTATAACTTTGTTATGTTCAGTTCTTTCATTTTTCATTCCCATCCTATGGAAGTATTAACCACAGTATCGTCGGAATAATGAATATATAATACCCCCATTTCTCCCCATTGACTGTCCTTGCCAATCCAAGTACCTTCTCTTGTCCAGCCAGTCGGGAATAATAGTGAATCAACCCTTTCTTTGCGTATTCCTAAAAGAGTTTCTCTCAAGTCATCTATATATTGATATCTATGTTCTGGGTATTTTAACCAGGAACTTTGATTGAAATCAAATTGTGCTGTGATAGGAGAGTATTTAAATGTATTATTCTTGAAAGTTTTATGAAGTATTGGAATTGAAATAGTTGCTAATATGACTGCTGTTATGATCAGTGGTTGTTGAATTTTAGCAAAAAAAAATTTCCCGATTCCAATTGAAATTGAAAATATTATAACTGCCCAAAGTGTAAGAATAATTTCAATTCTCATAAAGGTTTCTATTAAACACAACGTTTGTGCAAATTTGCGTTGCTGTAAGGTACGAAACAGCTATGAAATTTGCTTGTTGTTAGATTCAGTTTTTCTTTTATAAAATGGTCTTATCAATGCTTTCATGTTTACTGCGACATGAATAAAACCAAAACGATTT
>JBGCFR010000071.1:0-2636 GCA_045107045.1 Crocinitomicaceae bacterium
ATGAATAAATCCAAGTCCCATATAAATATCTATTCCAAAAATGAGGGTTTTAGTGTCGCTTTTATTAATGCAAGGAGCATGAATTCTACCTCCTTTTTTTTTGATTTCAATAAAATAAACTTCTGATCGATAAAAACCACCACCATTATTAACAGTGGCGACCATATATTCTAAGGGATAATAAGCTTTTAAGAATAAGGCTTGATAACTTTCAACCGCATATGAAGCCGAATGCCCTTTGGCAAAAGCATAGCCCGCAAAACTCTCAATTTGTCTCCAAACTTCATTAACCGATTCTGGAGTGTATCCTTTGGCTATGGCATTGGAAAAAAAAAGGTCTTTGACAATTTGGAAAGTCTCTCGTTTTCTAAATTTTCCAGCCATGCCTCTTCTTAAAACATCAGCTTGCCCTAAATCTAGCCCGCCAAAAGTATGAGCCACTTTTAGTACATCTTCCTGGTATACCATTATGCCGTAAGTTTCGGGCATAATGTCCAACATAATAGGCAAGGCGTCTTTTCGTTTTTCAGAATGACGGAATCGCTCTATATAAGCACGCATCATTCCTGATTTAGCAACCCCCGGTCGAATGATTGAACTAGCTGCTACTAGCCCTAAATAATTATCTACTCTTAGCTTTTTTAAAAGCATGCGCATAGCAGGTGATTCTACATAAAAACAGCCTATAGCGTCTGCTTCACGGATTAAAGAATTGATGTTTTCGTCTTCCTTTAAAGTGACAATGTCATGTGCTTTATCAAATACTAATTCATTTCTATTGGTTTCAATAATGGCAATGGCATCTTTAATTTTTCCGAGTCCTCGCTGACTTAAAATATCAAATTTATTCAAACCAATATCTTCGGCTGTATGCATGTCAAATTGTAGTGTAGGATAACCTTTTGGCGGTAAAAATGTACTAGTAAAGTAGGTGAGTGGTTTATCTGAAATAACAATGCCACAAGCATGAACACTTAAATAGCTTGGAAAATCAATAATATAGGCAGCATATTTTTTAACTAATTGTGCTGTTTCGTCTAAAACTAGTTTAGCGTTAGCAAGCTCTGTATGGTGTACTAAGCTAATTTCATTGTCAGATAGTCCGAATACTTTTCCGAGTTCTCTTTCAGTGCCTTTTTTTTGAAAAGTATTGCGAGTGCCAACTAAGGCCACGTTTTGATAACGATTAAAAATATATTCGGTCACATCCTCTCGGTCACGCCACGAAAAATCAATGTCAAAATCGGGAGGGCTTGAGCGGTGGAGATTGATAAACCGTTCGAAATATAAATTTAATTCTATGGGATCAACATCAGTTATTTCTAATAAATAAGCAATTAAACTATTGGCGCCACTTCCTCTACCTACATGAAAGTATCCTTTTTGTTTGGCATAGTTAACAATGTCCCAATTGATTAAGAAATAGGAAACAAATCCTTTTTGTTTAATCATGGTTAATTCGCTTTCTATCCTGTCTAGCAAAGCATCATCTACTTTTTTATAACGGTCTTTAATGCCATTGTAAGCTAACCTTTTGAGATACTCAAAATCTGCTGTTTCATCATTGCCAAATTGTTTTAAATTTTGATTAACGGGGTCAGGTGTCATATCGAATGAAACATCACATTGACTTAAAAGCCCTTCCGTATTTGCAATAATGTCTGGGTAATATTCAAATGCTTTTAATAAATCAGATTGACTGATAAAACGGTTGTTGTAATTAGCAATGTCTTCATCTTTTAATTTGCTTAAAACCGTGTTTTTGTCAATGGCGCGAAGTAATTTATGGATATTATGAGACCTATTATTATGAAAAGTTGAGGTTTGGAGTATCACCATTTTACGCCTATCAACTTGATGAATTTTGATGTAAACTAAGTCAGAAACCCTGACTCCTAAATATTCATTTTCTTTTAGATTTGGAGGAATATTATTTTTGTTAAAAGGGTAAATAATAGAACAGTCTTTAAGTGTTTCAACACAGGTGTTTTGAAAGTTGTTATTGATTAAATAATGCGTAATAAAATTATTGAGCGCGTGAAAACCAGTATTGTTTTTAGCGAGTGCTACAAACTTTTGATTGATCCCTTCTCTAATGTCGGCACCCACAACTGGTCTTATTGTATGCTTTTTTGCTTCTCTTAAAAAATCAATACAAGCTGATGTGGTATTAATGTCGGTTAAGGCAACTGTTTCATAATTAAATTGACAGGTTAAGCCTAATAATCCTTCAAGGCTTAAGGTGCCGTATCTTAGACTATAATATGAATGTGTATTAATAAGCACTGAATAATAATTAAAATGTAAAACAATAGTGGCTGTTTTAGAGTGAGCCATTTTATTTTACTTCAGTGCCGATTTCATTTTACAAACCTAATAATTTTTGATTAGATTATAGTCAAAAAATGATTAAAAATCAATCAAACCATTTATTGTAAAATAAAATCATATTCTATATGTTTGATTTATTGCTTGTAAGAGTCTTAATTACTGAGGATGATTAGTGAACAATATTTAGATACTATTTTTTATAAGTTAAAACCATTCCTTCTTTTTCATAATCGTGCATTATCAAAAGTCCCTCAAATAAGTATTGGTCTTTTTCTAATAATGCTTCCCAACTCTTTTTAATTTCA
>JBGCFR010000072.1:0-14775 GCA_045107045.1 Crocinitomicaceae bacterium
TTATTATGTAAGAGCTGTATGTGGTGGATTAGATGGTAATTCTCTTTGGGAAGGACCATTTTGTTTCGCAACAGCACTTTCTAATGATTTAGCTTGTGGAGCCATTGAGTTATTAACTGATGGGGTTGTAAATTTACATACCAATGAAGGTGCAACGGTAAATGGTGAAAACCAAATCGATCCTCCTTATTCAGATGCTATTAATAACCAATTAAACCAAGTGTTCTGGATGGACAACTGGCAAGGAGAAAACAATGGTGTAGAAGCACCAGTATGGTTTAAGTTTAAAGCACCAGCATCAGGTAAAGTTGAAATATCTACTTTTAATGATGTAACTGATAATGCAGGAACAAGAACTGAAATTGCATTGTACGAAGTTGGTAACTGTAATGTTATCAGTAACTTTAATTTACTAGCTGCAAATACATATGCAAATAGATTTGGATTTAATGGTAACCCATCAACAAGTGTGAACGCACCTAGAGGATCAAGAATATTAACTTGTGATTTAGATCCAGGAGTATACTATTATGTATTGTTAGACAACTATTCAGGAACACAAGCTGGTATGGAACCTGGTATTTTTGGAATTTCAGTTACTGATATTCCAGAACCTAATACAGGAGATGCCACACCGCTTACACTATGTAACGACGGAAGTACAGTTGATTTATTTGATGCCATTGATAATTATTCAACAACTACAGGTACCTGGTATAATAACGGAAACCAATTTAATGGTTCTACTGTTAGTTTCCCGGCAAATGCAGGTACATTCTCGTTTGACTATATTATCAATAATGCATGTGGTACAGATACAACAAATACAACTATTACAACTGTTGCAGGGCCAGAAGCTGGAATGGACGGATACTTCTCCACTTGTAATACTGTAGATGTTCTATTAATAAATCATTTACAAGGTCAATCACAGTTTGGCGGTACATGGTCAGATCCTAATGGACAATTTAACGTGACCAATGGAATTTTCCATACTTACGGAGTTCAATATGGAACTTACCCTTTCCACTATATAGTTGCAGGAAATGGTGTTTGTCCTGCTGATAGTGCATTAGTTGCTATTGATCTAAATAGTAACTGCTTGGGTGTTGATGAATCATCAGCGTCTGTTTTAGAAATGTACCCTAACCCTGTAAATGATATCTTGACTATTGCAAATCTTTCAATTGAAGGTAATGCGACAGTAAAATTATATGATGCACAAGGTAAAATGGTAATGTCTCAAGATATTTCAAACCATTCTGGAAACTTTACAATTGATATGACTCAGTTAGAATCTGGATTATATGTTGTAGAAGTAAATTCAGAAACAACTAATGAAAAAGTGAGAGTAATTAAGCACTAATTACTTTTAATATAAATTGAAAAGGGCTACCAAATTGGTAGCCCTTTTTTATTTAACAAAATAAATTTGGAAATGAGGCCAAGGAGTATGATACACTATTTACAAATAAAGGCCTGGCAATAAATTACTGCATTTCATTGTAGAGCACTGGGGGCTCAATATTAACTTCTTTAAACACAATGCCGTAATTCTCCAACTCATTAAGAATAGGCTGATAGACAGCCTTAATAATTGGTAAGTGAACGCCTGAAAGCTGAATTGTGCCATTTAAAACCATTTTACTACATATTGCAATAGGTAAACCTACTGTATCGCTCATTGCAGTATATGTTTGATCAGCGCCAATAGCAACCATTGATGAATTAATCTCGTAACATGCTTCTCCAATTAAATAAACAAATTTATGCCACATGACTAACATGTCTTTATCATCAGGAGACAAAGCCCATTTCTCTTCTATAATTTTCTGCAAGAAAAAAGCTGGAGTAACATCAGATTCAAAGTCGAATTTCTTTTTGTCAAAAATTCCTAACCACACTAGCTTATCCCATATAGGATCATCTTGATCTATTTTAAGGCCGTATCGTAATTTGAGTTCAACAGAATCAGTTGGATGATAAGGTAGGAAAGAATTGATAAAATCTCTCTTCGTCATATCCTTACTACCCTCCAAAACAAAGGAATCGTCCGTTGCACCCAATTGTACAAAAACATTCCAAGCCTTGGAAAAACCTTTTCGTCTAAATGTTCCTCGATAAATTGTAGGAATATCCTCCAAACCATAAATATCTCTATACTTTAGAGAATCGCGATTGGCATACCCCTCAAACTGCCCATAACCATCAATTGACACCACTTCCGTGCGTCTAAATAATCGGTGATAAGGAATATACTTGTACTTGCCTTCTTGAATAAATTTAGCAGCTCCACCTTGCCCTGCAAGCACAACATTTCTTGGATTCCAAGTAAGCTTATAATTCCAAGGATTGTTGTCAAACTCAGGCGCTATTAAACCTCCTGTAAATGACTCAAAAATGTGAATTTTTCCTCCCCTATCCTCAATATCATCTAATACTTTTTTAGCACTCATATGGTCAATACCTGGATCAACTCCAATCTCGTTCATAATTAGAATGCCTGCCTCTTTTGCATCCATATCTAATGCTTTCATCTCTTCCGAAATATATGAAGGCGTAATTAGATTTGTTTTGTACTTAATACAATCTCTAGCAATATCAATATGAAACCTTGCTGGTAACATAGAAATTACAATATCTGCCCACTCAATAAAAGGTTTTCTCGCTTCAGCATTTAATGCATCTAAGCCAAAACCTGCAGAAAAGGAATGCTCTCCAGCCTTTTGCTTTGCTAACTCTTCATTTCTATCAATAATTTTTATAGTCCAATTCTCTAAAACGGCGTTATCAATGAAATAGCGAATCATGGATGATGCTGAAAGACCAGCACCTATTACTAGAATATTTGACATATATAAGGAATCTGTTATGTGGTAAATTTAACACTTTTTGAGCGCTTAGTTAAGAAAATTAGCACTAAAATTTTACAACGTAAATAGAATACGTTCTAACATAATATCCTTGTATTGTAAAAAATATTAAAGCATAACATCATGGAAAAAATAATTAAAATTTATCAAGCAATCAAAATAAAATCTATTGTTTATGAAACTGGTGATACTGAGGCAAGAATCAATTGCGATTTAAAATACAGCAGTCAAACTATTTCAACAAAATTACTGGTCTCTCAAACAGATTTAAATAGACTCATTGCTAAAATGGCAACTACAGGAACAGACTGGCTAGAGAATAACATGGAAACACTTTACTTAGAAGATGGTACGCAATTAATAGAATACAATTTCGATAAAAGTAACAATCAAATTATTCACGATTTCCATTTCAACAATACTTACGCTCAAATTGGTGCATAAATTATGAAAACATTATTAGATAAAATAGCGAAAAATAATCTACTAGGTATACCCTCAATACAACATGTATTCAAGGTATCAGAATTGTTTAACTACGATATGATTTACATATACCATCATATTCAAGAAGGTACCAAGGTAAACCTTGTTAGGGATGAATTGCAAATTGGTGGCAAATACAGGTATTTCGTATACTATAAAGACTATCAATTAGGTTCACTATTTGTATCCTCTTTTTTTTCGGCACAATATGGTAATCTAAAATCTATTGAAGCTGAAGTAACGAGTATTACAAAAGAAAAATATATGCCCATAAAGCATTTAGATGTTTTAATTACGCAAGCTAGCTTGAGGCTTGTTTCATAAATCTACAAATGGGATAGGACTCTTTTATATTCCTCATTTTTTCTTAACTTAGTGAGCGAATAAGTACTATTGATGGAAAACACTATTAGAATTGTTATTATTGGTGATTACAATTTTGCGTATCATTCTCACAATGCAACGAACAAAGCATTGCAGCATGTTGAAAAAATGTTAGATCAACCAATTGATTTCTTTTGGTTTAGTGAGTATGAATTTTGTGAATTTAATGATGATGAGGTTAAGGCTTATGATGGTATTTTAATTGCGCCAGGTCCATTTCAAAAGCCATTTTATTTTAACTCAATTCTAGATAAGTTAAAAACCATGGATCTACCTGTACTTGGTACAGGTGAAATATTCAAAATAGTCATTCAATCACATTTCTCAGATTTAGGTTTTGATAAAAATGGAGAAAAAATAATTTCTGAAAACTTAGTAGATGGTAACCATTTCACACAAGTTAATTTAGCAAAGTTATCTTCTGAATGTGAAAAAATATATATGCACCGAGGAGCAGTTGAGTTTAGTTCATCCCGTTTTTCAATTTTGCCTCAATATTCAGACATTCTAGCTGAAACTTTTGAAATTGGTGCAAGAAATCAATACTTTGATCCTGAAATTTTAAAGTCTCGAAAGTTGAAATTCTTTATGTTTACAATGTTTTGTCCGCAAATGAATTCATCAGAAGATATTCCCCATCCACTTTTCACTTATTTCATTAAAACGGTCATTAGATTAAATGATATTAAAGTTAGCAATAGTCATTAACTTTTTACTTCAAGTACTTTTCTAGCCAAGCATAATACTGACGGTGCCAAAAAACACCATTTTGAGGGGAAAGTACCCAATGGTTTTCATCTGGAAAAAGGATGAGTCTGCTCTGAATGCCTTTAATTTGTAAAGCTTGAAAAGCCTCTAATCCTTGGCCCATTGGCACTCTATAATCTTTTTCGCCTTGAAAGATAAGCATTGGCGTATTCCATTTGTAAACTCCTCTGTGAGGCGAATTCTTAATATAGCCATCAGGAAGGTTCGCTCCAGAATAATACATACCTCCAATATCGTGATTCGCAAAAAATAACTCTTCCGTTGTGCCATACCAACTTTCCAAATTAAATAAACCACAATGTGAAATAAAACAAGCAAATCTATTCTTATGAATCCCTGCCAAATAATAGACTGAATATCCTCCATAACTGGCACCTACTGCTCCAATTTTTGATTCATCAATAAATGGTTCCTTCTTTAATTCATCAACTGCTGAAAGGTAATCATTCATTGGTTGGCCTCCCCAATCTCGAGAGATATCATCATTCCATTTTTGTCCAAACCCAGGCAGACCTCTCCTATTTGGTGCAATAACAATATAACCGTTTGCCGCCATTAATTGAAAGTTCCACCGGTACGAAAAAAATTGAGAAACTGCACTTTGTGGTCCTCCCTGACAGTAAAGCAAAGCTGGATATTTTTTGGTTTTATCAAAATTTGGTGGATAAATAATCCACACTAATTGCTTTAGGTCATCAGAAGTTTTAACCCAACGTTTTTCAATTTTCCCTACTTTTAAATTATCGTAAATTGATTTATTGACGTTTGTTAATTGCTTTTCAGATGAATTAGCAATTGTAACTGCATATATATCTGTTGGATGATTCATAGATTGTTTACCACCTATTAATTTGTCACCAGCAAAAGCAATTGAAGTATAATTATGGTCACCTTGAGAAATCATAGTATGTTGTTTCGTTTCAACATTTAACTCAAAAAATTGGTAAGTCCCCTCAATGGCTGCTCTAAAAAATATTTTTTTTCCGTCATCATTCCAAACAAAGTTTGAAACTGTTAGGTCAATTTCCGAAGTTAAATTTTCAAATTTATTAGCTGCGAAATTGTAAATAATAATGTCATTCTTATCTGATTCGAATCCATCTTTATCCATGCTTAACCACCCCAAGTACTTTCCATCTTTAGAATATGTTGGGCTAGTATCGTAACCCATCATTCCTTTTGTTAAGTTCTGTGTTTCTCTCTTACTTATATTATAAATATAGATATCAGAATTTGTACTTGTTGCATAATCTATCCCCTTCATCTTTTTACTTGTATAAACTATTTCACTGCCATCTGGAGAAAAACAGGCTTCCTCAATACCCCCAAAAGGTTTTAAGGATATATCAAATTTTTCGCCTGGAGTAATATCAATACCATTTCCAGCAACATTGCCATTATCAATTACTGTAAAGAATAAATGTGTATAAGAGCCATCAGCATAGTTAGACCAATGTCGATACATTAAATTATCATATACCTTTGCATTTGATGAATGCAAATCCTTTTCTAGCTCTTTTGAATGAAAATTATCTAGTTTTACATCAGTTGTAAACATGACTCTTTTTCCATTTGGGGAATACTTAAACTCTCCTATTCTAACTTCAAGGCTAGATATACATTTTAACTCACTACCATCAGGTTTAATCTCGTATATATTTTCACCACGATTTCCATTCATAATTAAACCTAATTTTTGGCCATCTGGACGCCAGATCACATTCCTTACAGTTTCATTTAAGTTAGGAATTTTAGTGATTTTTTTTGATCCCAAATTAATAATATAATAATCTGTTACACTAGTATTACTGCTCAATTCATACTTCTTTTGTGAAAATAATACTGACTTATTATCCGGTGAGACCTCAATACCTCCTACACGTTTTAAATCCCAAAGTAATTCCGGGGTCATCATATTCTGAGCAAATCCAGCCAAGCTTAAGAAAATAAGAGAGAGTATAAGTAAATGTTTCATATTAAGATTTTATTGCTTTTTCTATTAAAATTTTACTTGGTAAATATGCAGTAATTGTACCAATTATTGTGGTGATTCCCAAAATTAAAAATATGTCTGTAAATTTCATAGCAACCGGAAAGTTTTCTACCATACCTCCATCCATTTTTAGCCATCCCCATTCTTGTTGTGAATACACTACCAATCCACCTAATAATAACCCAACAATAATTCCAATACCATTAATTAATAGGCCTTCATAAAAAAAAATATTTCGAAGTTGTGAGCCATTTGCTCCCAAAGCGTTAAGTGTAAAAATGTTTTGCCGTTTTTCAAGAATTAACATGGTAATTGATGCTGCCATAGTGAAAGTTCCAAGAAAAAAAATGAATCCAAGCAAAACTACCACCATCCATTTTTCACTTTTGCTTGTTTTATAAATCAATTCATTTTGCTCATAAGCTGTTTTTACATAAAAATCTGATCCTAAAATCGCTTTTAGTTCTGTTTGTTTTTCTTTCAAATCAACTCCTTCTGTGTAAGCCAATTCAATTGACGAAATATCATTTTGGTATGCAAGCATCTCTTTCGCCATATCAAATGGAATAATAATATAGTTTTCATTGACTTTATTATTAAATGAGAAAACACCAGCCACAGGCACACTGGTCGTTTTAAAAGCATTTAAATTCCGTCTATTTATTTTCTCATTTCGTTTAGGTGAATAAACTGTTAGTGATTCAAATTCATTTGGAATATCATAGATATATCCACCTAAATTCTGGAACAATATATAGCCCGCATATCCAAAGTTATAACCATCCTTAATTAAAGTACTTCCATCAAATCCTACACTTGACTCCAGCATTTGTGTTGGCATATCAACCATTTGAAGATAATCTGATTCAACTCCTTTTATTTTTCCAAACGCAAATTGATCATAATGCTTAAAAATAACGGTTTCTTCAATTGTTTTAGAATGGTGCTTTAAAGCCTCATCCTGTAAAATAGATTGCGGTACAATACTGGATGGAAACGTTTTAGAAATTTTTGACTCAATTTTTAAATCCGGTTCAAAGGCATTAAACAGAGAAATTACAAGCCCCTCAACACCATTAAATGCGGAAATAACGATAACCATTGCTGCAGTAGCTATAGTGATGCCAAATATCGAAATACCAGAAATTACATTAATTACATTTTGTGATTTCTTTGAGAAAAGATAACGTTTTGCTATAAAAAAGGGCGTGTTCACTTCTTTTTTAACAATTCGTCAATTTCGTTAGCATAATCTAGCGAATTATCAATTTTATAATCAAATTCGGGAATTCTTCGAAGTGTCTTTGCGAGTCTGTTCCCAACTATTTTCCTAATGTAACCACCATGTTCTTTAATATGCTTATAAACTTTGTCAATAGATTCAGACCCCCCAAAAATACTTATGAACACCTTGGCATAAGTCATATCAGGTGAAATATTTACTTGCGTTACGGTTACCATAGCACCCAAACAAAAAGATCTGCTCTCTTCACGAAATACAGTTCCTAATTCTTTTTCAAGAACAGCATTAATTTTTCTTTGACGTAAAGTACTCATACCACAAAAGTACAAAAATTAGATTGAAGGCTTCTGAAAGCATTAAATTATTTGCAGATTAGTTACCTTTACGGCTGTGAAAGGATTTACTCAGATTTTTAAATTGGCATTTAGTCAAAAAAAGGCAGCCTACCTGACCATTGTAAGTAATTTCTTTTACGTCATTTTTAATCTACTTTCTCTTCTGCTATTCATTCCATTTTTAAACCTCATTTTTAAGCCTAAAGATCTTGAAGTCATTACCGAAATGACTAAGCCTAATTGGGAAACAAAAGACGGATTAAAGAATTATTTTAGCGATTTGTATGATTATGAAATGGGTCAATATCTTATAGATTCGGACCCAAAAGGGGCACTTTTTTTTGTTTGTATTGCAGTAATTATAGCTTTTTTTCTTAAAAACTTATTCCGCTATTTTGCAGTATTTCATCAGTCATACATGCGAATGGCCGTAGTTAGGGATTTACGAGAAAAACTATTTAAAAAGTCGATTGAATTACCAATTGCTTATCACAGTGAGGAAAGAAAAGGAAATTTACTTTCGAGAATGACAAGCGATTTAAGTGAAATTGAGGTGGCAGTTGTATATTTACTTGAAATTATTTTTAGAGAGCCAATTGCTATCATTATTAGTTTAACCGTTTTATTCTATATCAGTGTTCCTTTAACGTTGTTTTCCTTAATTCTGCTTCCGGTCAGTGGTTTTTTAATATCAAGAATTGGTAAGAGCTTAAAAAGAACCTCAGTTCAAGGCCAAGAAAAAATGGGTTATGTGGTTTCATTAATTGAAGAGGCCATTGGTGGTGTTAGAATTATTAAGGCTTTTGGTGCCGAAAAAACAATATTAAAGCGCTTTTCTAAAGAAAACTTCCGTCATCAAGCATTATCAACAAAAGCATTTAGAAAAAAGGATCTTGCCTCTCCTTTAAATGAATTTTTAGGTGCTGTCATTATGGTAAGTATAGTTTGGTTTGGAGGACAGCTTATTTTGGAAGAAAAAGGCGATCTTTCAGGAGAAGAATTTATGGGGTTTATTATCATTTTTTCTCAACTGCTTAGACCAATTGGCGGTGTCGCCAATGGTATTACAAGTTTTAAGAAAGCGGAGGCATCATTAGATAGAATTGATGAAATTTTAAACATTCAAGATTCAATAGTTGAGCCCGATAAGTCAAAAGCAGCGCATACTTTTTCAGAAAGTGTCACTTTCAAAAATGTTGATTTTGCCTATAAAGATCAGACCGTTTTAAATAACATATCTTTTCAATTAAGGAAAGGACAGACTGTCGCTTTAGTGGGCGAATCAGGCAGTGGGAAATCAACAATTTCAGATTTGATTCCTCGGTTTTATGATGTCAAAAAAGGGTCTGTTAATATTGACAATGTTAATGTCAAAGATTTTAAATTAAAGGAATTAAGGCAATTAATTAGTATTGTATCACAGGAATCTGTTCTTTTTAATGATACCGTTAGCTATAATATTTCATTTGGAAAACCTTCAGCGACACCTGAGGAAGTAATTGAAGCAGCTAAAATTGCAAATGCGCATGAATTTATTTCTGAATTAGAAAATGGATATGATACCAATATTGGTGATAGAGGTGGAAAACTATCTGGAGGGCAAAAACAAAGAATAAGTATAGCCAGAGCGATTTTAGCCAATTCTCCGATTATGATTTTTGATGAGGCTACCTCAGCACTCGACACAGAGTCAGAGAAAGTGGTGCAAGAAGCGCTAAATAATTTAATGAAAAATAGAACTTCACTAGTTATAGCTCACCGCTTAAGTACTATTAGAAATGCTGATCAGATTATTGTTTTGAAGAAAGGAAAAATTGTAGAAGTTGGTACCCATGATGCATTGATTGCAAAACAAGGCTATTATTTCTCACTTTGTCAAATTCAACAGTTAGTTTAAAACCTTGAATTAATCTAATTTTTAAGCTATCTAATCCAATTGTCAGTTGTATTTATTTGAAAAAATTCATGCTTTTTTAATCTAGCGTTTTATAGTGTCAATACTTTTAGTATATTCATAGAAAATATCAATATGACACTTCAACAACTTGAATATATAGTAGCATTAGACAAGCACAAACATTTTGTAACAGCTGCAGAACATTGCTTTGTTACGCAGCCTACACTCACTATTCAAGTAAAAAAACTAGAAGATGAAATAGGAGTTATTTTATTTGATAGAAAACAGAACCCTTTAAAAACAACTACAGCTGGTGAACAAATCATATTAAAAGCTAGAAAAATTTTAGCTGAAGTAGCTGGTTTAAAACAATTAGTTGGACATGAAAAAGATAATATTATTGGTCGATTTAAAATTGGGGTTATCCCAACAATTGCACCATACCTTATACCTTTATTCGTTAGTCATTTTTCTGAAAAATACCCCAACACAATTCTTGAAATAACTGAATTAAAAAGTGAAGATATTATTGAAAGTTTAAAAAAAGATAGTCTTGATTTAGGCATTATTGTCACTCCTATTGATGAGGTATATATAAATGAAATTCCTCTATACTATGAACCGTTTGTATTTTACGGATCCCAAAATCACCCCTTGCTAAAACATAAAACTGTAGATAAAAGTGACCTTCAAAAAGAAGGTGACTTATGGCTACTAGACAAAGGAAATTGTTTTAGAAATCAGGTATTAAACTTGTGTTTAACCGAAGAACAAAAAAAATCAAAATCGATTTACTTTAATAGCAGCTCTATTGAATCAGTAAAGAGAATGGTTTCTTACTATAATGGTTTTACATTATTACCTGAATTGAGTTTAAACAAAAATGATATTAATTTTAGGCCGATTAAGGAACCTGTTCCTGTAAGAGAGGTAAGCATAGTATATCACAACACTTTTATAAAGGAAGGCTTAATAGATGCACTTAGGCAAGAGATTCTCAACATTATTCCAAAACATTATAAGAAAAATGATAATTTCTTTAGAGTAAAATGGCGTTAATGAATAATAGTAACACTGCCATAATCTGTTGTTTTTTCACTTGTTTCAGTATTAATAAACTCTACTTTCCATAAATAAACATCATCTTTTGCACTTTGTCCATTATATGTCCCATCCCATCCTAGGGCTGCGTTTAGTGAAACAAACACAACTTCACCCCATTTATTAAATATTGTCATTTGGTATTTATACGGATTAAATCCTGAATAAAAAACAGGAGTAAAAAACTGATTAATCATATTTTTATTAGGAGTAAATGCATTAGGAATATAATATACTAGTGATGGTTTTATATTAATGTATTTAATAATAGTATTTGAGCAAAAATCATCAGTAACTTCTAACTCAACTCTAAATTTTTTAGCATCAGAATAAACATGGTTGACTTGTATTTCAGACGAAGCTGTTCCATCCCCAAAATCCCATTCATAGGAATTTAAAGTTAGTGGTGATGGTGTAAAGCTAATACTTTCATCTCTTTTAGGTTGAGCAGGGTTAATTTCAAAATTAATTTTAGGAATTGGAAGAATGAGAATATCAATATCTTTACTTTTCTCCTTTTGGCATCCATTTGATGAAGTTATCACTAATCTAACTGAGTATAATTCTTCCTCCTTAAAAGAATATGACGGCATAAAACCGCTCATACTTTTCGAATCATCTATGTACCAATCCCGACTAACTATAAAATCGTTGTTAACAGAGGATAAATCATTGAAATTAACTTTTGATTCTCCGCATTCTGAATTTTGAATAAAGTCAAAATTTGCATTAATACTACTCACATTTATCAGTATTGAATCTGTTAATTGGCAATAATTATCTGTTACAGTTGCAATATATAAACCTGGATCAGTAACCGTCAACTCACTTCCAAGAAATCCATCTTGCCATAAGTATACAGAATTCGGTTGAGCAATATTAAACGTAATTGCTTCTGGGGCACATAGTGTAGTGTCGGGAGGTCCTAGGTTCAAGTATAAAGTTGAGTAAGCAACTTCAATTGTATCTGACCCTGCACAACCTCCAATATACGCTGATAAACTATAGGTACCGGGCTGATTTACTAAAAAGGTACTATTTAAAGAGGAGTCTTGCCATACAACATCTGTAATTCCGGGTATGGTTGGACTTGTTAATAGTAACGTTTCACCTTGACATAGCAATACATCATTACCTAAATTAAACTGTGGCATTGGTGTATAAGCTACTTCAATTGTATCTGTATATACTTCGCAACTCACAGAAACATTAACATGGTAGGTGCCACCTTGAGTAACCGTAAAAACGGAGTCTGTGCTTCCATCTTGCCAAACGTAAGTTCCTCCTAAATTTGGCCCGGATAGAGTAAGCGTTTCGCCAATACAAAGAGTTGTATCATTTCCTAAAAATGGGTCTGTTTGGCCGCTTATCTGGTTAAAAAATGAAGGTGAATTTCCGTTGCTGACTGAAAGTCCGCTTGTTTGAAATCCTCCAGATATGGCAATTGCAGATGTATTTGGCACCACAAGTCCTGGTCCTGAACCCGATATATCCATATTATAATAGCCTTGTAAACCTGCTTCGCTACCAGCCAATGGTACATCATACCTGTTGAGAATATCGGCATTTGATAGTGCGTAATCCCAAACCCTTAACTCATCCATTAGTCCTGAATATGACCCAAACCAAGAACCTGTTAATGTTTTATATATACCTATTCGTAAAGGTTCTGAAACACTTGACATGTTGCTATAACTTCCCTGAATTAGAGACCCAGGAACCGGATTTCCATTTAAAAATAATGTTACACCAGTGGTAGTGTGTCTAACAGCTATATGCTGCCAAATATTTGCTTGCACAACTGGAGAAGTCTCATAAAAATTAGCCCCATCATTGCAGCTTGTATTGTCCCAAGCCCACCTTAATTTACCATCAAGAATTGTAAAGTAAAATTGATTATTGTTTCCCACACAATGCCATTTAGAAAGAATTATCCTATGACCATTAATTGCACAAGGCTTTATCCAAGCTTCAATTGTTATTTCGTTCGAAAATGAAGTGCTAAAATTACTTTGGATTTCAATATAATCATCTTGTCCGTTTAACAACATTACATTATTAAACGGCTGACTGTAAGCAACTGCACAAAAGAACAACCCAAAGAAAATTAAACACCTATGCATTAGTTACGAAGATACACTTAATAAGTTAAACATAATTTCAGAAGTATCAACAATCACTACAGTTCACTAAACTATTTCCTTAAATATTTGAGACTAGTACAAAGTTAACGTAGAAGAGTCACTGTTCCTCTATCCGCAATTCTTCCTGCCCTATGTTCCTGGCCGAATAAAACTTGCCATATATAAGTGCCATTTTCTGCTTGTGCGCCATTATAAAGACCATCCCAACCTACGTTGGAATCATTAGAAATAAATACTAATTCACCGAGACGATTAAAAATTCTGAGTTCATAATTATATACATCATAGCCAGAAGAAAAAACTGGTTTAAAAGTTTCATTAAATTGATTACCATCAGGAGAAAATGCATTGGGAATATAATAGATTAGTTGTTCTTCCACTTTTACAATTTGACTAATACTGCTTTCACAATTATCATTTAAAGCTGTCAAATTTATCTTGTAAGTTCCTGAATTCTGATAAAAAAATTCTGGCTCAAACATATCTGATTCATCACCATTCCCAAAACTCCAAATATATGAGGTAGCGTTATCAGTAAAATTTCTAACTACAAGTTCTTCTTCAATAGCAGGCTTATAATTTGAAACACTAAAATTAGGTTTAGGTACACTATAATTACTTACAATAACTTGAATTAGAGTATCAATCAAACAAGAAGCACTTACTGCAGAAAACTCAACTTGATAAACACCAGCGGACTTAAGCTCTGTTTCAATATTATGTCCATAAAGTCTGTTATTATCAATTGTCCATTGAATATCTGTTACTGTACTTCCAGTATTACTAATTGGATTTGCTGAAAGATTTAGTTCAGCATAACCACAAAAAGGTTTTGATAAATAGCTAATTTGCTTATTCAAAGTTTCATATTCAACCTCAATAAAATCACTTACCGAGCAGCCAGCCTCATTAAGTGTGACGGAGTATATGCCAGGTATAGTAACAAGAAAACTACTTAACTGGCTTCCGTCTTGCCACAAATATGAAGTATTTGGAGTTGATTGCACGTTTAAGTTGGTTGTTTCTCCTTCACATAAAATAATATTATTCCCTAACTCTACAGAAAGAGTACTATAGTTAACTTCAATTTGATCGGTTGATAAACAACCACTTTTTGTCAATGTAACTGAATATGTCCCTGCTTGATTAATTGAGTAGGTAGGATTGGTTGAGCCATCTTGCCAGCTATACGTGGCTCCTAATTCGGTTGCATCCAATGCTAGAGTTTCACCATTACACAAAGTAGTGTCGTTACCCAAATTAACCGTTGGAAGAGCATTAACTATTACCTCAATTGTGTCTTTAACCATACCACAATAGTGATTTAATTCTACCGAGTAGATTCCACTTTGAGAAATAGACATAATTGGATTAGTTGAACCATTTGACCATAAATATGTGGCAGAAGGGCTTGTCACATCCAAATTAACAGTATTTCCTTGACAAATGGTTTGGTCAACACCTAGGTCAACACTGGCTGGAGAAATGTAACTTGCTATCATTTGATCAGTTGATGAACAACCATTTTTTGTCAAAGTAACTGAATAAGTA
>JBGCFR010000073.1:0-37877 GCA_045107045.1 Crocinitomicaceae bacterium
CTTGTTCGTTTATTACAAATGAAAAACCACCAATATTTACTGTTACTGTCTTATTCATTACTTTTATTTTATTTTTTGAATGGATTGAACTGCATACGCTAATTCTCCCCATGTACTTTCTAAATCATTTAAAAAAACCGTTCCTTTTTCGGTTATGGTATAATATTTTCTAGGAGGACCTGAACTTGATTCTACCCATTTATACGATAGAAGTTCTGCATTTTTCAGTCGAGTTAGTAAAGGATAAATTGTACCCTCTACCACAATTAACTTTGCCTTTTTTAGCCGATCTATTATTTCAGACGGGTAGGCTTCGTTTTTCGACAATAACATCAAAATACAGTATTCCAGTATCCCCTTTCGCATTTGTGCTTTTGTATTATCTACTTTCATTGTATTTCATTTACGGCACAAACATACAAAACAATATAGTACTATGCAATACAAAGTACTATATTGTTTTACCAACATCCAACAACAAAAGGTGTAACACTTTGTTTTAAAATAATTTAAGTCGATAAAATAATTTGGAAATAATTATAACATTGTTACCTACATGAATGAAAATAGCTCATTTCAGACCAATTTAAGAAGTAGAACTATGTAATAGTTCAAGTTTATGCTTGTTTTGTAACCAATAATAAAATTGATGAATGTTAATCTGTAACTTTTACAAACGTTGGATTGTTTTATTTATAGGGAAATAAATATAATAATCAACTATGAAATTATTGCTTTTCATCTTCCTTATCATTTCATTATCTTCCAATTTTGGATTGACACAAGATATTCCATTCAGTGAATTTTACAATAATCCAATTGAATTAAACCCTGCATTTGCAGGTCAAAATTATGATCGCCTTAGAATAGGGTATAATTCTAGACGACATCATTACAATTCTAACCCTAAGTTTGTAGCACGTAATTTGTCAGCAGATTGGTATGCTAGAAAACTACATGGAGGGCTGGCTTTACAATTAACAAATAATGTAACTGAAAATTATTTCGTTGTTGCTAATGCAATAAACTTAACATACTCATACCACCAAAAATTATCAAAAAAGTACACTTTGCTTTTAGGGTTTCAAGCTGGATGGCAATACAACTGGAAAAATTGGAACAAGCAAACATTTGCAGGACTTACGAGCCCGATAGGTGTCCTCATTGAACCAATAGAACCAATAGGCTCCATAAATAAAAATGGTTGGATAACAACAAGTTTTTTTAATCTTAACTCAGGTATTGCAATCGTTTCTGAACATCTTTTTGCGGGATTCACTTTAAAGCATATCAATAGACCAAACTACTCATTTTTGAAAACTCCTGACAAACTTCCAATCATGACTACAGTTCATGCAGGAGCTAAATTTAATTTAAACAATAAATTTTCTTTGAGTCCTAATGCTTTGTTGACGAATCAGGATCAGTTTCAATCTTTAATTGTTGGATTAAATATGCAATACAAAATATTTACACTCGGAGTCTGGACCAGAAATTCAGATGCCATTATTATAGGCATTGGCATAGAGAGGCCAAATTTTAAAATCCAATATAGTTATGATCATGGTATTTCGGAACTATCTAATTCAGGCCTGAGAGCACACGAAAGCTCTATTATGTTTTATTTTTAGGTGTTTTGGCTTAGAGTTCATAAGGCACCTCTACTCTTTGACAATTCTAATTATTCCATATTCAGTTAAATTCAGCAGTTACCCTTTTTGCTTTCGAATGTATTCAGAAGGATCCAAATGGTAGCTAGCGCAATGTGAAAATTCTGAAACTCCAGTAAAATCATTGGTAAATCAAATCGTCGGGTTCATAACCAGAAATTCATAGGTTCATTCCGATAGTTATCGGGATCTGACCATGTCACTAAAAGAATGACTAGACATGAAGCGCTGCATTGAACTTGATTCAGCTGCCTCTAAATAATACCAGCTTTTACCATGCTCTTTCTCTGTTCTAGAACCTTATCAATAATACCTATTTCGTTACCTTTTAAAACAAAACTGTCTGAAAATTACTTTCCAGACAGCCTCTCATTAACTAATTGAATATTCAGTTTATTACAGTACTATTTTCCGACAACTACTTTCTGATGATTCATGGAACCATCTGAATTTACAATTTTTACTATGTAGATCCCAGATTGCTGATCTTTTAAATCAACACTTACACGGTTTTTATTTTGAATTGAATTTAAAGAGTATACTAGTTTTGAATTCATATCATATACCTCAATAGCTACCATTTTAGTTTTTGTCTTCAGTGATGAAATGACAAACTCTCCATTTGATGGGTTCGGTGTAATAATAGGCTTTAAATATTTTTCAAGTTGTTTCCCTTTAAACTCCTCTGATTTAACCTCACTTTGAATTTCATTAGATCTGCTTTCTGATTCTCTTTCCCACTCACTAGCTCGTTCTATTCCATCCCATTCAAAATCTGTTGTTTCTCCAATACAGAAATCCTGACAGTATTGACAGACTTCACCCGTCCAATTATTACGCACTACAATGCAAATTGTATAGGACCCGGCGGGTAATACAAAACTTGAAGGTGTTGAACTTTGTGCTACCACTCCTCCATTTTGAAGGACTTCCATATATACAAAACTAACACTGGGATCAGTTAGTAATGGCGTAATACCATACATACCATTCCCTTGATTAAATATTTGTAATTCAAAATCTGCATTACAAGGTGCACATGTATCAATAATAGTAAAAGTAGTTGTAGAGTAACATTCACCACTATTAACAAGAACATAATCTCCAGGCTGTGTTGGTGTAAAGCAAGCACCTGTATGTACTAAGTTCATTGTTGTTCCAGCATTATAAGCCCAGGTTGTATTTGCATCAGTTCCAATTGGACAAATAGTTGGAAAATCTTCTCCACAAGAATAATATTCATCATCTGTAATTATTGGACATAATATTTCTATCCTAAAGTCATCTAAATACCAATCTCCAGTAGTCACCCCACCATGTGCGTTTGTATAAAATATATAATTTCTAAACGTTAATTGACCATAATTAGCATTAGGTGTAAATTCATGTGTATTCGTTACCCATGTTCCGCTAGTTGAGTTCACTGGACTATTAATAATCTGATTCGCTGGAAGTGGAGGAAGAAGTTCCTGAGGTGAAAGGTATCCTCCCGTTTGATTTTGTAATCCATTAGTAAGAACCCATTCAGCATGATGGTACTTAGAAGGATGCAAGTTAGCATTAATTTGAACTCTATATGTAATCTTATAAGTAACACCTTGCATAAATGTGAAATTATTTAACGCTATACTCTCTGATCGTTGTTCTGTCGGTCCACTAAAATCATCTCGTGCTTTTATATAGCCATGTGCATAATCACCATTAAATGGTATTATAGAACCAGTATTAATACTCGGGCTACCTGAGGTAGAAATCCAATCAGGCAAGCAACCAAGATAAAATGCATTTGCTAGACTAGTACAGCTATTTGAAGGGGTGAAATCTTCAGTAAATACTACTTGACTGAATGATAAGTTGGTTGAAAAAATTGCTACAAAACATAACAACAAGCTTATTTTTAATGTTTTATTTTTCATAAAATATATTTTTAGTTTCCATAAAGCTATGTATGAAAAGAAAGAATAAATTAATTAAATGACCATTGGATAGTCTGCTTTCACATTTGGTCAATTTGGTTGAGTATTTGGCTAAAAACAAGGTGAAAAGAATTTAGAAACTCTTTTACCGTCCAAAAAAAAACACTGAAATTTTATGCGATTATTGTTTTCATTGCTTCAAAAAAAGAATCTTTTCTTCTACGTGCTATGAGAACTTTACTCTCGTCATTCATTACCACTAGTCCTCCATCCTCTTTTAGTACCTTTTTAACCTGATTTAAATTAATTAAATTAGATTGATGCACTCTAAAAAATATTGATGTTGGTAATAAAGAAACATATTTTTTTAAAGGATAAGAAACGACAATTTTGTCATGATTTTCACAATAAATTGTTGTGTAATTGCCATCTGCCTCGCACCTAATAATATCACCAATTCGGATATAATAATTGTAATTTTTATCTTTTATAATTAGCTTTTTGTCCTCCTCAGTCCTTGATAAATTAGCAATCAATTCCTTCACTTCTTCCTTGGTTATTAATTGTTTATTATCAACTTCTTGAATTTTTGATATTGCATTTTTTAATTCCTCAATGTCAATTGGTTTTAATAAATAATCGAGGGCGTTATATCTAAAAGCTTTAATGGCATAATCGTTAAAAGCAGTTATAAAAATGACGTGAAAATTCAAAGACTCAATATTGTCCAAAACATTAAACCCACTTCCATCTGAAAGGTCTACATCTAAAAAAACCACATTAGGAGCTGTATCTGTAATTACTTTAGTTGCGGATTCAACAGAATTTCCCTCACCAACAATCTGAATGTCATTGAAATTTGAATTTATTATAGTTCTTAAATTTTCTCTACAATGGTCTTCATCATCTATTATTACTGCGCTTATCATTTCTTGTTTTTTTATACTGGAAAGGCTAATTCAACCCTGGTTCCTTTTCCATGATCTAAATGGTCTTTTAAATCAATAATATTAACCGAAAAATCCTTTTTCATTTTCTTTTTATAAAGTCTAATTCTGTCTTCAGTAATCCTTGTTGCCATAGAATCTTTTGCAAACCCTTTTCGTTTTTTAATCTTCAATGCTTCCTCTCTACCTATCCCGTTATCTTCTATAAAACAATAAATTGTTTTTCTTTCTAGTGTTATTGTTAACTTTAAAATACCATCATTATTTTTAATTGGTGCCAGGCCATGTAAAATGGCATTCTCAACAAATGGTTGAATAACCATGGTCGGTATTTCATGATAGCTCAGATCCAATTTTTCATCAACAATAATTTCATAGACAAATTTATTTCCAAACCTTAAATATTCTAATTCTATGTATAGTTTAAGCATTTCCAATTCCTCAGCTAAAGAAATAAAAGGATGTTTTGAATTTTCCAGTACTTTTCTTATCAGTTTTGAAAAGTCACCAATATATTTTGAAGCTTTGGTTTTGTCCGAATTATTTACTGCAGTTTGAATGGCACTTAAAGTATTAAAAGTAAAGTGTGGATTCATTTGAGACCTTAATGCTTTTAGCTCTGCACTAACGGTTTGTAACTTTTCATGCTCTAATATTTTTTTAGCAGTCATTTCTTTTTGGCGTTTGATTTCTCTTTGTTTAATTATAAGAACCAATAACCCTATAAATGCAATTAAACATAATACCATAAACCAAATAGTTTTCCAGTAAGGGGGATTAATTTTAATTGAAATAGATTTAGTTTCACTCCAAACTCCACCCTCATTAGCAGCCTGGATATGAAAAATATAATCCCCTTCTGATAACAATGGATACCTTACAAATCTAGTTTTAGTTTCTATCCAGTGCTTATCAATTCCTTCTAACCAATACCTATAGCGAACATTACCATCTTCACTGTATGACAAACCAACATAACTAAATTCAATAAAATTTTGATTATATCCTAAGTTATATGTTGATTGAATAGTTGCTACCTCTTCATTAATCATTACTTTTTCAAAATGTACACGTGGTGCAATTGTATTTTTCCCAATAGTATGCTTATCAAATTTGGCTAGTCCCTTATTTGTTGCAATCCAGATGATATTATTCACAGAAGTTATATTATTTACCTCATTACTGGGGAGACCATGTTTAGTTGTCACATTAAATATTGTATATCCACCCTTTGAATTAAAACTCAATCTACTGATTCCTTTTGGAGTTGACAACCAGACATCATCATCTTTATCAATATAAACATTCCTAACAGTGTTGCTAAGTAATCCATCCTTCTTAGTAATATTAACAACATCATCCTCTATTCCTGACCAAATCAGTAATCCATTTCCTGAGGTTGCCCCCAACATTTTACCATTTGAAAGCTGATTTATTGCAGAGATTTGTTTTTGAAATAATCCTGAATTTTCAGAAACAGTTGACAAGCTATTTTTATCATATATATATAAGTTATCATTCCCAGCTGCCCAAATTCGACCTTCAAAGTCTTCAAAAATATCAGTAATCATTATTTTACCTAAAATACTATCAGAAGAAAAAAGAATGTTCGCATCTTTAACTTTATAAAAATAATTACGCTTTTTAATCCACACAGCTCCATCTTTAGAAATGATTTTTTTTGAGACTCTAGGATACACCCCCCCATCACTATTAACATCTATTGAAAAATCAAATATGGAACCATTGTTTATCAGAACATTCTTAAACATTAGTCTAGGAAGTTCATTCTCGGTAATCTGATAGATTTGACTATTAAAAGTCCCTACAAAAACATCATTATTAGCATTTTTATGAAGACTTGACACTCTATTTGTTAATTCAGTATTGCTCAACTTATATACTTCAATATTCATGTTCGGTATATAATATGCACCATCATTTTGCACAGCTAACCAAACACCCTTTGAATTATCTTCATAAATTCCTGACACATTTTTATCGTCAAACAAGTGTTTTATTGGTTTTTTGCCAGTAAAAATGTCATCAACACTTTTATAAATTTTAATCCCATTGTTTATAAAACTCAGCCATACTTGTTTTTTTGAATCAATATATATATTCAATATTAATTTCTCAAATGGTAATATTTTTAAGCCATTTTTATTCTTAAAACATAATTTATCTCCAATAAAAAAAAGAAATTGCCCATCATATAATTGATATTGACATATCACCCTTTTATACACTTCAGTATCTCTATAATTAAGTATATGTTTTTGATTTTTATCTATGAATAGGTCACTGGTGCTTTCTCCACTTGGCTTTAAACCGTAAACCAATAAATCTTCACTATTTTGATAATATGATACAGTTCCAATATCATTATTACTATAAAATTGATAATCTAGTTTACCGAATTTATCTATTGAACCGTATGCATATCTAGGTCCTACAAAATGGATGGTTTCATTCGAATCTACGGCAATTGACCTAATCCACTTTTCCGAAATAACATCATTAATCTTATGATTAAACTCATAAGGGTATATGCTCCCTTTATCGTAATAACATAAATGACCATTGTAGGGTAAAAACCAGATTCTCCCTTTATAATCCTCATACATATGGAATACGTTATTGTCTGTTAACCCATCAATTGTATGAAAATTTTCAAATTTGTAACCATTAAACCGAGACACCCCTGCGTCTGTGCAAAACCATGTATAACCATTTTTATCTTCTAGTACTTCATATACTTCCGAACTTGGAAGTCCCTCCTCTACACCATACTTATAATAATGATGTGTAATTTTTTGCGAAATCGCTTGAATACAAATAAAGTTTGCAACTAAAACTAAGAAAGAATAACTTTTAAGAGAATTCATTATGCAAACATCTAAATTATTTTGAAGATAGGCATTCACAAAAGAATTTGGTTATGTCTATGCGTCTTATTCTTCCTTAATTATACAAAATGATTTTTATTTTATGCATTTTTGAAAAAACTTTTTTGACATACTAAGACGCAACCATGCGGCCCTTAAATTCATCAATTGTTAAATTAGTTCAATGAAAACAATATTCATATACCTTGTTTTAATTTCATTATTTTCCGTTGTTGGTTGCAAAAAGGATAAGTGTGATGATTATTTCATAGTATATGGAACAGTGCATTCTGTGAGCTCACCTGATACTATTTCAACTGGTAAAAATACGATTATTGATGTGTCGTATCATACTTCAAACGGTTGCCAAAGCTTTGAATCCTTTGAAGAGGTCAAGGATGGTTACAATTGGAAAATAAATATCAATATAGAAAACGACCCTTGCGATAATTTTTGCTTTCAAGCAGCACTACCCAAATCTACAACTTATCAGTTTCGAACTGAGCTTGCTGGTACTTATATACTTGATTTTGGAAAAAATGGTATACTTGATACAATTATTGTTCAATAGTATTAAGAAAGTAAGATGTAATTGGATAGAGCCAAGAATACTTTATTTATGCAGAATTCACCTTTCAAGACATCATGTATAACACATTCTCATCCGATCAACCTTTCATAAACTACCCCTTCGGATAATCATCATCCCATTCCTTCACTTTGGGTTCTCCCAATTTATCAACAGATTTAGCTACCAGCATAGACACTGTAGCGTCTCCAGTTACGTTTACAACTGTACGGCACATATCCAGTGGTCTATCAACAGCAAATATTAAGGCCAAACCTGCTTCGGGTATGCCAGCATACCCCAATACACCAACCAACATGACCATGCCAGCGCCAGGTACGGCAGCACTGCCTATTGACGCTAAAGTAGCAGTTGCTATAATTCCTAATTGGGTACCCAATGTTAAATCCATACCAAATGCTTGTGCAATAAATACAGCTGCTACGGCCTGGTATAAACTTGTGCCATCCATATTAATAGTCGCTCCAATTGGTAAAACAAAACTAGACACCTCTTCTTCTACCCCTAAATGTTCTGTCACTCTTTCCATAGTTACAGGTAAGGTGGCTGCACTTGAACTCGTAGAAAAAGCCAATAATTGTGCTGGAGCTATTCCGTTCAGAAAGAAAAGTGGTGATTTTTTGGTAAAGGTTCGCATGATGATGATGTATAAACCAATCATCACTAATAAACCAAGTACAACTGTCATGGCATAAAAGCCTAGGGCTATAAATAAATCTGCTTTTGGGGCTTCTACAACCAATGCTGCTAGTAATGCAAATACGCCGTATGGAGCCGCTAACATGATTAAATCGACCATCTTTAGAATAACTTCATTAACGCCGCTAAAAAACTCTTTAACTACCTTACCTTTCTCTTCAGGGATTAGTACCAATGAAATACCAAAAAACACGGCAAAGAATATAATTTGGAGCATGTTTCGATTACTTGTAGCGGCTGAAAATATATTACTTGGAACAAGATCTTCAAGTGCTTGCAATGGACCAGCATCTTTTTGCCTTTCAGCCTCTTCTTTATATTTTTGAGTATCGCCAGAATAGTTGGCTACTAATTCTGTTCTGGTCTCCTCAGTAATCGCTTTTCCAGGCTTTACAATATTCACCAAAACAAGACCCACAGACACTGCAAAAACTGTTGTTAAAATATAAATACCAATGGTTCTTCCTCCCATTTTTGAGAGTTTTGATATATCCTTTAAATCCGTAATTCCCGTGATTAATGAGGCTAAGATTAAAGGGATGGCAATAAGTTTAAGCGAATTGATGAATATTTTACCAAAGGGCTTAATCCAATCTTGCACTATTTTTGGTCCTGATTCAAAGTTGACCATTAATAGTCCAAAGAGCACACCAGCCACCATTCCAATTATGATTTTCCAATGTAATGCTAGTTTTTTAGATTTTGCCATGTTATAGATCCTTTAGTTATCGTCCGAAATTATATTCTTTAAATATAGAAAAACGACTTGGACTAACTTGTGCTGGCCATCCATTATTATTTGTCTCAACATCTGCAGTTTCAATAAACGGGTCTAATTGAATAGATGTGACTGTCTTTTCAAACATAAATACCTTAGATACGTTATAATTGTTCCTTTTCCATATTTCTGCTGGTATTCTAATCACTTCTTTACTATTGTCAGTAAAAGTAAACTCTAAAATAATTGGCATTACCAAGCCACCAATATTCTCAAAATCTAATTGATAAAATTCGTATCCTTTATTTAGTAATGCTTTTTCTTCGTCTGTCAAACTAGCCAATTGTGTCTCATTTCTCATTTTTTGAGCTTGAGACAATGCATTAGGATCTTGACCAATATATTTATCATTTAAACTCGGGGTCCGCTCATTCTCTGTTTGTTTAATAGATTCTCTGTTTCTTAAGGTACTGATATTTTCCGGTGTACTATTAGTTACTTTTTCATTATATGCTACCTCTTTATCCTCATTTAATGAATTAATTTGAAAATGAGACACATTATTCAATGCAATATCTACATGGTTAGTGGTCATAAACCAACCTCTCCAAAACCAGTCTAAATCTACTCCACTCGCGTCTTCCATTGTTCTAAAAAAATCTGCTGGTGTAGGATGCTTAAACATCCACCGTTGTGCATACGTTTTGAAAGCAAAATCAAACAACTCACGCCCCATTACCGTTTCACGTAAAATATTTAGCGCTGTTGCTGGCTTACCATAGGCATTATTTCCAAATTGCAATAATGATTCTGAATTAGTCATAATTGGAGCGATATTAGATTTATCACCTTTCATATAATCCACTATTAAATGCGCCGGTCCGCGCCTTGAAGGATAATCTCTTTGCCACTCTTGCTCGGTGAGGTATTGGAGAAACGTATTTAAACCTTCATCCATCCATGTCCATTGTCTTTCATCAGAATTAATAATCATTGGAAAGTAATTGTGACCAACCTCATGAATAATTACAGAGTGCATTCCATATTTAGTTCGTGCAGAATAGGTCCCATCAGGATTTGGACGACCTCCATTAAAGCAAATCATTGGGTACTCCATCCCTATTCTATTGGCATGCACTGAAATGGCAACAGGATATGGATAATCAAATGTATGTTTTGAATAAGTCTTTAGCGTTTGCACAATCACACGCGTTGAATATTTTTCCCATAACGGATTCCCTTCTTTCGGATAGAATGACATAGCTATCACATCTCTTGAATCTTGTTTTACTAATTGCGCATCCCAAATGAATTTTCGTGAACTGGCAAAGGCAAAATCCCGTACATTCTTAGCTGTAAAACGCCATGTTTTAGTATCTGATGCCTTATTTTTCTCAGCCTCAACTGCCTCTTCAGGTGTGACAATAAAAGATGGTGCATCTTCTGAGACAGCAGCTAAACGCTTATTTTGTTCTGCTGATAATATTTTCTTAGCATTTGTCAATACTCCCGTTGCAGAAACAACATGATCGGATGGCACAGTAATGTCTACTGAATAGTCACCAAATGGCAGTGTAAATTCACCATTTCCTAAAAACTGTTTATTCTGCCAACCTTCTACATCATTATAAACGCACATTCTTGGAAAAAACTGTGCAATAGTATATAAATAATTATCTTCTTCTTTAAAGTATTCGAGTCCTGAACGGCCTCCAATTTCCATTCGGTTATTAATTAAAAAGGACCAATCAATTTTAAATGTGACCTTACCTTTTGGCATCAAAACATTTGGCAAATCGATACGCATCATTGTTTTATTAATAACATATGATAAGTCTTTATCACTGCCGTCCACTACTTTTGTGATTTTAAACCCACCATCAAATTCTGCATAATCTAGACGTCTTTGTAAGCTCCCTTTAATGGCTAAACCACCAATATCACCGCTTGATATTAGTTTTGTATCTGAGTCCTTGGCTCTCATATTTTGGTCTAATTGTAACCAAACATAGGTTAATTCATCAGGGGAATTATTAGTATATGTTATTACCTCCTCACCGATAATAGTTTGATTGTCATCATTAAGCGTGATTTTCATTTGATAATCTGCCTTTTGCTGATAGTATTCATGCCCAGGTGCACCTGAAGCTGTTCTGTATACGTTTGGTGTTGCTAACTCTTCTTTTAGCTGTTTGAATTTATTAGTATTTTGTCCAAACAAAACGTTTGTTGATAATAAAGCAATAAATACTAGTATACTGTTTTTCATATTATTAATTCTCATTTTTGATCTCACCTTTCGGGTTTATGTTAGTACAGGTCACACTTTTAGTTTGTCCTTTATACTTATAATGCAATAAATTTTGTTGTTTCGAAAATAGTTTAAATAATATTGAATTCTCTAAAATAATGTGTGATGGGTCTAAAACCTTTGTAAACGTAAAGTAAAAGAATAATTGATCTCGTACATCCACTTCCTTCCCAACATAGTTGAAGACTGCCTTAGTATTACCTGAATACAGTTTAATATTTTCAGATAAATAAGAAATCATGAATTGCCCAATTTTACTGGAATCTGATACTTTATCAATATGAATTCTCCTGTTAAATTGACTTTCTAAAATATGCTCAAAATCATGCGCTGTGAGTTTAAGGGAAACCTCTAATTGACGTAATTTAGAATTATACTCCATATTGGCAATAGACATATAATGCTTATGTGCAAACGTTATTGATGTTAGCACAAAAGTTAAGATTAGGATTACTATTTTTCTCATTTTATAAATATTTTTTTGGAACAAAGGTCACGTATTGGAAATTTCGATACCTAACAACAGGTATTTTCGGATCATAATCGATTCCTTGAACAACAATTTTTTCATTTGTAATAATTACTCTATTCGGATCAATTAATTTCGTTTTTAGATAGTTAAATAACCTTTCCTTGCTAATCTCTAAATGGCTATATGCCCAATATTCATTAGATTTTCTTTGATCAACAATTAAATTTGAAGCCGACGACTCGGTTCTAATTTCTACAAAACCATTGGTTTGAATCTCGTAAGCAAGGTATTGGGCAAACCTTTTGAAAACTAAAGACGTCACATCAATACCAATATAATAATAATCATAATTAACAATATAGGGTTTTGGTCTAATTGGAGATTGTCCTAGATATCTTGGTTTTAAATAATTCGGCACCAGTTTAATATACTCATATTTAAAATACATAGGCTGGGTAAAGTTTTTAGTTTCGAATTCAGGTCCTTGCACTGTCGTAATCACATTTACATCTAATGTTCGACCTATTTCCTTAAAAAACTTTCGTTTTAAGAAGGCAGCAACTTTATCACCCTTATTTTTAGCTGCTAAATATGGGTCGACGTAAGGTTTTTTCGGATACTTTGATGATGAAGCTTCAATAGTAATTTGTATATTTTTGCCAGTATTTACATATGCAGTTAATGCATTCCAAAATTGCTTAAACCGAATCGAATTTTCTTTTAATTCATCATTAGCAGTGAAAAACTCAGCCTTATAGGTTGGTAGCAATGGTTCAACTACCTCTTCAGGTTTTTCAACTACTTTAATACCAGTCGGAGTTTCCTTATCTGCCGGATCATATAGCTGAAATTTGTATTTCGTATTTGCATGTATGGCTAGTGTATCATATGTAATTCTAAATTCATCTTTAGAAATCCCACTGCTCTCTTTCAAGTATTTGTAAAATGTTTTGTTAAACGATTTCGCCATTTTTACTGCAGTTTTTCGCTTCATAGATTCTGGTACATATACAACAGCGTTTAAATGAATTTTTCCATTTTTAAATAGTTTTGTATTGACAGATGTGAAATTAACTAAATCAACCAATTGCTCACTTGTTGGATAAATATTAAAATTATAATCCAAAACGAAATATGATTTTTTAACTGTTTTTTTATTGGTCAGTTTAATGATACTTTCTTTAATATTATCGTCATTAAACTTAGCAGAGTGCACTTTAATTTGAGCTGCAGACCATGAAGGGATTGTATTATCATAAATAAAAACAGGATCTTTAAATGTAATATTGGTATTTGTATACTGACGTTTTAGCATTTCGTTGATCAACTTCCTCTTTAAATAAGAGGCCAATATTTCGAAATCTTCAATTAAGGATTTGTCTCTAATTCTAATTTCAATACCAACGGTTGAAAAATTGTAATAATCAATCTCAAACGTAATATCATTAGAAAAATCTATAATTCTGTTTAAATCAAAAAAAGAAGAATCGAATGGTGTTAATGGAAAAAAATAAATGGGTGCTACTTTATAATCAATTAAGGCAACAGGCACTTCTAATTTTTCTTCTTTTTGGCCGATTACATTTCCTACTATTTTTAAATATAAACTATTCTTTTCATGTCCTCCTGTCAATGTTTCTAAGTGAATCGTTTTTTGAAACAACCCTACTCTATTGTTTGGGTCATACGATACTTTTAAACTAATAGTTTGTCTAGGGTTAACTACCCGATCCTTAGAAATAATAGCTGTACAACCACATGAAGATTCAATATTAGTAATTTGTATGGTATCACTATAATAAGGATTCTCTACCTCAAAAACTGTTACTACGGCTCCATTTGCTTCAAAAATATCTCCTAAATTATTGGTAGATGTTTTCACACGCAGTTGCGCATGAACAGACAAACTAATTAAAGCAAAAAAGACGATTGTAATACTTTTTTTCATAGAATTAAACGGAAATACTCTGCATTAAGATGGTACATAATATTGCCCCAAATGTACCGACAGCATATCCTAAAACTGCTAAAAGAACACCAACTGGTGCTAATGAAGGGCTAAACGCACTTGCTACAACTGGAGCTGATGCTGCACCACCGACATTAGCCTGGCTGCCAACTGCCACATAAAAGAATGGTGCTTTAATGATTTTTGCAACAACAAATAAGAATAATGCATGAATGGCAATCCAAATAAGTCCAATGGCAAACAGATATGCAAACTCTTCCCAATCACGAATCATTTCAGCAATATTCATTTTCATTCCGATAGTAGCCACTAGAATATACAAGAACAGCGAACCTATTTTAGAAGCACCAACACCTTCAAAATTTCTTGCCTTAGTAAAAGATAAAATAACTCCAAATAAAGTTGCAAAAACAACTAACCAAAAGAACCCACTTCCAAAAGAAGTCAACAATAACGCTGTTTTAGGAGAATTGGTTTTTATTTCGTTTAACCATCCACCAATTCCTGGTGCAATTGTATCAGCCAAAAAATGAGAAATACCAACAACAAAAAATACAATACCCAGCATATAAACTAAAGATTTAAAAGTCAATACCTTTTCAACACTCTTTTGAAACTTTTCCATCTTATCTTTCAATGCTTCAATAGCAGAATCATCAGCCTTAAAGAATTTATTCAATTTCTTATCTTGACCAGTACCAAATAATAGTACTGACATGAAGATATTTGCTACTACTACATCTACTATAATCATTTTAGAAAAAAGCTTGTCAGAAGCCTGATAAACCTCTAACATAGCAGCTTGGTTGGCACCACCACCAATCCATGAACCAGCGACGGTAGACAAACCACGCCATAAACCGCCTTCTAAGACTTCCGGCGCAGCTAGTGATACTAAGTATAATGCCACCGGACCACCAATAATAATACCTACTGTAGCCGCAAAAAACATAATTACCGCTTTACCTCCTAACTTTTTTATTCCCTGTATATCGATACTTAAACATAACAAAACAAGGCTAGCCGGCAATAAATAACGCGAAGCAACAAAATATAAATTAGATAAATCTGATGATATGATATTTAGTGAATTTAGAATAGCTGGAATAAAATAGCATAATAATAAGGCTGGTACAATACCATAAAACTTTTTAAAAGCCGGTAATTCAGAAGTTCTAAAAATTATGACAAGTACAATTAGAAGTATACCAAACACTGCAGCATCATTCGTTATTAAAGGTTCCGTCTGGCTATATTTAAAAGATTTTTTATTACTCTTTATACCTGCCTTCATCAATGCAAAACTGCCTTCTCCAAGTTTTAAGTTTGACACTTTTACCAGACTATTCGTTTGGATATTATAGACTGAATCATCAATTACTAACTGAAAATCTTTAGCATTATCAAAGTCAATGATAAAACTGGATACTTGATCTTGAAAATAAACCCCACTAATATCTGAATAGTTTACAAATTTGGACTGGGGTGAATCAGTGATTTGGCCTGGTAAAATGGGTTCAACTGTTGTACTAAAAAGATTTGACGAGCAAAAGAGTAAAAAAGCAATTAAAATACGTTTCATAAATGTTTTAAAATCAAATTAAATATTAATAATCAAACAAATAAATACATGTCGTTCACACAGATTATTTTCTAATATTGGTCTATATAATCGGCAGTATTCTCTATCGTTCTTGTCAATTACAAACAATAGTCACTTGTATATGTCGGCTAAAGTATCAATTATTAATCCAAACTAATAATTTTTTATATTTGCATCTTTAAAATCTTATCAACAATGGAAAAAGTAATCTGTGGAATTCAACAAATGGGAATTGGTGTACCAGACGTTCAAGAAATTTGGAAATGGTACAGACAAATGTTTGGTACAGATGTCAGAATTTTTGAAGAAGCAGCCGAAGCCCCATTGATGACGAGATACACAGGAGATTCTGTTCACAGCAGAACGGCTACCCTAGCCATTTCAATGGAAGGTGGTGGTGGATTTGAAATTTGGCAGTTTACCAGCAGACCAACTGAAAAAGCAAACTTTGATATTCAATTAGGAGATTTAGGAACATATGTTTGTCGTATTAAATCAAAAGATGTAAGTGCTTCATATGAGCATATGAAGTCACAAGGTGCAAAATTACTTGGTAAGGTTGAAAAAACACCAACTGGTCAATTGAATTTTTTTGTGCAAGATCCCAACGGTAATATATTTAATGTTGTAGAAGGTTCTGGTTGGTTGATGGAAACCAAACATCCTTCAAAATGCGGTGGCGTAGCTGGTGCATTAATTGGGGTCTCTGATATAGACGCCTCTTTAAAACTTTACAGAGATATTTTAGAATACGATACAGTTGTTTATGATGAGACTGGATCATTTGACTGCTTTTCAGGGATACCATCAGGAGATAAGCAATATAGGAGGGTATTATTAAAGCACAAAAATGACCGTCAAGGACCGTTCTCAGAGTTATTTGGCCCAACTGAAATAGAATTAGTTCAAGCCATTGATAGAACACCAACAAAAATATTTAAAGACCGTTTTTGGGGCGACTGGGGCTTTATACACCTTTGTTTTGATGTGAGAGGAATGGATACTCTTAAAAATGAATGTGAAGCGGCTGGTTTTCCTTTCACGGTAGATAGTGGTGACACATTTGACATGGGAGAAGCTGGTGGCAGATTCTCATATATTGAAGATCCTGACGGCAACTGGATTGAATTTGTGGAAACACATAAAGTACCTTTAATGAAAAAATTTAATTGGTATTTAGACCTCAAAAAACGAGATGCTAAAAAACGCTTGCCAAGATGGATGGTTAAGGCTATGCGCTTTGGGAATAGAGTTAAATAAGGAACTCATCATTTTATTTTACGGTGAAACTAACTATACTTTAAATAATTATTGCACAAATTTCTATAACAGCAGTTTTAGTAAAATTCAGTTAAAGAAAATAGATATTATGAGTAGGCAAGCAAACTAGAACTTAACTCGCATTCCCCAGAAAACTGCTAATTCGTGCACTCCACCTAAATCCATCAGACCCAAATTAAAATATCTGGCTTCAATTAGACCGTATACTCTATCTGAAAAACGCAATGTTGTGCCAAGTCCTGCGTTATATTGAATGCCATATACATCTGTAGTGAACGATTTGAATTCCATGAACCCACCTCCGGCAAATAAATATGGATTAAAACGTTGATTACTTCCTTTTAACCAATAGGCTAATTGCCCATTCACATTATGAGTCAATCCTAAGGTATGCTGATCGTCTTGCTGCTGTCCGACAACGTATTCAATAGAAGCAGTAAATTTTGGACTCATCTCATATCCCAATCTTCCTCCAGTCATCATTACTGCATCATAAGGAATGTGGCTAACGAACAAATATGGTCCCATTACAAAGTCAAAATAGAAAGATTTTTCAGCTTTAGTTGTGTTTTGACCTAGGGTAACTGCTCCTAACAAAAGAAAGGTCGCAAATAATATCGTTTTACTTTTCATCATCCTATTAATTATATTAGAATCAAAAGTAATTTTTTAGACTTTAAAAAGCAATATATTTAATAGTGAAACTACTTATAATATTGGGAGATTGTAAACTGATAAACTGATCCATCTGCAGTTGTTTTAGAAGCTATATCATCACAAGTTCCATCACCAAAATCAACCGTTGCAGTGTAAGCTCCCGTTTTCATATCATAATATTTTATAACTCCAGACACGATATAATTGCAATCATCTGCCTTTACAATGGGCTCAACTACAATTTTTTTAAAATAATCTGTATTGCCTTTTTTCCACTTAGACTTGTCTTTTCCATCCCAGTCCTTTTTATGACCTAGACCACATTTCTTTTTTTTGCCTTCAATGGTTACCTCACCAAACTCCTCAACTATATCTGAATAATTAAAAGTTGCCAATACATTATTACTTTTAACATATTCTAAAATACCTGAAGTATATTGATTGTCTTTCATTCCTGATAGTGGCTCAACTTCAGTAATAGAAAAACCTGACTCGCGCACAGTAAAAGTCTCTGACTCATTTGATATTTCTTTGTCAAAATTATTGTCTACGGTCTTAATGTCTTTATTACATGATACCAATGCCGTAAATACAATGCCTAAGATTAAAACAAGCTTTTTCATAATTCTAATTTTTGTTGCTTAAAACTACTAAAAAAAACATAACACAACTTAGAAATGAAAATTCAAAGTTTGTTAAGCTGAAAAATAACTGTTAATTGATTCTTTTGAGTTCAATTAAATTCTTTAATCCATTTTACAAACTCATGTTCCTGTTTTATAATCAATCAAACCTATACTTTGAAGCGTTAATCCATATTGCTCTGTAAAATAACTAGGCACCTCTCCATCTAAGCTACTTGTTATAATTTTTGTCGTTTCCGGCGACCAATCAACCAATTGAAAAACATAAGCAGCTTTTATTCTATCTTCCTGTTCCATTCTTGTGAAAAAAGTTTTAAAAAAGTCACGTTGAATGCTCTCTGAACTATTCAATATTTCGGAATTGGAATGCGTGCCCAGCTCTTGAATAATAATATTTTTTTCACCAGCAAAATCCATCATTTCTTGAATGTTACTTTCAATTTCCTCAGCTGTATATGGTATATCAAGTGGAAATAAACCTGAACCATAAAGATTAAAGCACCCAAAGTCAAACTCGACCATTAACTTTTTCATTGTGTTTTTATTAAATTCTAAATTACCTGTATTTAAGGTAATACTTACACCAATACTTTCATTAATAGCATGAATATGGTCTCTAACTGGAATGAAAAAATTTCTAATTTGTTTCCATAATTTTTTATTATCCTGAAAACTATTATCTGGTTCATTTGATACAGAAATAGCATAACCATTGTTAGCTGCTAACACTGGAACAACCCAATCCATCAATTTTTTAAAGCTCTCAATCATTTTAGCATCATCAAACTCTACTCCTTTTAAATAGTCAGGAACATCAGGACCTTCACTGTCATAAGCGGAAATTAATACAAAGGTTGCTAAACCGTCTTCTGCAGCTAATTTTATTCTTGATTCAAAGAACTCTTTATCATAAACACCTTCGCTTGTTTCAATACTTGGCCAGTCTATCTGCAAACGTGCAACTGACATCCCAGCATTTAGCGCCTCATTCCAGCATTCAATAATAGAATCGTTAGTGGCCTGTGAATTTTCAATATTAAATCCTTCAATCATACCAATACTGTTTGGCTTGGCTAATAATGATAATTCTCCTCCTTTGGTATTTATTTTCATCTTATTTTTCTTGCATGATGAAAGGGTGAAAGAACAAACCAGAAGTGTAAAAAGAAATGCGTGTTTCATAAGAATAAACTTTTAATATCTATTTAAATGTCTAAGTCGGCAGAAAAAGCCCCTATTCTATTAAAATAGTATGACTTTTGAGTTTATTTAATCTAATTCTTTTATAGAGAGTTATATATTCGATTTTCACAGAGTGCATAAATTTTTATTAAAAAAAATACTGATAAATAAAAGACTTAGCAAAAGATGTTTTGAGTTTTATTGCGCGGTTGATCAAAAAATAAACGCAGTTCTATTTAAGCCTTTTAATACCAAATATCAAGGCTGTCATTGACTAAACAATGGTTTAAAAAATTTAATGCCTATTATCACAATGAATATAAATTGATTTCGCATTTGCTTCTATGACATCAATGCCAGGACATCCAAAAGACTGCCACATCAATCCGAAAACAACAGGGGGCATATGCTTAAAAAGCTTTCCAGTATACTGAATTAAAAAGTCGTTGTTTTCAGGCTCAACATTATTAAGCGGTGCCGGGCTAGCCGCCTCTGAATCAATGTAAAATCGATCGAGAAGTATTGCTTTTGATGCTGGATTAATAACAACAAGATGGCGTGCTAAAACGGCATTGTTTGACTTTATGTTTTGGACAAAGTAGGTGAAACCATCCATTTTAAAATGATGTGTATTCCCAATCGTACCCATTTTAAGTCTGCTAATATTAGCAAAAGATTTGGCATTTGATGGAAAATCATCAGCCCTTGCTGTTCTCCACAAAATGGGTTTTACCTGTCCTCTGGTAAACGGATTCGTTTTTCCGATAGAGACAAGTACATTAGAATGATAGCCTATTAAATATTCAGAATTAATTTCAAATCCAATCATGTATTCATTTTGATCAATAGGATAAATTGCATTACTGGAGTATATGTTCAGAACTGCTAAACAATTCAAACTTCTAATGTAATATCTCAATAATTTATCTTTAGCATAATCATAAACATACACAACATCATTTTCAGAAGCGCCAATGGCATCCATACACCTTTTTCGGTACTTACCTGTCAGTTTAATATAATGATCAACAGTTCCGCTCCTATTTTCAAAGTAAGAAGTTGGAATGGTTGAATCGGTTTCAGGCCCACTTTCGTAGTACCGGTCTGAAACTGAAAAAAAATCAATTGCTTTTTCACGTTTATTATGTTCAATATGATGCAGCATATAGACAACAGGCTCTTGAGAAAAAACCATTGCTGAGCCGATCATTAATACAGTTAGAAGATATCTCATTTTTATTTCAATTAATTAAAGATATGATATAAGGTTTCCTTCCGACCCTACTTTGTAGCAAAAAATGGAAATTATTTATTATGTGCAAGGTTTATTAGATAATTAGAATAAAATAGTATTTAAACGCCTCAAAAAATAAAGAACTATATTTGGATTAATGGATGATTTGCCAGAATTGAAAAAACTAAACATTACAATGGAAATAAAATATTTTGATTATCGTTCAGGCGGAGAAATATTCATGACCAAATTAGGAGATCTAATCAAGGCAAATCAAGTGCAAAATATTTTAGAAATTGGATCTAGCAAATATCCTTCTTTATCAAAGGCATTCATTGATCAATATGATGTCAATTTTTCAGTCATGGATATTGAACCAGCTGACTTAACAGAGCTAGAATTGGAAAATGACTATATAGATAATTATTTTGTTCATGATATCACCAAACCATTTAAAACTGATCTAAAATTTGATTTAATTATTTCTAAATTCATATGGGAACATATTGAGCAAATTGATTTATTTCATATTAATATTAATCAGCTACTAAAAGATGAAGGCGTGGCGATCCATTACTTCCCTTGTTTATCAACCTTGCCGTTTTTAATAAATCATGTCCTTCCATCAAACCTATCTGATAAAGTGCTAAACACGGTTAACAAAAGAGAAAAAGAAAAGTACCCCGCTTATTACAAATGGTGTTATGGACCATCCACACGAAACATAAGGAAAATAAAGGCTATTGGGTATGACATTACTTCATATTACTGCTTTTTCGGACATAACTATTATAAGAAAAATCTTATTATTTTACATTATTTTGAATTACTTAAGTTAAAACTTTTAGTCAGATTTCGAATTAAATCACTTTGCAGCTATGCAATGGTAGTTTTGAAAAAAAGTGGCTAAAAAGCATTTTATTCTGGCTTTTTGAATTAGAATTGATAAGACATGAAGAGTAAAAACAAAGCTTGAACAAATAATTGACAGAAATATCTTATCATTTCTCTCCAACCGATTTTCGTCTGAACGAAATTGAGCAATAATTGAATTAAATTGTTAATCTATTCCCCTTTTCATCCTCTAATTTTGTGATAAATAAAAATCACTTAATCATGAAAATAGTAAGTCTACTATTCGCAGTAACAACTTTAATTATGGGAAATGTAAATGCACAGAGCCAAAACTCCTTTAATGGAGGAAACGAAACTAAAAGGATTATTAATAATAAAAAATTCCGCCTCTACTATCAAGAAGTAACTATTGACAAATCTGTTGAAGAAGTTTGGAATGAGGTTGCTGGAAACTTTGTCAACGGTGGAGAAATAGCGAAAAGTATCAACTCTTCAAAAGGATTAACAGGAGATCTGATAACAGGACTTGGAGCAGAACGATATCTTGATATTGATTTTCAAGGGAAATCTCTTGAAGTAAAGGAGCGAATTATTGATTTTCAGGACTGTGGAGATCACAGAGAATTCACATATGAAGTCTACGAATCAAAAGGAGCACCAGTTAAAATAAGCACATACAACACCTGGTCAGTGAGAAAAGGAAAAGATGGTAAAACCTATTTAGGAAACCTCTTTATCTATCGAGCAAATTTGAGTTTTCTGACCGGTTTTGTTGGTAAACTTCTAATAAAATCAGGTTCTGTAAGAACAGGTTTATTGACCTACAAACATTATTTAGAGACCGGAGAAAAAAAGGTTGCAACAGCAAAATTAAATGAATTATATCCATTAAAGTAGTAAGATCTAAAATAAAAAAGTAAAATGAAAAAAGTAGCAAATCTATTATTGTCAGCAACATTTCTGCTCACAACTCAAATAAGTGCTCAAAACCTTAACTCCGAAAATGGCGGTTTTGATGAAAATAGAATAATAAATGGAAAAAAGTTTAAAGTGGTCTACAATGAAGTAGTCATTGATAAAACGGTGGAAGAAGTATGGAACGAAGTCGCTTTGAATTTTATTAATATTGACAAAGTGATGAAAAGTGTAAATTCTACACGTTGTTTGAGCGGAGACATTACATATGGGCTAGGAACAAAAAGATTATGCAATCTTGATAATCGAGGTAAAACAATTGAAATTAAGGAAGAAATAATTGAATATAAAGACTGTGGTGATCACCGTGAATTTACATATGATGTATATGATGCGCCAGATGTACCATTAAAAAATTATGCCACTTGGATTGTAAGACAAGGAGCTGATGGCAAAACTTACTTAGGCTCTGCTTTTATTTTTAGAGCAAATATTGGTTTCCTCACTGGTTTTATAGCTAAACAGATAAAAAAAGGAGGAATAAGAGCTGGCGTACTAGGCTACAAGCACTATTTAGAAACTGGTGCAAAAAATGTAGACCCCGAAAAACTACTTGAAATGTATCCTGAAAAATAAAAGGTAATTGCCCTTTATTTAAAAGAAAACATAAAGAAAGTACAGCCTGTTTTGAACAAAAGACAAAAACTGTAGAGAGGGGTATAACGATTTACTTTTCGAATATATAGTAGCAATATATTCAATTAAGAATTAAGTAAAAAAAATTCTTTGGCTTGAATATAAAAGTGTACTATATTTAGGCCTGAAAAGTGATTTACAAAAATTGAATCGTTAAAGCAATATGTACAGTGTTTTCAAACCTAAATCAGAAATTTTACAACAGTACATATCGGAATTTACTATTTTAAACAAAAACAATTTTAAACCAACGCGATATCTTGCGCTTCCTCATAGCAAGGCCGCTATTTCACTTTTTAATAAATCAAGCGTAATATATAATGAGCACCAACTTGACATAACAAATGATAAAAGTAATTCGCCTTCAGTTTACATTTTAGGAAAGTATACCTCTCCAATTTTACTAGACTATAAAGGAGCTGTTGATGAAATAGCAATTAACTTTAAAACACTTGGTATTAACTATTTTTTTGAAGATAATTTTGATAAAATAGCATCTAAACCAGTCCAAATCCTTACAGATAACGGTTGGAATGAATTCTCAACACAATTGTACAATATTGAGGAAGACAAAAGGATTGATTCCTTAGAGAATTTTCTGTTGTTACAAATAAAGCATAAAAAGCTAACGCAAATTGAGAGTATCATTAAAACAATGGAAAGTGATAAATCTTTAAAAATAAAAGACATTGCTTCAGAATTAAACATATCAGTAAGAACTATTAATCGTTTATTTCATAGATATATTGGATTTGCACCAAAAGATTTTAAAAGAATTATTCGTTTTAGAAGTGCTTTAAAAATGAATGTTGGAGAAATTAGCCTAACTGAATTATGTCTAAATAACGACTATTACGACTCCCCTCATTTCACCAATGAGTTTAGGCTTCTTACCAATAAAAACCCAAGAGACTTTTTTAATTCTATGTCTGAAATTGGTGATGAAAAATTTCCTTATGTATTTTTATAGTGTCCGAATTTTACAAGTTTAAGTTTAAAAAATATTCGATTTTTGTCTTATAAAATTTAAGACATATGAAAAATTTTTTAATTGCTTTACTTGCCACTATATCAATTGGTTTTTTCGGAATGCGAATTTACAAAGGAATAAAGTTCAAACAAAATGTATCAGGCTATTTAAAGCGTGCAGCGGATGCGAATACAATAGAATTGGCTAATGAAGAATTAACCAAGGTGATTGATTATCTGGAAGCAAATGATATTACTACTGGCTATACTTCAATTCTATATAAAACACCAGATGAAGACATTGATTTTTGGTATAAAAATTTAAAGGCAAGTCAAAATGAGCTTCAAAATCTCAAATCAGAAAGTGCTTTAGAAAGAACAAATGTTTTAATAAAATTAAGAGAAACATTACTTGATTCTGGCAAGAAAACAAAAGTGACAGTTCCAAAAGGATTGGCAGTATTCCCGAACAATAAAATATGGGCATTCTTAATGCTAATTGCCTTGATAGCTGGATTTACTGCCATTATGATTCCTGTTATAGAAGCCGATAAAAAAACAAAGAGTAAAGCAGCAAATGATAAAATGTAGCATGATTCGTTTTCAGCATCAGAACAACAAATTATTTAAAAACGTAAAAAAGACCTAGTGATTGGTTAACTTTGATGTAAACTGCATAGAGCTATTTAGCAATTGCCATCTATCTCTGATGCTTATCAAATCAAAAGTTATTCATGAAAGGAATTAATTTAATCCTTTTTGCACTTTGTCTATTGTTCAATAAAACTACTATTGGGCAAAATTGGCAGCGCACCAATCCAGGTGGTGGTGGATATATGATGTCAGTAGGTGCTGGTCCAACTGGTACAATATTGGTTGGTAGCGATTTGTCAGGTGCATATAGAAGTATTGACGAAGGCGAAAGCTGGGATGTGATTGGACATGCGTCTGGTCTTTCCGCTTCACATGTCAGTACAGTTGGCTTTGACCCTATTAATGAGAATATCTTATACTTAGGCACCAACATTGGTATTTTCAGAAGTAATGATGGTGGGGATTCAATGATTCATGTTTTTAATCCTGGCGGTCCAGCAAAAGCAATTGGTGATATTCAAATTTCTTTAAATAATCCAAACATTGGTTATGCCACTTACCAACCAACTTGGAATGGCTTACAAGGTGTAGTTTATAAAACTACCGATCATGGCTTAACGTGGGCACAAATTAGTTTGGATTTACCTAATAATTTAAGATTGTTAAAATTGATAATTGACCCTGCAGATTCAGATATTGTCTATGCACTATCTGGGTTTGACAGATTTGCCTGTGGCCCTGCGGAATTATATAAAAGCACTAATGGAGGCTTAAATTGGACAGAACTAGCCTCTACTATAGCAGATACTATTCAAATAATGGATGTAGCCGTTGACCCAATTAATCCACAAACGGTTTATATGACAACTATGAATGTGCCTTGTAATAGCGGTGTTGCTTACGAAGGTGATATTTTTAAAAGCAATGACGGTGGAAATACCTGGTTTGATCCAAATCCAAATATCGAAAGAAGTGGTGTGATATGGATCAAACAAAATGATCCATCAATAATTAGACTAATTGATGTCAGAAAAACCGCACCTTGGATTCCGACATCAGGTACTTTTACATCATTAGATAGTGGAGTGACATGGACTCAAACTGGCTTTGAAACGAATTGGGACCCTGGTTATTCAGCAGATGTTTCGAGTAATACAGGAACAGTTATTCATAAATCTTATGGTAGCAATAAGAACTTTTGCAGAACACTAGGAACTGACATGTCTGACCCAGATAAAATCTATTGGGTAAATACACGATTTGTATATGGAACAGATGACGGTGGAACTATTTTTAACAACCTGTTTACGAAGCAAGCCCCATTAGGAAGCTGGCAAAGTACAGGTGTAGATAATATTATTATACACGACATTGAAATTAACGAAGCTGACCCCAATATTGTATATGCTGGCCTTGCCGACAATGGTTTATGGAGAAGCTTGGATGCTGGAGCCAGCTGGAGTTCATGTAACGAACCGAGTTTTACAGGTACATGGCAAGGTTTTGGTGGAAATACATATTGTATCGCACCTGACCCAACCAGAGCAAATGTGGTATGGTCAACCATGGCACAAGGCAACATCTGTCATTTAGTGCGCAGCGATTCAACAGGAAAAATAGGTTCTTGGGTATTAAGTAATTCTGGTCTGCCACCTACTTCAAGAGTTACTGATTTAGCCGTCGATCCTAACAGCAATGCAGCAAATAGAACACTTTTTGCAATTGTATCAGGCGATATTTATAAAAGTACAGATGATGGATATAGCTGGACACTTTCCGCAAACAATGGAGGTGTTTGGTTTGTTGAAATTGACCCTAATGATAGTAATATTATTTATGCTGGTGGAAGTGGTGGTTTTTTCAGAAGTATAGATAGCGGAAGTTCATGGACTCAAACAGGGCTTCCCGAGATGAGTGAAGTCACCAATACACAAGATTTTTGGAGAAAATCGTACCGAGGAGTGTCCAATATTCATCCTAGCTATTGTGACGCTGGAACTGTATTTGCCACGGCTTATGGCCCTCAAAAAGGGCTTTATAAAAGTATTGATTATGGGGCCACTTGGTCCAAAATAATAGCAGACGATTACATGCGATCAGTAGTGGTGAGTGAAAATAATCACCAAGTCATTTTTGTCGGTTCGTCCTATTTAGGATATGCAGGTGGTGTTTCTTCCCCTAACCAAGTCGCTTTTCAGTATTCCCTTGATGGTGGTTTAACTTGGGCAATTGATGATGCAGAATTAGAATACCCATCTATAGTTAGCATGGAATTAAATCATTCAAATCCTGAAAAACTTTTTGTCGCTTCGCAAGGCACTGGTATGCAATGGACGTATGATTGGATTGTACCCTACCGCTATTATGCCGATACAGATAACGATTCTTTTGGCGATCCAAATAATTCAATAGATACTTGCATAAGTGTTCCACCAGCGGGTTATACTTTAGATGATCAAGATTGTGATGATGGTAACTCAAATATTAATCCCAATGCAATTGAAATTCCTGACAACGGCATTGATGAAGATTGCAGTGGAGCTGATTCTTTGGTTGGATTAGGATTTTCAAATTCTGATGTTAATGTCACCCTAAAGCTTTTTCCAAATCCGGTTAAAAATGAGGTTACCTTAACTTGCGAATGTAATGGACTCGTGCAAATTGAATTGACTAATATACTTGGGCAATCTGTTTTAAAGAAAGAATACTTGGTAACAAATAATAATAATTTAAATCTTAATGTCGAAAGCCTTCCAGCTGGTTCGTACTGGATGCAAATCTATATTGAAAAAGATGAATTCTTTACAACAATTGGTATTGTTAAAATTGAGTAGTTACAGATATTCTTACAGATGCGATATTTCATACATTTAGGTTTCGAAGGCAGTGTCTATGATGGTTGGCAGAGGCAAAAGGAAACTCAAAACACGGTTCAAGAAGTGATAGAGCAAGTGCTCTCTAACATCTTTAAAAAAAAAGTGAGCGTTTATGGTTGTGGACGCACTGATGCAGGTGTTCACGCTAGCCAATATGTCATTCAAGTTGACCTTGACCAAGTACCAACATTCGATTTGAAATTTAGATTGAACAAAAGTCTACCTGACGACATAGCTATATTTGAAATTTTTGAAGTCAACGACAAAAGCCATGCTCGTCATGATGCTGATGCACGCACCTATGACTATTTTATGCATTGGCACAAAAATCAGATCCTTAATCGTTATAGTGCTTTTTATGAGGCCATAGAATTGGACTTCGATTTGATGAAAAAAGCAGCTGCACTTATTCTTAATACAACAGACTTTAAAGCATTGTGCAAGCAGCCCGACTCCTACCCTAATACAATCTGTCAAATTAGTAATTGCAAAGTATTCATCAATAGAGAACAAGGGCGATTAAGATTCACAATAACTGGCAATCGTTTTCTGCGGGGTATGGTTCGGATTTGTGTTTTCTTTTTATTAGAAGTTGGCACAGGCAAAATGACTTTAGAGGAGTTTACAGAAATTTTAAATCAAAAAAAAGAATTAAAAGAAAAAGTCCCTGTACGTCCAAATGGTCTTTTCCTCAGCAAAGTTGACTATCCTTTTTTGAAATTGGATGATTCACATAATTTAATCAATATAATAAGCGTTGGATTAGAATAAATGCTAGCAGGTTATAAACCATTTATGGCAACAAGGTACTATGTAGAACTCAACAATATAAATTATTATATTTGATCGGGCTGTCGAAGAAATTGATTATCCCAAAACAGTTATATTTAATACCAGAAAGCAATGCTAAAACTGTATAATATAAAATGCCTTTTCGTTTTTCTCTGCCTTATACTACTTCAATTTACCGCTATTTCTCAACACAAGAGCAAGCTGAGAACATTGATCAGTGCTGGAATTGACCTTAATCAAATTGCGGCATTTAGTGCTGACAATTCTATTTTGGCAATGGCGTCAAGTAATAACATTGAAGTTTATGATGTTAGAACAGGCTTATTAATACGAAAAGTAAATACTAAAAGTCAGTTCACCCCTGAAAATATTGTTTTCAGTAGCAATAAAATACTTTTTGTGTCTTTCTCGTATAATCCAGAAGTATTGAAAATAGATTTAAGCAATGAAATAATAGAATACATACAAAGAGCAGAAATAAAAAATCCAAAACTTCAAAAGCCTGAAGATCCAACAAATGCACCATGGATGCAATATTACAATCATTTTTCAGTCAATAAATCTACTGAACCATTTTATCTTTCGGTGCCAAATAAAACAACAAAAATTGGTATTAAAAATATTTCTTCAAGTTTCGTAAAGCCTATTTATCAGATCTCGATAGTGGAACCAAACACTGAAGAAATTGTTTTGGACTCTTTAAAGCATACTGCATTTTTAAAAGTTGTATTTTCAGAGGACTATAAATTTGTTTTGATACACAATATCATCTACAATTTGGAAAAAAAATTGAATGTATCTCAAATTAATAGAATTACAAGGTATAGTACTAGTGGTGGTTTTTTTAGCGAACATGATATTCCTGTATTTTTAAGTGAAGAAGGTGTTTTGAGATTGGACAACTTTAACATTGTAAAGCCAATAAATGGTACTTTTAAATTAGAAAGAGCCTTGGATCATTATGAAATTGAAAGCGCTAATTTAGATTACAGTAAAAGATGGTATACAACCTTTGATACAAATCTGGACAAAGCAATCTATACTCTTGAATTAGCTCCCACAGAACATCTATTAGAAACATCTGAAAGTGGCAAGTATTTACTATTATTTTCAGCTGGCAAAAATAAAGTTGTCAATGCTGAGAATGGCGATATCATCAAAGAATTCGCAATGGGTAACTACCTTAAAACATATACATTTAATGGAAATAATCTGATCGAAATTGAAGGTGAAAGTTGTCGTCAATTAAATTTTGAAACTGATGAATGGGTCGACTATAAATTAGAATCTTCACGTTCAATAAATTTTGAATATCATCAATCACTATTCAGTAATGGTATTGTATTAAAATATGACCATATCAATTATGTCGCTCATATTTGGGATTTAAAAGATGGAAAATTACTGTCGAAATTTAAAATCAAGCACCCTGAAGAGCACTTTGGTTATAAGATAAAATTTAATCTAGCAAAGAAAGAAATTATACTTTTCAAAATAAATTCTGACATTCAAATACTTGATTTGGAAACAGGAGAATTAAAAAGGACTTTTACTGGAAATAATGGCCTCATTTCAGAGTATTGGGAATCAAAAAATGGAAAATTAGCAGTTACTTTTTCTACAGGAGGGAATACTTCATTATGGAATACTAAAACTCAAAAGGTGATAGTTGATATTTTTCTTCAAAACAGAAACAATATTGTCGTTAAAACACCTGAAAACTATTATTTATCAAGAGCAAGTAATGGTAGTTTTGTGCATTTTTCATTGGGTAAAAAAGTATTTCCGCTCGAACAATTCGACCTCAAATACAACCGACCAGACATTGTTTTGTCTAGATTAGGCTATGCGGATAGTTCACTGATCAAATCGTATTATAAAGCTTACCGAAAACGGCTTAAAAAAATGAAGTTTACGGAAGAGATGCTTGAAGATGATTTTCATTTGCCAGAAATTAAAATTGAAAACTTTGAAGAAATGCCTACTATTGATGACCAAGGCAGTATTAATTTGGACTTAAAATTAAAGGATACAAAGTATAATTTGGACCGGATAAATGTATGGGTTAATGATGTGGCCATTTATGGCTCTGACGGTATTTCTTTAAGGGACAAAAACGTAAAAGAGTATACCACTACTCTTTCTGTTAATCTGATAAAAGGCAAAAACAAGGTTCAAGTCTCAACACTAAACCAAGCAGGTGCTGAAAGCTTCAAGGAGACCTTTTCCATTGAATCGACGGCAGGTAAATTACAGCCAGATTTATACTTAATTACCATTGGTGAAAGCGAATTTATGCAATCGGAATACAATTTAACTTATGCAGCTAAAGATGCCAATGACATTGCAGCTCTTTTTGCTGATTCTAAAGTTTACAGCACTGTTAAAACCAAAACTATTACCAATGAACAGGTTTCTGTGAAAAATATATCCGAATTAAAGTCTTTTTTGTCTGAAGCCGACATTAATGACCAGGTCATGATCTTTTTGGCTGGTCATGGCGTGCTTGACGCCAACCTTGATTATTATTTTGCCACTTACGGCATGGATTTTGGCAATCCTTCAGAAAAAGGACTGGCCTATGAAGACTTAGAAAGCCTGATGGATGGCATTGCGCCTTTAAAAAAGACATTAATTATAGATGCCTGCCATAGTGGTGAGATAGATAAAGATGAATTGGCACTTGTCGCTTCTTCAACCCAAGAAACAGGTGACATTCAATTTAGATCCGTTGGCACGAGCGTGGCCCCAAAATTAGGAATGGAAAATACTTCTGAATTAGCTAAATCTTTATTTTCAGACCTCAGAAAAGGCACCGGCGCAACCGTCATCTCATCATCAGGCGGAATGGAGTTTGCCATGGAAAGTGATGAATGGAAAAATGGTTTATTTACCTATTGCTTAATCAATGGTATCAAATCCGCTAAGGCAGACTTAAATAAAGATGGTGAAATTTGGCTCTCAGAACTTCAAAACTATGTTTCGGAACAAGTAACAGAACTCTCAAAAGGCAAACAACAACCCACCTCAAGAATAGAAAACCAAACCGTTGATTTTAGGGTATGGTAATTTTTTAAATTACAAAAAACAAAAAATCAAATTTTAAACGCATGTCTTTAAATTTTAGACAAGCCTGACCATCAGAAATAAATGTTTTGAAATCAAGTAAAAACATTAGTAAGATCGAGAAGTTCCACAGGTGGCTACCACTTGTGCTGAGCATTTGTCGAAGTAAGGAAATCACTCGACCGCACTTTGTTTTGCGAAGGCTGAAATCATTTTTTTATGCAGGTCTTGACTTTTTGGTTCGTTTTGGGTCAAGGCAAAATGAACAAATGCTCAAAGGAGGAACAACTGCAAAATCGGCTTGCAAAATGTTAAACATTTCCTACCTTACACCATACAATCCAAAAACAAAAACAACACCATGAAATTTGAAATAAACAAAACAACTTACGAAGCAATCGCTCAAGAAATTCACAGTGACAATAGCCCCGTTGGTATTGACGCCAAAAAGACCCATATCCTAATTCTTCATCAGCTACAAGAATTAAACAAACGGATGGAACGCATTGAGCAAGAGTTAAAGAAAAAATAGGTCTAAAACTTCAGCCACAAGGTACGCTTAGCAACAAATACGGCAATTAATTGGCATAATTGACGTAAAAATTACGGCAAAAATGATGAATGCACGTCAAAAAACCGTATATTTGACGTAAAAATTACTGCAAATAGCTAAGAAATGTACTTTCATCAGCGTAAAGATTGGCCAAATTTTAAATGGGATACTGAAGCCTTACTGCCATTTGTGAGCGAGGTTCGCGATTTACAAGGTCGATTAATCGGCCGGATGGAATCCATGGGTTTTCAACTAAGAGCTGAAGCAGTGCTTGAAACCATTACAGAAGATGTTGTTAAGACCAGCGAAATAGAAGGCGAACTACTGAATCCAGTAGAAGTAAGATCGTCCGTTGCACGGCAACTCGGCATGGAAATATCAGGATTGCCTAATGCCAGCAGAAATGTTGAAGGCATAGTGGAAATGATGCTAGACGCTACTCAAAAATATAATGAACCAGTCACCAAAGAAAGACTGTGTGGATGGCATGCGGCCTTATTTCCGACAGGAAGAAGTGGCATGCACAAAATAACAGTTGGCGATTGGAGAGCCGATAAAGGCGGGCCAATGCAAGTGGTATCTGGTGCGTTTGGTCGAGAAAAGGTGCATTATACAGCACCAGAAGCACCTTTGCTGAACAATGAAATGAACCAATTCATCAATTGGTACAATTCTGATAAAAAACTAGAACCTGTTATAAAATCGGCCATAGCTCATTTGTGGTTTGTAAGCATCCATCCATTTGATGATGGAAATGGAAGAATAGCAAGAGCCATAGCTGACAATCAATTAGCTAGAGCTGACAGAACAAACCAACGTTTTTATAGTATGTCGGCCCAAATGATGCTTTCTAAAAAAGATTATTATGATATCCTTGAGTTTACCCAAAAAGGAAGCATGGACATCACCCAATGGCTAATCTGGTATTTCGAACGATTGACTGAGGCATTGGCAGCGACCAATAAAACATTGTCTAAAATATTAGCAAAGGCTAAATTTTGGGAACTGCATGCCGCTACTCAACTAAATGAACGACAGGTAGACATGATCAATAAACTCCATGGCCACTTTATAGGCAAATTACATTCTTCGAAATGGGCTAAAATGACAAAAGTTCACAGAGATACTGCCAGAAGAGACATCCAAGACTTAATAGAAAAAGGCATCTTGCAAGCCACTGGCGAAGGCGGCAGAAGTACAAACTATGTGCTAACTCAACCTACGACTCTTTAACCCATCAAAAATCACCTTTCATATGAAACATTGGTGCGGTAAATAGTAAACTCTGTTCTCGATACAGCTCCATTCCATTCCGCCACTCGAACTGACACTCACAAGTCGTTTTATACTTTGCACGCTGTGCTCTGTACTTTGCACTTTGCACTCAATACTAAACGTCTTACTTGGCAATAGTGTACGATAACCTAAACTCATGAGAGCCACCAGATGCATTGGTGAGCTTGCTTGTGGTTAAATCATACATATAACCCAGCTTAAATTGTTTTAGTCTCACAGTCCCTCCCAAGTAATAATCATACCTAGGGCTGAATCCTGCACCAAAAGAGAAAATATCTTCTTTAAACTGAAAGTATGTGATTAGTCTCAAATTTGTGGTAATAAGATCGGACGCTCCAATAAGCATTGGATATATATGGTGCTTTCCAACTTTAAATCTATAACCAGCTTGCCAATTATATTGGCGTTTCAACTTATAATTGATTATGTCGAATATGGGAGCTGTCAAATTAGTAGAAGAAAAACCTAAATAATAATTCTTTCCAGACCAAAAAACGCCAGCATTTAAGTTTAATTTTGTGACGCTAGCTGAAGCAGCAGCTCCACTATAAAATGACATCCCTTCAATAAATCCTGCACGCTTTACTCCTGCAGAAACGCCTATTGCCAGGGTAGAATTTCTTAATTTAAATGGAAAACTAAATGGCACCGCAATGGTTTGCGTATTAAAGTTACCAAACTGTGTAAAAACTGCATTTAGACCTATTGGTATGTTTAGTTTTTGTTCTGTTGATTTAAAACCAATTTTTGTATCCGCTTCCACTGTAAAACCATAAGTATTAAAATTACCAGGAATAGATGGCCATTGGTTGCGGTAAATAGCATTCGCTGAAAATTTATTAAAACTTCCCGTTGAAGCGGGATTACTCCAAAATGGAGCAAAACCATCTGTTGAAAAAATTGCTTCCGTTTGCGAAAAAGCGCTAAACGATAGCATTGAAAAAACTGAAAATAATAAGATTGACTTTTTCATAATTATTTAGATTAATTAGTTAAAAATTAAATAAAAAAATGGTCGTTTCAGTTTCAATAGTAAAACATTTCGGAAGTGCAAAAAGTTACAGTTGTTAAAAAAGGCATTCGTTTTTAACATTCTTAATATCAAGCGAAATATAAATTTGGTGATCGGCTCTAAAAAACATATATTGGGATAATTAAGTAGGCATGAAAATAAAATCGAATACATATTTTGGTAGCACGGCAAAATCTGTCAAAACTGAAAGTTTTAATATTTCCATCACCCACCACCCTGCCCAATCTGAAATTGCAGCGCATGCGCATGCTAAACCCTACTTATGTTTATTAGCTACTGGTATTTATCAAGAGAAAAGTAATACATCTGAAATTATTACCACTGGCGATATGCTTTATCGAACAGCAAATTATGAACATGCCAATCGTTTTTCGAATCTAGATAGTGTTTGCTTGAATATTGAGATTGATAATGAAACCGACTTTATGACTCAGAATGATTTTAAACTGCCTACTTCTAAATCGAAACATCAAAGTGCACTAGAAAGTTATAAAGTAATGTATGCCGTTAAACAAAACCTGCCTCCCGATATACTAAACATCTATTGCTACGAGTCTATATTGGGCCATGTCAAAGGGTTAGAAAGTGCTGGAGATTTGAATTGGATTAAACAGGTAAAAGAGTATATTAATGATAGCCCATTAGCGCCTATTTCACTAAAAGAATTGAGTCATCAATTTGGACTGCATCCAAACTATATTGTCCGAAAATTTAAAGATGTAACTGGCACTAAACTATCCGACTACCTCACAAAAATTAGATTGGAACATTCTATTTCGGCGATCGTATTAACAGACGATAAACTGACTGCAATTGCCGTCAATTCTGGTTTTTACGATCAGAGCCATTTCAATAGAAATTTCAAGAAATATTTGGATACTACACCAACTCATTTTAGAAAAGTAATAAAAGGTTAATTTGGTACAATTTTAACACCCGTAATCGGTTTACTTTTGTGGTATGAGTAAAAAAACAAAACCAAAAAAAAACTATAAAAAGCGATTAAGAAATAGTGTTTTAATTTTCCTTATTATAGGTGTGCCAATAGGCATTTATTGTCGTTATAACTTCGAAAATGACAAGCAAACTTTCATAGGCCTTATCAATGATGTAGCCAATGGAGATATTAAAATTGCATATAAAAAAATGGACTCCATTCAAGGCTTTTCTAACCCTCTGGTGAATGCAAGGTATCATTTTTGGAAAAAAGACATTGATGCACGTTTCATTAGCAATCAAGCAATTTTTGAAAATACGTCAGGAAACAAATTTATTCATGATATTTCTAATATCTATCGTGACTATTGGCGAACAGAACTGCTAAAAGACAATTCTAAAGAACGGAACGACAGTTCACTCTATAACAACTTAGCTAACTATTTATTAAAAAATAATTTAACTGAGTTCTCCGAAGATAGTCTGTACAAAACGATTAGAGATGATAGCGAACTGAAAAGGATTATTGAACAGGAGGGCTTTAAATCTAAGTTCATTTATCGCAATGGTTTTCAAGATATTTTTATTTGGGATGAAGAAACCACTGAGGACTATATGGTCATTTTACCCAAGGACACCGTTAATGTTACAGTTATTTTTATTGAGAACTACCACATTTATGGGTACGATAACTTTGCCTCCATAGGTAGTTCACAGGTTGGTGGCTGGGCACTTAAAGAGTCTGCCACTTTGTATTGCACTAAAAATGGCTATGACTTAAATTCGGAAAAGTTTAGCACCTCATTTTTAAAGCATGAAAGTTTGCATTTTACAGATTTGAATGCATATCCTAATTTAAGCTCATCAGATTTGGAATATAGAGCAAAGGTGGTTGAACTCATGTACTATAGTGAGGATAACATGTACGACAAAATTTTTCAATTTATTTCTGGTGCCGACTCATCTTTCAGATCTCATTCCCACCCCTATGCAAATTATTGCCTCATCAAAAATCTATCAAAAATACTATTTGATTCAGAGTTTGAAGATGACTACGCCAAATGGCAAACATGCTCAGTTGAATCCATTAATGCCGCAGCTACCTCATTGTTTGAAAAGAGCGAACTCCAATTAGCAAAGGATAAACAAGTGTCTACATTATTATAAATTCCATTCGTCAATAATGGTTAATTAACTCTTTACAGGACTTTAAATCCATTTTGTTAGATAGAATCAGTATTTCAATTTGTTAAGATTAAGGTGAACATTTTGGGTCTAAGTAAAAAATGAAATTCTGGATGGGTTTGAAATAATTGAAAGGTTCTTGAATTTACAAAAAACCAGTGAGTACAATCTCACTGGTTTCAGTGATTGATATAATTAAAAAGAACCCGATATTTGGTTTAATTAATAGTACACTATTATACATTTCGGTGAATTCCCGCTCACTAACACCTCTAATTGTATGAAAAATTTGTTATGCCTTCTATTACCCCTATTTCTTCAGTGCAGTGCATATGCTGCGGAAAGTAATGATTCAATTCATGTAGAAATTAAAGACAGTTTACTCTTTATTAATCATCAATTTGTTCACCACGACTCTACCGTTGTGTTTTTTAAGCACCACTTTGGCAAACCAAACCGAAAAAAGAAGGGCAAGGATCACTCATGGAATGAATATATCTACGACGATTTAGGAATTTCAATTACCACATTCCCTAATAGAGTTTCAGTTTCTTTTCACTATAAAAGCATCATTAAAGAACAGCCAAAATCTGAATTTCGAGGCCAAATTACCATTAACCAGCACCTAATTAAAAAACAATACTCGCTTCAAAAATTAGAACACCTATTTAGTACCTATCAATTTAACATCATCCATAACACATCCTTAAACGGCCAATTCTTTTCATTTACTAAAAACTATAGCGACAACCATTTGTCTGAAATTACTTATCATTTCAATACGCATTGAAGAGAGTGTAAAGCCGCAAAAAAGGCCTCGTTTGTTTAAATTTTTTCTTGATTTCACTAGAAATGGGGATTGTAATCTACCTGTTTTTGGGGGTGTCTATCTCCAAACTTTATAATAACCTTGTAGTTAGACAATAGAGGGTGTATAAAACATATGGTCTAATTCGTTTTTAACGGTTAAGTAACGGATAGTTGCTTTTTTAGTATTTAGCGCTTTAAACAATAAAAATTAACACTTTAAACTTGTTTTGCGCTGAAACATCTAAGTACGTAAAATGAAAAGGTGCGTTTACCCGGTTGTTAGCAGTAATTTGAAAAAATATGACCAAATATCAAACATTGATTAATATTTTAGATACAATTATAAAAGAAGCACCAGCTTCAATGAATAAAAAATATCCAAAAACAAATGATGTTGAAAAATTAAACCAATCTAGGGCAAGAGCATTTATTCATTTATATTTAAAGGTAAATTTTGGTCTTCTTGATTTTAACGAAAGAGAACATTTCATAACTGATGATTCATATGATGGTGGAATTGA
>JBGCFR010000074.1:0-36676 GCA_045107045.1 Crocinitomicaceae bacterium
AATACTGTTGGCTCTGTGATAGTAATTGTTTCAACTGTTGTACATCCATTAGCATCTGTTGCTGTTCCAACATATGTTCCTGGTGCTAAGTTTGAAATAGAAGCAGTAGTCGCGCCATTATCCCATGAGTAAGTATATGGCATTGTTCCACCTGATACACTCATTGATCCTGTTCCGTCATTATCTCCATTACAGGTTACATCTGTATCGGTTGATGTTGATGTTAATGCTGTTGGCTCGTTTACAGTTTTCGTTTCACTTGTAGTACAACCATTGGCATCTGTTACATTCACAACATATAATCCTGCAGTCAATCCAGAAATTGACTCGGTAGTTGCACCATTATCCCAAGAATAAGTATACGGTGCTGTTCCACCTGAAACACTTATTGAAACTGTTCCATCATTTCCACCATTACATGATACATCATTTATTGAGGCACTTGTTACGGATGGGCTAGAATTAATTGTTACTGTTATCACATTTGATTCACCAATATAAGGAGTACAACCTTGTAACCTTGCACATCTTCTAAAATCTGTAGTTTCACTAACTGTGCTAGCATCATAAGTAACACTATTCGCTCCTGCGATTGTAACCCATGAATTTCCAGTTGATACATTTCTCTTTATCCAAATATACTCTATACTAAAACTTCCTCCAGTAGTTGCAGGCGATAAACTAGTAAATGCTGCTGGATCAAATGACCCACAACCAGATTGGCTTGCTGCAATTGTACCAGGTGTAATATCACTACAACATACTAAACTACCAACTGTTCCAGTTGATGTTGCTGTATTGCCATTATCGTCAGTTACTGTTACTGTATATGTTCCAGCTACAAGTCCTGTTGCTACTGATGTCGTTTGACCATCTGACCATAAGTAAGTAAAAGGAGAAACACCGCCTGTTACAGTTGCTGAAGCATCTCCAAGACTACATTGTTCATCAGTTACTGTAATATTCACAGCTAGGTTTGAAGGTTCTGCAATTACAACTGTCTCACTTGAAGAACAACCTTCAGTGTCAGTAATAGTTACCGTATAAGTGCCAGCAGCAAGTGAACTTGCAGTCGCAGTTGTTTGGCCATCTGACCATAAGTATGTAAAAGTTGGAGTTCCACCAGCAGCAACAACAGTAGCTGATCCATCTGCTACACCAAATCCTGTAGCGTCAGTTGATGATACTGTACTTGTTACAATTGGATTAACAGTCATTGTAATATCATTCGTTTCTCCCGGCCATGATGTACATCCTTGAATTCTAGCACATCTTCTATAAGTTGTTGTTTCAGTAATATTTCCTGGATCGTAAGTTTCGCTATTCGTTCCTGGAATTGCAGTGAGTACACCTCCTGTAGATGCATTCTTATACATCCACACATATTCTATAGTACCAACTCCTGTTGCAGGCGAAATACTAGTAATTGCTGATGGATCAAATGGACCACATGAATTTTGAGCATTTCCAATTGAACCCGCTCCAGTCACGTTTGTTGTAACGGTCATTGTAATATCATTTGTCTCTCCTGGCCAAGATGTACATCCTTGATTTCTTGCACATCTTCTATAGGTTGTTGTTTCAGTAATATTCCCTGGATCGTAAGTTTCGCTATTCGTTCCTGGAATTGCAGTGAGTACACCTCCTGTAGATGCATTCTTATACATCCACACATATTCTATTGGACCAGTTCCACCTGAAGCTGGTGCATTACTTATAATTGTTGTTGGATCAAAAGAGCCACATGATGACTGCGCTCCAGAAATTGATCCTGCAGCAGTTATGTTATCACAACATACTGTTGTCGAAATTGTTGTTGATGCCGTTGCTGTACAGCCATTTGCATCTGTTACAGTTACTGTGTAAGTGCCTATACAAATATCTTTTGATTCATTTCCATAAATCCCATTCGACCATTCGTAAGCGTAAGGTCCTGTTCCACCAGAAGCAACTGCTGTAGCAGAACCTCCACAAGTATAAGCATCATTACATGTAGGAGCATCAGCATTATAATCTCCATGACCAGTACTATAGGCAGATGAACTTGAAGTGTACTCAAACCAAAAAGACATCCCATAATCTCCATCCTGATCATTTGCACCAGTTCCCAATTGCATTGCATATAAATAACTCGAAGGTTTGTGTGTCAAATCTAATTCAACGCCTGCGTAATCGCCAAGACCAACCATTTTATTTGGCTTAGCTGCATCCATAATATAATAATCCCAACCGAGGTGATCATTTGCAGCAGTACCTGGGCCAGCTTTATATGATCCACCACCAGCACTCCAGGCTGTCCAATCTTTCTTGTCTTTAAACCAAACAGAAAATACCCATTGCTTATTTGCGTCATTGGTTTTCTGAGCCTTTCCAACATAATGAGCAGTTCCATCACTAAACTGATAAAGCTTAGCACTATTATTCACAATTGTAAAAAGTGATACTCCTGAAGTACCACCTAAAGAAGGCATATATATAGTTCTAGATCCATTGTAATCGGTCATATCACAAACAGTGATTGTGTCCGCACAAAAAGCCGTAGTTGATGTTGCTGTTACAGAAGGGCCCACAGCATTAACTGACATTACAATATCATTACTTTCACCAGCCCAACCTGTACAACCAATTATTTGTGCACATCTTCTGTAGGTTGTTGTTTCTGTAATGAAGCCAGGATCATAAGTTGTTCCTGTCGCTCCTGAAATTGTTACAAACGAATTTCCGGTAGACGCGTTCTTGTATACCCAAATGTATTCCTCAGTGTAACCACCACTAGTTGCATCTGCAACACTTGTAATTAGGCCTGGGTCAAAAGAGCCGCAACTCGATTGGGCACCGCCGATACTACCTGCAACTATATTGCCGCATGGAGGAGGTGGACTAAATTCACTTTTCGTCTCTTCTCGCGGAGCCGCATAAGTCATTACACTTACAAAAATCGCCAAAAAAGCGAAAATCGCGCGCATAGTTTTTCCTAGATTTAAAAAAGGTATAGTTGTCATCATACTAAATTTTTTACAAACATACATAAATTTTTTCAGTAGTTGTCCACAATCATTGAAAAATTTTCTACGAACATTACTTTTTCTTCTATAAAGAGTGGATTTGAGGATACGAAAACTTTTGTGAAAAGTTTCAATTTAATGCAGAATAATAAATTTTCCAGAATAAGCATCTTCCCAGTTTTCTGAAGAAACTCGATATATATACTGACCAGGTGATAAATTTAATGGGATATTCAACCAATTATACATTCTTTGTTTTTTAAAAACGATTTCACCCAATACATTGTATATCTCAAAAAATAAGTCTTCACTATTCTCTGGGTTTATTAAAATTTTGCTCGATTCATCAATAAATGGTGTTCCCCATGCTTGGTGAAATTCTGTTTGAAGCCGAAAGAGTGTCATAGGGAAGTAAAAACTATAAACTCCACCTTGTCGATCTGATATCAAGACAATCTCTTCATCTTGAAAAACAAAAACCCCCCATGCTCCATGGAGTTTGTAACTCGAAGTGGTATCATAAGTATCATAGAATCCAACTTCCTTTATTGGTTGATTGGTTAAATCAAAAATGCGCAATCCTTTGTTATAATATGATACAAAAGCATAACCATTGTACAAGGAAATATTATGTGCAATAAAATCAGTAGCATCCTTTGTGCCAAATAACGCATTAACCTTAATATTATCAATACCATTATCTATTCTACAGAATTTGATCCGTTTGCCTTTAGTCTCATCAATAAAGCAATAATAAGATCTTGATTCATCCATCCAACCGCTATGATTATAACCTTTTTCTTGATAAGAAGTCAAAACACCTATCTCAAAGTCAACATTGTTATTGGAAAAATCAAAAACCCTCAATCCATCAGGGCCTGCATTAAGAAAAGCAGTATCATTAGTGACAAAACAATCATGAACATAATCTACTTTGGTAAAGTTTTTGAGAAGTTTTGGTTGTTCAGGATCAACAATGTCCAAAATTTTCATTCCATAATTATCGGGCCCACAAGCATATAATTTCGCTTTATTGGTGTCAATAAAAATATTGTGACAAATTGTAAAGTGTTCACTGCTATCATAAACTTTATGCACTGAATCAGGTAAATAGCTTATGTCAAAAATTTGGAGTGACGAATTACCTTCATCACACACACCATATATGTAGTTCTTATACTTTTTAAAATCCCTATGTTGCACAAGCAACCCTGCAAATCGTCCAGGCTCGAATTGCACCTCTGAAATTTTACTTCGATCCACTTTTAAAAAATGGCTACCCTCAGTTGAACCAACTACAGCATATTTCTGTCCTTTATGTTTAAACCCCCATAAATCAGAAAATCTAACATTACCAGGACCCACAACTATATCAGTATTCGTCCAGTTAGCTAATAGCTCAACATTGAAAAAATCTTGACTCCAAAGATTAACTGAAAAGAAAAAAATAAAAAAGTACTTCATTGTAACAAAGTTATGACATAATCACGGACAACAATCGATTTATTAAATTTGGTTAAAATAGCGATATAATTTTCACCTGTTAAGTGTAATTAAATTATATTAGCACTTGAATTCTAAATCAAATATGTCTAAAAACCTAGTCATCATACCAACATACAATGAAAAAGAAAACATTGAGAAAATGGTTCATAAGGTGATGTCTTTAAATCCAAGTTTTGATTTATTGGTTGTAGATGATGGTTCTCCAGATGGCACAGGTGCCATTGTAAAGGATTTACAAGATCAATATGAAAGTGGCTTATTCATTGAAGAACGCGCTGGAAAATTAGGCTTGGGTACTGCTTATATTCATGGATTTAAATGGGGTTTAAAAAGAGATTATGACTATATCTGCGAAATGGATGCAGATTTTTCTCATAATCCTGATGACTTAATAAGACTTGTCAATGCATGTGAAACGTCAAAAGCTAGTTTAGCCATTGGCTCAAGATATATAAAAGGTGGAAAGGTCGCTAATTGGGACAAAAAAAGACTCTTACTTTCGTTTTTCGCCTCATTCTATGTAAGAATGATTTTATGGATTAGTATTAAAGATACAACAGCTGGGTTCAAATGTTATCACAGATCTGTTCTTGAAGCAATTAATTTTGACAAAGTGACTTTTAAGGGGTATGCTTTTCAAATTAGCATGAAATACGTATCTATTAAAAAAGGGTTTATAGTCGTTGAAGTGCCCATTACATTTATTGACAGAGAACTTGGTCAATCAAAAATGAGTACGGGCATTTTTAAAGAAGCTATTTTAGGAGTTTGGAAAATGAAATTTCAAAAATACTAATTACTGATATAGCCAAAAAGAGGGATTCAAGTTTGTAATTTTTCCCTCTGCAGTTATTTTTATAATCTCGAAATGCACTTCTGAAAGTGCTCCAGAACCATTTAATAATAATGCGCCAACTTCTTGTTTTGTTTCAATGCTATCTCCTTTTTGAACATACACCGTTTGTAAATTAGAGTAAATTGTTCTGTAGGTGCCATGAGATATAATTACTGCCTTTCCGGCCCCAGGAATATTTATAATAGATGTCACTGTCCCTTTGTAAATAGCTCTCACACCAGCCCCTTTAACTGTAGAAATGTCTACTCCTTTATTATACGTGTATACGCCAACATGAATTGGATGTGCTTGTTTGCCATATCCTTTTGTAACCTCCCCTTTTGAAACTGGCCATGGAAACCTACCCTTATTGCTTTCAAATCCAGCATCACTTAGTTCTACTTCTTTCGTTTCAGCAATCGTTTTTGGTTTAGCCTTTTCACGTTTTCGACTTTCCTCAATTTCTTTTCTAATTGCAGAAGTAATTGCTTTTTTAATCTCATTTGCTTTCGATTTTTGAACTAACAATTCATCTTGCAATTTTTTCTCTTTCCCTTCAAGGTCTTTAATAACATTCAACTTTTTGTCTCTATCCTGCAAATAGTTGCTTTTTTCTTTCTCTTTATTTAACAATAGGTCTTCCTGATCAATTCTTTTTTGATAGACTTCAGCTTGCTTTTCTTTAATCTTACTTCTTAATGCTTTAATTTTTTTTATCTGATCAGATCTATGTTTTGTTAGCTGTGCAAGGTACTCCAATCGTTTATTAGCTTGGTTAAAATTTGTTGATGAGATAATAAAAAATATTGAAGCGGATTCACTTCTCATTTTATAAGCTTGAACAATCATTTTCTTATACTGCTCTTCTAAACCTAATAACTGATTATCTAACAAATCTATTTCTGCTGACAGTGACTTAACATCAGCATTTATCGTTCTTAGTTGTACAGTAATATTATTAAGTAAAGCTTCTCTATATTCTATTTTATGTGATATCAAGCTTACAGTTTTTGATAAGGTAGACTTATTCGTCTCTGTAGACTTTAGCAAATTTTCAGTGAAAATAATTTTTTCTTCAAGCTCTTTCTGTTGCTGCTTAAGTCGCTCACTTTCTTTCTCCTGACCAAAGCTAAGACTACCGATAATTGCAATCATTAGTGTAAAAACTATCTTATTTATTACAGTTTTCATAGTGATTTGGTACAGAAAAAATGTGTTTTTTAGGATTGTTTATTGCGTGCTTGCTATATGAAAGTCCTATGGTTATAGTGTCCTTTGGGTATTTAATGTTAACTGTTGTATACTCAGGAATCAATATGTTGTCCTCTATTGAGCTCTCAACATAATTTATTGCAATACTAACTGAATCAATAGGGATTTCGAATATCATTTTCTTCAAAGCCAATGAGTCTGAAGAAAAAAAGTATTTAATAAAAATATCATCATTTTTTTCATTTTCTAGATCAATTTTATCTTTTTCAATTCTAGTATACTTTCTTTTTTTATGTGATGACAAAATATAGTACTCTTTATTTTTATCTTTTATTTGCTTGTACTTTATTGTAGAGTCAACTCCGATTGGCTGTCCTAAGAGCATATCTTCAAAAAAGCTGTATTCAAGTTCAACACCAAAAATTGAAGATATGTATGAGAAGTCTTCTGTGAAATAGCATTTGTTTTGCTTATAGTTGGCTTTAAGTGAATCTTCGTTTGCCAAGAAATTGGCAACAATAAAACCGGCGTAGCTTACAGTTCCTGAAAAAACAGAATCCACAGTCATTTTTAAACTTGTTCTAAAAGACTGATTAACTTTGCTATTTTTGAAATCGACACTTACCTTTGCATTGAAATAATTACAAGGTTTTGTACTAATTTTCAACAAATTTTCTCTCAGTTCTTTATCGCCTATTTTATCATCTATTCTATTGATGATTTCCTTTTTTCCGCAACCCGCTACTATCAATATCCAAACAAGGTATAATATGAGTCTGCTCCCTTTTTTAATCATGATAAGACTTTGATTTAATTTTTATACTTAATTGGTCTGATGGTAATATCTTATCTGCTTGCATCCAAATATCAACTGCTTTAGATACATTACCAAGAAAAAACATGATGTCCCCGTACTTTTCAATATATTTCGGATTATCCAAATCCAAATTTATCGCTCTTTCAATCATTTTTTGAGCTAGTTGATAATTTTTTTCTCCAAATAATAAGTTGGCATAAAGAGCTGAATAACTTGCATTAGCTTGGTCAATTTCAGCTGCTTTTTTAGCATACTGTATGGCTTTTTTGGGATTATTATCCGATTCCAACAGAACAGCATACCCATATAAAAACCTTGCATTTCCAGAATTTGCTTGAAATAAATTTTCGAAAGCTTCTGAAGATTTGGGTTTGTCACCTTTTCGCCAATAATTTTTTGCCAAGTGGTAATCGAACTCAGATAATACAACCTTATCTTCAATCACTAATTGTTTGCCAGTAAATAGCGTCTCTTCTGCATCATCAAATCTTTTTAATTCATATTCTGCAATACCTTTTAAAAGATAAATCATGGGTTGATTTGGAAAGATATTTAGTGCTTTATCTGCATCTGTTAATAACTGCTTGTATTGATTGTTAGCATAATCTGCATCCATTAAGTTGGACCATGATTGATAGTCGTTAGGGTCAATATTAACCGCTTTTTCGAAAAACAATCTTGCAGAATCAGACTTATTATTTTGCATTAAATACCTTCCGTATAAGCTCATAAACTTCCCGGATTCAAGTTGACTTGGATAAATATTATCCATTAAATCTGTTAATTTCAAATTAATAGTTTTCGCTTCGGGATATCGATTATCAAACCCCATTCCCATTAATGACTCTAAAATCATCAGTTTTCTTTTCTCTACAATATCAGATGATGGTAGGGCTAACTTTAACAGTTCAAATGTTTGATCAATATTACCCTTTGACAAGTGAATTTCAGCTTTACCTAATTGAACTCTTGGATTAACAGGATTAATCTTTTCTGAAAATTCAATTGCCATGGATGCTTTTTCTAGTTGTCTTGTTTGTAAAAAATAGTCCATTGCCTCAAGTCCAATTTCTATACTTGTAGGGTTATCTTCAAATAAATTTTGAAGCGATTGTTTAGCAAGTACATCATTACCAAGTTCCATGTGTAGATCATGTTTTGTTAAACTTGTCATTGGCGTACTTCCAGTTTCTATCTCCATTATATCTAGCGTCTTAATTGCCTTTTCTTTTTGATTAGAATAAATATAAGATTGCGCTAACATAGATTGATTTTCCAGATTCCTATCATTAAATTGATCAATTAACTGATCATAAAACTTAGCACTATTATGATAATCACCAGTATTAAAATAGGTGTTGGCTAAAAAAGCGACATACCACTTATTCTTAGGGTCTATTTGGTGTGCATTCCTACCATATTCTATTGCTTTTTCTGTCTTTTTTTGTGTTTTATATATACTTGCTAGTGCAAAATGAGAAGCCGCTGAACTTGGTTTTAAAACAATGCATTTATTATATAGCTTAATTGCAGATTCATAATGACCTATTAATTTTTCACTGTTCGCCTTATGAAAAGCTTCTTTAAAAGGTAAACTACTTTCAGTAGGGGTCGATTGAATTTTCTTAGAATTTCCACAAGCAAAGAAAACGCTTAAAAAAGCTACAGCGGTAAGAAGGTTGATATGTCTAATTTTGATTATCAATTTAATTTTATATTACTGTATAATCTCCAATACTAATTGATTTGCCTTTACCATCTACCTTAGCAAAATTACCAATCATTGAATCTTTAATTACTTCATTTTTTATGCTTGTATTCTTTTGAACAATTGTATTTTTTATGATGGCATTTTCTACTATTGTTCCACTACCTAAAGATACATGTGGTCCAACTACTGAATTGATAATTTTTACATTTTCCCCAATAAAACATGGTGCAATTACTACTGAATTATCAAGTTCTAAATCTTTCGAAACTAATTGTTGGTTTTTGTCGAATTCTAAAACACGCTGGTTAGTATAAATTGTGACCGCTGGATTTCCGCAGTCTAACCATTCCGAAACTTCACCTGTTTTGAATTTCTTGCCTTTTTTTGTTAAGTTTTTAAGGGCGTCTGGTAATTGATACTCACCTCCTTTAATAATGTTATTATCTATCAAATACTGTAATTCACTTTTTAAACCCTCGCCTGATTTGAAATAGTAGATACCAATCATAGCTAAGTCAGAAACAAAGTCTGTTGGCTTTTCAATAAAGTCAGTGATGTGTTTATTATCATCTAATTTAACTACTCCAAATGCTGAAGGGTTATCTATTTGTTTTACCCAGATTATACCATCATCTTCGGTATCCAGCTTAAAATCTGCTCTAAATAATGTATCTGCAAATGCAACAACAACAGGACCACTTAAACATTCTGCCGCACACAATACTGCATGGGCTGTGCCTAATGGCTCCTTCTGTTGAAATACTCTTCCTTTCGCTCCCATGGTCTCTGCCATGGCTATTAGCTCTTTTTCCACCTGCTTACCAAAATCGCCTATAACAAATGCAATTTCATCAATTTTCTCCGTTGATGTAGCGACAATATCTTCAACTAATCTATGCACTATTGGCTTTCCTCCAACTGGCACTAGCGGCTTAGGAATTGTTAAAGTATGTGGTCGCAGTCTACTCCCCATTCCAGCCATAGGTATTATAATCTTCATCTAAATCTATTTTTTGCCTGTGCTACCAAATCCGCCAGCACCGCGTTCTGTTTCATTTAAGGCCTCAACTTTGATAAATTCTGCTTGCTCGAATTTAGCAAATATAAGTTGCGCTATTCTTTCTCCGTTTTCAATTTTAAACGGTTCGTTAGACATATTAACTAAAATCACGCCAATCTCTCCTCTGTAATCGGCATCAATTGTTCCAGGTGAGTTCAATACAGTTATCCCATTTTTATACGCTAGTCCGCTTCTTGGACGAACCTGGGCCTCATATCCTTCTGGAATCTCTAAAAACAATCCCGTCTTAATGAGTTTTCGTTCAAGGGGTTTTAATATAATTTCATCTGCTGTATATGCTCTTAAATCAACACCAGCTGAGTTTAGTGTTTCGTATTCAGGGAGTGTATTATTTGATTGGTTTATGATTTTTACTTTCATGGTCATTATTCAGTTCAAAGGTAGTTAAATTAGAAGAATCAATGGCGTTGTTGCGCTTAATTCAGGTTTATCTAAATTGAGACATCCCAAATGGAGTTTTCCAAATGGGATGTCATACTATTTACAATTATATTAAGAGATACCCGAAAGCAAAACACCTATCGTTTTTCTCTTGATCGGCATGTTTGCGGTTACGCCATCTCTCATCTTTCCTTTCGTCAAGATAGAAACTGGTCTTACCCGCTGCACATGTCACAGTTCTCTGGGTCGTCCAATGAGCATGCAATCTCTGCCAATCTTTCTTCTTCTGTTTTAGCTACTGGTATCACTTCAGAAGCCTTTTCAAGTGTAAATTTAACAGCATCAGTTGCTGCTTTGGTTCTTAAGTAGTACATGCCTGTTTTTAGGCCCTTTTCCCAACCATAAAAATGCATTGAAGTTAACTTTGCAAAGTTTGCATTTTCCATGAATAAGTTAAGTGACTGTGACTGGCAAATATATGCTCCACGATCAGCAGCTAAATCAATAATTACTTTTTGAGAAATTTCCCAAGCCGTTTTATAAAGTGCTTTTATGTCTTCAGGAATTGCTTTTATGTTTTGAATTGATCCATTAGATGCCATCAATGTATTTTTCATTTCAGAATTCCATAATCCCAATTTTACTAAATCCTTAAGTAAATGTTTGTTTACAATAATGAACTCTCCTGAAAGCACTCTTCGTGTGTAAACATTTGAAGTATACGGTTCAAAGCACTCATTATTTCCTAATATTTGAGCTGTAGAAGCTGTTGGCATAGGTGCTAATAAAAGTGAATTTCTAACACCGTGTTCTTTAACTTCTTCTTTCAAAATATCCCATTCCCATCTGCTTGATGGTTTAACTCCCCACATATCGTATTGGAAAGTCCCCTCTGACATTGGAGAGCCTTTGAATGTTGAATAAGGTCCTTCTACTTTTGCTAAATCTTTAGATGCAGTTACTGCAGCGTAATAAATTGTTTCAAATATTTCACTATTTAATTGCTTAGCTTCTGCTGAATCAAAAGGGAAACGCATTAAAATAAATGCATCTGCCAAGCCCTGCACACCAATTCCAACTGGTCGGTGACGCATGTTAGAATTGCGCGCTTCCTCTACTGGATAATAATTAACATCAATTACTTTATTTAAGTTTTTTGTTAATTGATAAGCTACATCAAATAATTTATTATGATCAAACTCTTTAGATTCGGTGTCAACAAATTTAGGTAGTGCAATAGAGCCTAAATTACAGACAGCGGTTTCATCTGGTGCTGTGTACTCTAAAATTTCAGTACAAAGGTTAGATGACTTAATAGTTCCTAAGTTTTTTTGGTTAGATTTTAAATTAGCAGCATCTTTATATACCATATATGGTGTGCCTGTTTCAATTTGGGATTCTAAAATTTTAAACCAAACATCTTGTGCTTTAATTGTTTTTCTACCTTTTCCTGCTGCTTCATACTTGGTATACAAAGCTTCAAATTCATCACCGTAAGCTTCAGACAAACCAGGACATTCATTTGGACACATTAGTGTCCATTGTCCATTCTCTTTCACACGTTTCATGAATAAATCTGGGATCCACATAGCATAAAACAAGTCTCTCGCTCTTTGCTCTTCTTTACCCGTATTCTTCTTTAAATCTAAGAAATCTGTAATATCTGCATGCCATGGTTCGATATAAATAGCGAAAGAACCTTTTCGTTTTCCACCACCTTGATCAACATATCTTGCAGTATCGTTATATACCCTTAGCATTGGCACAATTCCATTAGAGGTACCATTCGTACCTTTAATATAACCACCTTTTGCTCTAATATCGTGAATCGACAGTCCGATACCACCTGCAGATTGAGAGATTTGCGCACATTGTTTTAATGTATCATAAATCCCTGCTATGCTGTCTTCTTTCATGGTTAGTAAAAAACAAGACGACATCTGTGGCTTTGGTGTTCCGGCGTTAAATAATGTTGGTGTTGCATGTGTAAACCATCCTTCAGACATTAAATTATATGTCTTTACAGCTGATTCTATATCGTCTTTATGAATTCCAACAGACACACGCATTAGCATGTGTTGTGGTCTTTCCACAATTTCATTGTTGAGTTTAAGTAAGTACGCTCTTTCTAAAGTTTTAAATCCAAAATAATCGTATTTAAAGTCTCTATCATAAATAATTTGACCATCTAAGAAATCGGCATTTTCTTTGACAATTGCATAAATATCTTCTGCAATAAGAGAGGCATTTTGTCCTGTTTTAGGATCTACATAGTTATAGAGGTCTTCAACTGTTTCAGAAAAAGATTTTTTAGTGTTTTTGTGCAAATTAGAAACTGAAATTCTAGATGCTAATAAGGCATAATCAGGATGCTCAATTGTTTTTGAAGCGGCTACCTCAGCAGCCAAATTATCAAGTTCAATTGTTGTCACACCATCATATAACCCTTCAATCACTTTCATTGCCACTAACTCTGGCTGAACCATTGGATCCAAACCATAGCATAATTTTTTCACTCTTGCTGTTATTTTGTCAAATTTAACAGGCTCTTTTCTACCGTCTCTCTTTACTACATACATACTTACTTACTTTTTAATATAGGGTTTTTAACTTAAAAATCTTCATCCAATGAGAAGGTTTGCTTCTCTCCTCCGCCCATTACACCAGCTTTTTGATATTCTCCAACTCTCTTCTCAAAGAAGTTTGTTTTTCCTTGAAGATTAATCATATCCATAAAATCAAATGGATTACTTACGTTATATACTTTTTCATTACCTAATTCCACCAATAATCTATCAGCTACAAATTCAATGTACTGTGCCATTAAATCAGCATTCATTCCAATTAGTTTAACTGGTAATGATTCTGTGATAAATTCTCTTTCAATATCTACAGCTGTTACAATTATTTCTTGGATTTCTTCTTTTGGCAACTTATTCTTTAAATGGTCGTTATATAACATTACCGCAAACTCCATGTGCATCCCTTCATCTCTTGAAATTAATTCATTCGAAAACGTCAATCCTGGCATTAAACCTCTTTTCTTTAACCAGAATATAGCACAAAACGAGCCAGAAAAGAAAATACCTTCTACAGCAGCAAATGCAATCAGTCTTTGAGCAAAAGTACCATTGTCAATCCAGTTCAAAGCCCATTCTGCTTTCTTTTGAACTGGAGGGAAAGTTTCTAATGCATTGAACAAATAGTCTTTTTCTTTATCATCTTTGATATATGTATCAATTAACAAAGAATAAGTTTCAGAATGAATGTTCTCCATCATGATTTGGAAACCATAAAAGAATTTTGCCTCTGTATACTGTACTTCTTTCACAAAGTTTTCAGCTAAATTTTCATTTACAATCCCATCAGATGCAGCAAAAAATGCTAAGACATGTTTGATAAAAAAGCGCTCATCATCATTTAGTTTCTCTTCCCAATCCACTAAATCTTGAGAAAGATCTAACTCTTCTGCAGTCCAAATACAAGCTTCTTGTGTTTTATATGCTTTCCAAATATCGTCATGTTGTATTGGAAACAATACAAATCTGTTTGGATTATCATTTAAAATAGGTTCATCTAATTCAGCCATAATTCAATCTCTTTAAAATTCGGTCACTTTTCACTGAGTTAATTGTTATTCTTTTGTCAGGTTAATACCGAAAATAAGGTATTTTACCTAAGTGGAAAAGTGGAATACAAAAGTTGATATTATTTCCCTATTTCACAACATAAAACAATTCACAAAGTTGGTTGTTTTTTCAACAATTCTTGTTGACAGCAGTCAGCAAGCGCAATAAAACATAGCGTTTAAACTAAAAATGTTAGTTGATTACTTTAAGAGGAATGGAAGAAAAAATATTTAGACTAACAACTTCTCCACAATTTTCAACATCACAATTATTTATCAAAATAGCTCCAAATTTTACCGAATGCAAGGTAGTCAGAAAATGGCATTTTATACAAAATATTCTATCTATACTTACGAACTTTGAAATGTGAAAAAATAGAATTAAATTGCAGATTCTGACAATAACAATTTATAAATGAATTTACTGCAATTCGTCACACATTCAGTTTTGGATATTTTTTTTCCCAATAATTGTGAATTATGTCAAAAACATCTTACACATAAGGAATCATTTATTTGCTTAGAATGTAAATTCAATCTGCCTTATATTGATCGTCATCAATTAATGCTCGAGTCCATTCAAAAAATATTTTGGGGCAGAATTGAAATCGAAAAAGTTTACAGTGTTTACAATTATCAAAAAGGAAACCAAACTCAAAGGATATTACACGAAATTAAGTATAAGAACAAAACCAAATTAGCTATTCATCTTGGTGAAATTATCGGTAGTTTAATTCCTAAAAATCATACATTTGACTTAATAATACCAATTCCATTACATCCAAAAAAACTCAAAAAAAGAGGGTATAACCAAAGTCAATTATTGGCTGAAGGAGTTCAACAAACAAATGCCATTCCGATTGATAATAATTCAGTTGTAAGAACTGGAATCAATCAATCACAAACACAATTTTCGAAATACGATAGATGGGATAATGTCAAAGGAATTTTTAAACTAAAAGACAATAATAATCTTGCTGGAAAGCACATTTTAATAGTAGATGATGTTCTTACAACAGGAGCAACGATTGAAGCTTGCGCGGCAGCAATTCTATCCAAAGTTGACTGTAAAATTAGTGTAGCGACATTAGCAACTAGAGTATAATGTATTTAAGACAAAAGCACTACTTTTGATTATTCAATATTTTTATGCAAAAAAGACCATATATAGTCGTGGGTTTTGGAATCGCTGGAGCAACCATAGCTTGGCAATTATACTTAAGAAAAATTCCTTTTATAATAATAGCATCTCCAACTAACACTTGTTCAAGAGCTGCTGCAGGCTTAATTAACCCTATAGTTTTTAAGCGATTGAATATGAGCTGGATGGCGACAGATTTACTTCCTGCTGCTGACTTGTTTTATGATGAAGTTGAGAATTTACTGAATCATTCTATTCGGCGATACCATTCAATTGTGAAAATTTTTAATTCTATTGAAGACGAGAATAATTGGATGGTTAAAAAAGCAAATTGTACTTATAGTCAATACTTTGGAAACATAAAACAAACAAATATTCCAAAAGTAGATATTCCTTTTGGTACAGGAACAGTCAACTCTATTGGTCACTTAAATACTAGTTCATATATCGATTTGTCAAAAGTATTCTTTCGTCAAAATGGAATTAAATTTTTAGAGGAGCACTTTGAACATAATCAAATAAAGGGCTCTAACTACAGGTCGATTAGCTTTGATAAAGCTATTTTTTGTGAAGGTTTTGGTCTTAAAAAAAATCCATTCTTTAATTACTTACCTTTAAATGGGACTCATGGTGACACTTTAATTATTAGAACAAAAAATTACAATTTTGATGGTGTCTTAAATAAAAACATGTACGTTATGCCAATGAGTAATAATCTATATAAATTAGGTGCCTCAATAAATTGGGATAAAAAAGAAGCAGAAATAACAGAATCTGGGAAAAACAACTTGCTTGATAGATTAAAAGCTTTCGCCCATTTTGATTTTGAAATAATTGAGCAACAAGCAGGCATCAGACCAACTGTAATAGATCGAAGGCCTCTTTTAGGGAGTCATCATGAACACGGTCAGCTCGCTATATTTAATGGCTTAGGTACAAAAGGTGTTATGCTTGCACCATACTTCTCACAACAATTAATAGATAACTTAACTGAAAATAGGCCTCTAAATGATGAGGTTAATATTACGCGATTTGAAAAATTTTTAATGTAACTTTGTACTATAATATAAAACAATAACAAATATGTACCCACCAGAATTAACAACACCAATGAAAGAGGAGTTAGTATCCTCAGGATTTGAAAGCTTAGAATCATCAGAAGAAGTGGACACTGTTTTAAATGACAATAGCAATGGCACAGTATTAGTAGTTATTAACTCGGTTTGCGGGTGCGCTGCTGGTAGTTTAAGACCAGGTGTTATTAAAGCGTCAAAACATTCAAAATTACCGAGTAAATTAACCACTGTATTTGCAGGAGTTGATGGTGAAGCAGTAAATCAAGCAAGAAAATACACTTTGCCTTACCCTCCATCATCACCATCAGTTGGACTATTTAAAGATGGAACTTTGGTTCATTTTCTAGAACGCCATCATATTGAAGGTAGAACAGCAGACATGATCGCTGAAAACCTAACTATGGCATTTGATGAATATTGCTAAATAATAAAATTCACATTAAAATAAAAATGCTAGTCAAAAATGACTAGCATTTTTTATGTTTACCATATGAAAAAGTCAATCCTTGTTTTTATTGGTGTTGTTGTAGTGTTGCTATGCTTCTTTTATTTTTACAAAGTGGAGCTGTTTCAAGCTGAAATCACATCAGGTGGCTCTAATTTTATAAAAGAAGTCTCTTTTTCGGCTTTTTTCGAAATTAGAACTCTGCCTGATGATTACGCCATTAAACCAACCATGCAAGGTTGGCTGCTATTAGCTGCCATATTTTTAGGCTTGCCCACTATGATTGCACATAGAGTGACACTTAAACGTTACCCTCGTCGGGCAGCTGAAAAAGAAAACTAATTCCTTTAAAGCACAAAAAACATTCAAATTTTAAAATTAAAACCATGTCTATTCAAATCCCATTATTAGCTCAAATATGCAAAACACCAGGTGCTCCTGGCTTCGAACAAAAAGTCCGTGAATTGGTCATCAAAGAAGTTACCCCGTTGGTTGACGAAGTGAGTGTTGATAATATGGGAAATGTTTATGCCGTAAAAAAAGGCAAAACAAATAAAAAAATAATGATTGGAGCCCATATGGATGAGATTGGCTTTATGGTAACTCATATTGATGATGAAGGTTTTATTCGGTTTCATACATTAGGGGGATTTGATCCAAAAACGCTAACTGCCCAAAGGGTAATTATACATGGAAAAAAAGACATAATTGGTGTAATGGCTTCCAAACCTATTCATGTGATGACGCCTGAAGAAAGAACAAAAATTGCCAAAATAGGTGATTATTTTATTGATACTGGGCTGCCAAAAGAAGAAGTAGAATCCTTAATCACAATTGGTGATCCTATTACACGAGAACGTGAATTTATAGAAATGGGGCAATGTGTCAACTCAAAATCACTGGATAATCGCCTTGCCGTTTTTATTCTGATTGAAACACTAAGGGCTCTAAAAGATGTTCAGGTACCATATGATATATATGGTGTATTTACCGTTCAAGAAGAGGTTGGAGTTAGGGGAGCAAATGTTTCATCATTAAAAATAAATCCTGATTTTGGATTTGGGTTAGACACTACAATTGCATTTGATTTACCTGGTGCTGCTGCACATGAAAAAATCACCAAATTAGGTGGTGGGACAGCTATCAAAATAATGGATGCGAGTACAATTTGCGACTATAGAATGGTAGATTTTATGAAAAAAACTGCAAACAAACACTCTATTAAATGGCAACCAGAAATATTGACAGCTGGAGGCACAGATACAGCAGGAATTCAAAGAATGACTCAAGGCGGATCAATTGCCGGAGCGGTATCTATCCCAACAAGGCATTTACATCAGGTTATTGAAATGGCACATACTGATGACATTGAGGGTTCAATAGGTTTATTGACTGCTTGTTTAATGGATATTGATACTTACGATTGGTCATTCAAATAATATGAAGTCCAGTAAAAACGCCTCTATAATTTTCATCTTTATCACCGTAATGGTTGATATGATTGGCATTGGGATAATCTTTCCTGTAATGCCCGATTTGATAAAAAATATTACAGGTGGGACAATTGGAGAAGCTTCGTTTTACTCAGGTATATTAGCCACTACATATGCCGTGCTCCAATTTATTTTTGCGCCAATTCTTGGCGAATTAAGTGATAAGTATGGAAGAAAACCCGTTTTACTTATTGCCTTATTCGGGTTAGGTATTGATTACTTATTTTTTGCTTTTGCACCAACTTTAATTTGGCTATTTATTGGAAGAGTTATTGCTGGTATCGCAGGTGCTAGCCACACTGTAGCTAGTGCCTATATTGCTGATATAAGCTCAAAAGAAGACAAAGCTAAGAATTTTGGTATTATGGGGGCTGCATTCGGACTTGGTTTTATTATTGGTCCAACAATTGGGGGGTTGTTTTCAGAATTAGGAGTTCATGTTCCGTTCTTTGTTGCAGCAGGAATAACACTTCTCAACTTTTTATTCGGACTGTTTTTTGTGCCAGAATCTTTGAATACTGAAAACCGAAGGGAAATAGATTATCAAAGGATGATTCCTGGAAAATCTCTTCTAAGACTCACCTCCTACCCTTTTGGAAGTTTACTATTGGTGTTTTTCTTAGTTAGCTTAGCTGGCATGGCCTTGCCGCTTACATGGGCATACTTTACTATAGAAAGTTATTCATGGACAAGAATTGAAGTTGGCGTTAGTCTTAGTATAATAGGATTATTAGTTGCCATTGTACAAGCAGGATTGATTAGATGGTTTCAAAAAAAATTTGGTACAAAAAAGACTATTCTTATTGGACTTTCATTACTAACAATTGGTATGCTACTTTTTGCGATTGCATTTAACGAAACCTTGCTTTACTTATTCTTAATTCCATATGCACTTGGAGGCATCACTGGACCAACAATTCAAGGGGTGATTTCAAATAATGTTTCGGATAAAGAACAGGGAAACCTGCAAGGAGTAATTACAAGTTTAACAAGTATTTCTACAATTATTTCGCCCCTGATATATCCTATAATTTTTTACTCTTTTACAAAAGAAGGAAATACTTACTTTCCGGGTGCTCCTTATTTAGTTGCTGGAATCATTTTGCTTATTGCGGTCATTCTTGCAATAAAATCCATTGATAAAGTAAAAATAACGTAGTTAGAAAGAAGAAAAAGACTACCTCAACAAGGTCACAAATCCTCTGATTTCTTTTAATAAATCAGTTTCATAGTCGTAATATTCAATTCGCCATAAATAAATTCCTGAAGGTGCTGGGCTGCCACCATAATAACCATCCCATTCCGCATACCTGCTTTCTGATTGAAACATCAATTCCCCCCACCGATTATAAATATGCATAAAGTAATCTTGAGGTTTATATAGTACTGGTTTAAATGTATTATTAAGTCCATCTCCATCTGGTGTAAAGGCATTGGGTACCATAATTGGAATATTAGGGACAACAGTAATTGTTTTTCGCAGTGTATCTTTACAGCCTTCAATATTTTTAACTATCTGATACGGGTGATATACACCAGGATCCGGATAAGTATATGTGAATTCAGTATATTGTGTTGAAGCACCGTTACCAAAATAAAACCATTGTCTGTGCGCATCTTCCGAAGTGTTTGTAAATGTAAACTCTGCCTCATACTCGTCTTGTATTAGAGGTTCGACTTCAAAATTAGCGGTTGGAGACGGTTCCACAACCACCATTCCTTCTTTTAACAACTCAAGTGTGTCCACACAACCCTCAGTTGTGTATATGATAAGGCCTACATCATAAACCCCAGGTTCATAATATACATGTGTCGGATTAACTTCAGTGCTCGGTGAAGTCCCATCTCCAAAAGTCCATTTAGAATAAATTGGAGTATCGGAGGCTGATTCATTAAAAAATTGTGCCTTATATGGCGCACATTTTAATTCTGTACTACCACCAAAGCCAATCCTTGGTGTATCATAAACAAATATATTATCCGAATATGTTTCTTCGCATTCTTCAAAAAATACTTTAAACAATATTTCAATAGTTCCAGCTTTGCTAAATACAATGTTAGTCGGATCTTTAGCAGTTGAAGTATTTGGCGTAGCATCTGGTCCAAATATCCATAAAAATGTAGTTCCAGGAGGTAAAACACCATCCCCAACAAAATCAAAACTATTGTCGGTAATACACTGCGGAGGTGGGGGTGTAAATTCACCTTCTACCTGATCATTTATAATAAATGTCTGTGTAGTTGTATCTGAACAACCTTGAGGTTTTGATACAACCAATTGTACTACATACGTTCCTGCTCCGGGAAATGTGAAAGTTGGTTCAAATGCAGTACTTACATCTGTATTTGTGTTAGGTACGCCAAAATCCCAATTGTAAATGGATCCACCATAACTCTGATTCTCAAATTGCACAGTCGGTCCCTGACAATAACTTAAAAAGGTAACTAAATCCTCTTGTGGTGTAATACCCGCCCCTAGCTCTATCACACAATCAACCACTCTAAACAAAAAATCACGACGTGTGGTGTTAATTAAAACGCCATTTCGATATTCACTAACACATATTGCCGCTGCGTAAATTCCAGGTAATTGAGGAGTAGCGGTTAAAAAACCAGTATTTACGTCGATATTGGTGGGTGATGAATTATTAAATGGGGTTTGAGAATTAAACCCTGCTCCCCATGCAACTGTATTGTATGGTGGACTGGGTGCTGGATTTGGTGCTGGATTTTGAGAAGTTCCTCCTTGAAATGGTGCACATAAATAATAAGCTAGCGAATCTCCATCTGGATCTGTTGCAGAATGATCAAATTGTAATTCTTCTCCTGCGCAAAAAAGTAGTGGTGGAGTTAAATTAAATCGAGGAGAGCTATTGCAAACAGCAATTGCTGCAACTGGTATAACGGCTTTTAGAGTTAAACCCTGACCTGCTGGTGCATTCAAATTAGTCACATTTGGTCCACGACAGCATCTTTGATATGCAAGTGTATAACCTGTTGTTGAAGCTGGTAAGGTGACCACTTTTTGATAAATAGCTTCCTCAATACAAATGTTGCTTGGAACATTTACACAAGGATTATTATTAAAAGTGACTTGTAAATTTGTTGATCCCGGAAATGGAATAGTAAAATTATCTATTTGAACATCATTCCCATCAAATACTGTGACAGGTAAGTTAGAGTCAAATTGAGCACCAGTCGAATTACAATCACGATAAATTTTTACTGTAACTCTATATTGGTTTCCTCCTAAACAATCATAAAACAATTCACCACCAACAATGTGAGATGACAAGCCCATGAGACTTGTTAATGAAAACAATATGATTAAAAAATACTTCAAGTTCTTAAAGATACATAACTATGTACAATTTGAACGCAAAAATATCTTAATTGGTTGTTTTGTTGATTAAATAAATGCCTACTCCAATTGAAATCCTAAACTCATCAAGATAAGTTGGATAAGAATTGGCAATATGTTTACCAAATATTTGACGACATTCAATACTTAAGTCTAACCTTTGGTTCAATTTATAGTCCATACCTGCTCCAAAAGAGGCAATTGGATTAATAGCTGATTCCGTTTCAAGCGAATTCTTCTCATTCAAAGTTCCATATTCTGTTGATTGAGCATGAGCGAAGCCTATTTGGGCACCGCAATAAGGTCTCAAATTATTTTTTAAAAAATAATAGTACCCTCCTAAAAAAACTTGATTATTTTTCAAAAACCGAACTCTATCGCCTTGTTGTTTGAAAAGATAAAAGGCGTCTAACCTTGCTTCAAAATTATCTTTCTCTAATCCTAAATTAAATTGACCCTGCAAAGTTTGGGTCTGTTCAGTTATAAATCCATGGCCATAACTTATTCCAGCTTTTAATTGCCAATCATACTCATTTTGTCCGTTAAGACCAACTGAGAATAACAATGAGAATAATAAAATATAAGGCTGTGATTTAATTACCATAGTTTAAGGATTTGATATGTAAAACCAATATTAAAATAAACGATAGGTTTGACTTCACGCTGGGTCAATAAAATCGAATTTGTATTCAATATAGCAAATCCATCTACTTCAATCAATTCATAATTAGGATTATAATTTTGTGGTTGATAATACAATCCCAAATTAATGCTTGCGTTCTGACTAATTTTATAGCGCCCTCCTGCTCCAATTGTTAAACCAAAATAGTTTTGTTCCATAACCTCATCTGATTTGTCTGAAAATAAATAACTCACAGGTTCTAGGGTTAGAGTATTAAATACAGCACCTAATTGAATCCAAGGGGACAGTTTTTTGTCATATAAAGGGGCATAGTTTATTGCCAATCCCCTTTGAAAACGTTTTAAGCTTCCAGCATTTACCAACTCATTTGTTTCAAAAATATAGCTTGCATCAATACCTAATCCTTTATAAAAATTGAATTGCCAGTTAAGGCCACCCCCAAATCCATCATGCCAATTTGGTAAATTCAAATTCTGATAAAACTGGGTGCCAATTGCAAAGCTTCCGCCATCTGATTGTGTATTACCTAACATTGGAAAAATTACAAAAACACTTAAAATCCAATTCTTCATAAATGATTATCAGTTAAACAACAAATATAAAGTATAATGTTCAAAAATCCAGATTTTATTAAATGATATAAATCAGCAGACTAAAAAGCATGGATTTAATATAGAAATAGTTAAAATCATTATAGATTTGTAATCAAATTATGTCAAAACAGTTCGTCAAATTTTCTTGGATTACACTTATATTCATATTTCTCGTAGTGATTGCAGGAAGCATAGTGAGATCAACAGGTTCCGGTATGGGATGCCCCGATTGGCCAAAATGCTTTGATCAAATCATTCCACCAACCGATATTAGTGAATTACCAGCCAATTATAAGGAAATTTACCTTGAAAAACGGGTTAAAAAACTCAACAAATTCACCAATATATTATCCAGTATCGGTTTTAATGATGTGGCCGAAAAAATGAGGTCAGATGAATCGTTGCTCAAAGAAGAAGACTTTAATTGGAAACGAACTTGGACAGAATATATTAATCGATTGGCTGGTTTTATAGCAGGTAATTTGGTATTAATCACCTTTATTTGGGTATTAATTAGCTACCGTCAAAATAGAAGACTATTGGGTCTGACATTTTTAAACCTTATTTTAATGGGGTTCGAAGGCTGGCTAGGCTCTATTGTAGTAGCTACAAATTTGTTGCCATGGGTATTAACCTTACATATGTTATTTGCACTCATTATTATTTGGATTCAAATAAAAGTGATTCATATTGCGCAAACATTCAAATATAGTATATCTATTCCCAAATTATTTAAAGTACTATTTTACATAGCAATATTGTTTACAATTGCACAAATATTAATGGGTGTTCAGGTCAGGCAAGCTATAGATTTTTTAGTGGCGGACAATGTGGACAGAGGGCAATGGATTGGTAATTTGGATTCAGATTTCTACTTTCACCGCTCATTTTCGTGGTTGATTTTAGCTTTAAACGGATACCTATTTTGGCAAAACAAAGTGCTTAGTATCGGTCTAGTTCAACTAAAGTATATAGTAGCTATTATTGCTATTGAATTTATTACTGGTTTACTGTTTTCTTATGCTGGAATGCCGGCATTTATTCAACCACTACATCTTTTAATGGCCTGTTTGTTATTAGCCATTCAGATTTATACTTTAAAATATTTTAAATTTCGCAGAGAATCTTTAATAAGATAATTTTTTCACGAATTTTTAATTACCTTTGCAGCCCATAAAAAGAAGTAAATTTTTATATGTTATTAAAAAACATAATTTTAAGAAAAGCTGAAACCTTTGAGGTATCCATTCAAGAATGGGCAGATTCAAATGGAATTAGTCATGAAATTTTTGATGGTAGTAAAGAAATTTATGAATTAGCGGACGCTATCGTTTTATTTCATGAAGACTACAATATTTCCAAAGACAATGCCGCAGTAAAAGATTTATTTTCAGCAAATGGAAAATTTTCTCATAGCATTGATGTGAATGGCACATTAATGGCTTCGGTATCTTCTTTCGTTTTTTGGTTAGAAAACCACAAACCTAAATCGATACTTATTATTGGCGACAATAAATTAACCGAGAATAATAAATTCAAAACTTATCTAGAACGTTTAGGTAAACGTGTAGTATAAATCTACTTTAAAAAGTAATAAAAAAAGCGGCTTGGTAAAACCAAGCCGCTTTTTTTTGTTAATGGTTTTAGTGGTTATGACCGTCATGGTTTTGGTCAGCCGGACGTGTACCATGTCCTGTTGTTTTCATTATTCCAAAATCAATTAACTCAACATCAAATAACAAATCAGAATATCCAGGAATTGGACCGCTACCATTTGCTCCATACCCTAACCAATATGGAATAATTAATTTATACTTGGCACCTTTATTCATCAAAGGAACGCCTTCATCCCACCCTGCAATTACTCTTCTTTGTCCACAATTAAATTCGAAAGGAGAGCCTCTGTCAACTGAAGAGTCAAACTTTCCTCCTCCATCTAAAAAATAACCTGTATAATGCACTTTCACTTTCGTTCCGCTTGATGGGCTTTCACCAGTTCCAGTATTTTCAACAGTATACATTAAACCAGACTTTGTTTGAACTGCCTTAGGGTATTGCTTTAAAACTCTAGCTTTAAAATCAACTATTCTTTCTTCCTCTGTCATGGCTTTAATCTTTTCTAACCGTTCTTGTTTTTCCTTTTCTATTAATTCAATAGCGTTAAACTTTTTTGCAAACTCATTAGTTGCGTTAAACTTTTTTGCTGATTTACCAAAACGATAGATTGTTAACGTATTAATCATGTCATTTTGTTCAATAGCATCTACAATATCTTGTCCTTTTATTACACTACCAAATATTGTATGTTTACCATTTAACCAAGGTGTTGATTTATGGGTAATAAAAAACTGACTCCCATTTGTTGCTGGACCAGAATTAGCCATTGACAGTATACCTGCTCCCTCATGCTTTAAATCCGGGTGAATTTCATCATAAAATTTATAACCCGGACTACCTTGTCCATTCCCTTTTGGGTCTCCCCCTTGAATCATAAAGTCAGCAATTACCCGATGAAATTTCAATCCGTTATAAAATGGTTTAGTAATATTCATAGTATCCATTTTAAAGTCTCCTTCAGCTAAACCAATAAAATTAGCCACTGTCATAGGTGTTTTATCATGCTCAAGTTTCAGTAAAATATCACCTTTCGTGGTTGACATTACTGCGTACATTCCTTGCGAAAGTTTCATCTTTTTTATGTCCTTCTTAGAGTATGTGGTTTGGCCAATACTAGTAACTAGCATTATTAGGGCAAAAAGTGTCATTCCAATTTTTTTCATTCTTGTTTATTTTTTGTGGTCTAAAGATAATAAGTATATCTGCTTGTCGCAAACATAAATATAATTCAATTTTAAATTAACTACTTGCAAAAAACAATCCAAACTAATTTAATTGAGTTTGCCTAAAAGAATTGCTATTTTTGCAATATGATTTTTGTAACAGGTGGAACGGGAGTTTTAGGTGCACATTTATTGATAAAACTAAGTCAAAATGGAAAAACCATTCGTGCCCTCAAAAGGAAAAACTCCAATCTAAATATGATTATTGATATCTTCCAGTTTTACCTAAAAGATAATGCAGATCACTTTTTTAAACAAATTGACTGGGTAGATGGAGATATTTTAGATCCCGTTGCATTAGAAACACATATGTCAAATTGTGACATAGTATATCATTGTGCAGGGAACGTTTCATTTGATCGTAAAGATTTTCAAAAATTGATAAAAACCAATAAAACTGGGACTGCCAATATGGTTAATGTGGCATTAAGTTGCGGCATTAAACAATTCTGTTATGTTAGTTCTACTGCTGCAATTGGAAGACAAAAAAAAAGTGAAATATACACGGAAAAAAATAAATGGGTAACCTCAAGTGAAAACTCAAATTATGCTGTAAGTAAATACAGTGGAGAAATGGAAGTTTGGAGAGGCGTTGAGGAAGGGTTAAATGCTACAATTGTCAATCCTTGCGTTATTATTGGTGCTGGTTACTGGACGCAAAGTTCACTTGCAATATTTAATTCTGTAAAAAAGGGACTTAAATTCTATCCTTCTGGCCAAAATGCATTTGTGGATGCACGAGATGTTGCCAACTGCATGGTATCATTAATTGAGCAAAATATTATGAATGAGCGTTTTCTAATCACTGGAGAAAACTTAAAATTTAAAACTGTGTTTAACTATATTGCAAACGAATTAAAAGTCACCCCTCCAAAAATTGCAGCTAAAAAATGGATGGTAAACATTGGTTGGAGACTTGAAAAAGTGCTAGCATTTCTGCTTTTTCGCAGACCGAAAATCACTAAAGAAACTGCTCAAAGTGCTATGAGTGTGTCAAAATATGACCACTCTAAAATTATTGAAGCTATTGGGTATAAATTCACCCCAATTGATGAGGCTGTTAATAACGCTGTTGCTTTTCATCATTTTTTATTACGGAAAAAAAACTGATATTGTTAATAAATTAATGTTGACACAAAGCAGGCATCTTTTACTTTTGTATAAAAAAAATCACAATGAATATATTAGTATTAGGTTCAGGAGGAAGAGAGCATGCCATCTCATGGAAAATTGCACAAAGTTCGCAACTTGATAAGTTATTCATTGCACCAGGTAATGCAGGTACCAATCAAGTAGGAGTAAATGTAGATATTCAAGTAAACGATTTCGAAAGTATTCGTGAATTTGTGATTGAAAATAAAATAGATATTGTTGTAGTTGGACCTGAAGAACCACTTGTAAGAGGTATTCATGATTACTTTTTAGCAGACGAAGACCTCAAAAAAGTAGGTGTAATTGGTCCAACTAAAGATGGTGCTCAGCTTGAAGGTAGCAAAGATTTCTCTAAAGAATTCATGAAGCGTCATAATATTCCAACTGCTAAATACGCAACTTTCACTAAAGACAATATTGAAGCAGGTTATCAATTTCTTGACAAAATGAAATCTCCATACGTGTTAAAAGCAGATGGCTTAGCTGCTGGTAAAGGAGTGCTCATTATTGATGATTTAAGTGAAGCAAAAGCAGAATTAGAAAATATGCTAGCCAATGCCAAATTTGGCGAAGCCTCTTCAAAAGTAGTGATTGAAGAATTTTTAAGTGGAATTGAAATGTCTGTTTTCGTTCTGACAGATGGTATCTCGTACAAAATTTTACCTGAAGCAAAAGATTATAAAAGAATTGGAGAAGGTGATAAAGGACTTAATACAGGAGGAATGGGTGCCATTTCACCAGTGCCATTCGCTACTCATGGATTTAAAGATAAAATAGAGAATCAAATTATTATTCCAACAGTAAAAGGCCTTAAAAAGGATGGCATTACCTATAAAGGTTTTATTTTTATTGGAATTATTAAGGTAGGGAATGATCCATACGTAATTGAATATAACTGCAGAATGGGTGATCCTGAAACAGAAGTGGTCATGCCACGATTACGGTCGGATATCATTGATTTGTTTGAAGGTGTAGCTTCTTCAACACTATCAGAACGGGACATTATGTTTTACGATAAAGCGGCAGCAGGTGTTATGATGGTATCAGGTGGCTATCCAAACAGCTACGAAAAAGAAAAAGAAATTAACGGACTTCATGATGTAGTTGATGCCCTAGTTTTTCATGCTGGCACTAAGCAAGACGGTGCTAAAGCGATCTCATCTGGTGGAAGGGTTCTATGTGTAACTGCTTATGGAAAAGATTTTGAAAAAGCCCTGTCTAAAAGTTATGAAAATCTTGAGAAAATAAATTTCGAAAGAGCATACTATAGAAAAGACATTGGTTTTGATTTGGAATTACCTAAAGATTAATGTTGAACCAAGTTTTTTTTGTAAATTCGTTAATAGAAAAGAATTCTTAATTTAAAATGGACGAAGAACCCCAGAGGCAAAAGTTTTTTTTATCTCCACTAACCATAGCTAAAACTGCTGTATTTGTAAGAGTCGGTTTAGTATCATTAGTCATTATTGACTCTTCTTTTATGTCTTTTAATTCTCAAGCTTGATGATTACTATAATTATCATAGCAACCTTATTAGCTTCTGCTTTCTTCTCAGGTATGGAAATCGCTTTTATTTCTGCCAATAGATTAAAAATAGAACTAGCTAAAAATAATGGTTCTTTTAATGGCAAACTACTTTCATTCTTTGTCAATAATGAATCAAGATTCATTAGTACAATGCTTCTTGGCAATAATATAGCCTTGGTGGTGTACGGTATTTACATGGCTAAAGCACTGGCGCCATATATAGTAGAATTGTATGATAATCAGGCATTTATATTAATATTTCAAACTATTATTTCGACCCTATTAGTACTAGTAACTGCTGAGTTTTTGCCAAAGGCAATCTTTAGAATTAATCCTAATCGTTCACTTTCCATATTTTCATTTATACTATTTGTAGTTTATTGGGTGCTAATTGTGCCAACAATGATTACTACCTATATTTCAAAATTATTTTTAAAATTATTTGGAGTAAATATTGAAAACACCAAGCAAGCTTTTACAAAGGTGGATTTAGATGATTATGTCAAAGACATTACCGAAAGAATGGAAGACGAATTTGAAATGGATAATGAAATTCAGATTCTTCAAAATGCACTCGATTTTTCAACAACTAAGGCCAGGGATTGCATGATTCCAAGAACTGAAATTACAGCGGTAAATGTAGAAATTTCAATTTCGGAATTAACAGAAAAATTTATTGAGACTGGCTACTCTAAAATACTCGTTTTTAGAGATTCAATTGATAATATTATTGGATACGTGCATTCATACGAATTATTTAAAAGACCGGAATCATTAAAACAAATATTATTGCCTATTTCAATAGTACCAGAAGCAATTTTGGTAAAAGTATTGCTTGAACAATTTACTAGGCAAAAAAGAAGTGTTGCAGTTGTGGTTGATGAATTTGGTGGAACATCTGGAATGATTACAGTAGAGGATATTATTGAAGAGATTTTTGGTGAAATAGAAGATGAGCATGATTCAGATGTTTTAACGGAAAAAGAAATTGAGGAGGGCATATTTTTATTCTCAGCTAGATTAGAAATTGGTGCTTTGAACGACAAATATAATTTAGATTTTGACGAAAAGGATGAATATGAAACGTTAGGAGGACTCATCTATAATGAACTAGAAGAGATTCCTGAAAAAGGAACAAGATTTGAGTACAAAAACTATATCATTTCAATTGTGGAAGTGTCCAGTAATAAAATCGAGTTAGTCAAAGTAAGTCGGGATAATTAATGCGTGCAGCCCAAAACTCTTTTTGACCAATCCAATTAATTTCCCTATTTTTGCTCATACAGAGTATTTTATTATGTTTAAAGGAAATCAATCAAAAGACCAAATACCTCCAGGAAATCAAATCAATAGATTAGTTGAAGGAACTACAATTAACGGTGATTTATTGACTGAAGGTAATATTCGCATTGATGGCAATATAATTGGAAACATATCAGTAAAAGGTAAGCTTGTTTTGGGAAAAAACGGAAACGTTAAAGGAGATATTAAGTGCTTAAATGCTGATATTGAAGGTATGATAGTTGGAAATATATTAGTTGACGGATTGTTGATTCTAAAGGAATCGGCTAAAATTGAAGGAACAATAACCACGCATAAAATTGGTGTTTTGGAAGGTGCAGAATTCACTGGGCAATGCATTATGAATTCAAACGCGAGTCAACCGATTCAAAATGAAATTCAATTGGAATCTGAAACTGACGCAGAAATGGTATACTAAACATGCCTAAAAACAAAAATTACCTCAAATATTCTTCTTTAGGTTTTCAAATGGCCATTACAATTGGTCTAGCGGCATGGGGTGGACAATATTTTGACAATAAATACCAAACCGAAAAACCATACTATACCATAGCATTAATTTTGGTTGGAATAGCTGTTGCTATGTATCAAGTAATAAGAGAAGTTGGCCGTTTGTCAAAGGAAGACGAGGATAACAAAAAAAAATCATCCTAATGAAGCATATTACATTGAAACAATTTTTATTGCTAGAAATATTGTTTATGGTTCTCCTTGGTGGTTTACACTATTTAATATTGATTAATGTACTCCCTCCTGTTTATATGGGCTTGAAGGTGTTTTTCATCTATGTCTTTCTACTCATACTGTCCCTTTTAGGGACATGGGCAATTTATGCTATTAGTAGAAATGACGATAGCCTGCTTGGCAAAGGGTTTTTAGTTTTTACCACTATTAAGATTCTTGGATCACTTGTATTTTTGCTTCCTTTCATTTTAAGTAAGGACGAATCAACAAAGCCTTTCGTTTATCAATTTTTTGCCGTTTTTTTCCCAAGCTTAATAGTCGAAACAATGGTCATATTACAATTGGTTAAACAAGCGGAGTTAAAGAAGCCAAAAAAGGAGGAAAATCTTTAAAAAAAATTGTCAATTTAGTTTTTATCTATACCTTTGCGCAAAATTTTAAGTTTACGTGGTATTAACGTGTAGAAATTAGATATGAAATACGTCATTAAATCAGCTCTTCTATTAATTTTCCTTTTTTCAGCGGGCAACCTTATTGCTTCAAGTGAAGCAAATACCGAAGAAACGGCTGAAACGGCTAAAATGGATCCAATCCACCACGTATTAGATGCGCATGACATTCACATGTGGGGAGAAGGGCATGATGCCTTTTCAATTCCTCTACCAGTAATTCTTTGGACATCTAACGGACTAGTCACCTTTATGTCATCTGAATTTCACCATGATGACGAAGGCCATCATGTCGTCGAAAAAAATGGAATGTCTTTTGTAAAATTACATGAAAAAATCTATCAGTTAAATTCGGGCGAAACTGCTTTACATTTAAACCATGAAACACATCTTGCTGAAAATGCAATTAAACCATTAGATTTTTCTATAACTAAAGTAGTAGCAGCAATATTTTTAGTAGCCATTATTGTTTGGTTTATTTTTAGAGCATCTGCAAAACGATATAAAACTGAAAAGCCTGAGGCCCCTCGTGGTATTGCATCTTGGATGGAGCCACTAGTATTGTTTGTTAGAGACTTCTCTAGAGATAATATTGGTGAAGCAAAGTATATGAAATTTATGCCTTACTTATTAACCGCATTTTTCTTTATATGGTTTGGTAATTTATCTGGCTTAATTCCATTTATTGGTGGTATTAATATGACTGGTAATATCAGTATTACTTTAATGCTGGCATTAATGACATTAATTATTCAATTAGTTTATTCTAAATGGGCATTTTGGAAGCATATGTTAATGCCTCCTGGTGTACCCGTATTATTATATCCTATTTTAGTCCCTATCGAATTGGCTGGTGTACTAATCAAACCAGCTGCATTAACCATTCGTTTATTTGCGAATATTACAGCTGGCCATATTATTGTACTGTCTATTATTGGAATCATTTTTATGAATCAAAGCATTGCTTGGGCTGGTTTATCAGTGCCATTGGCATTATTTATTTCCGTATTGGAAGTTACATTAGTGGCCTTCTTACAGGCTTATATCTTTACTTTATTGTCATCTATGTTTATAGGTGCAGCAGTAGATGAAGGACACCACTAATATTTAAAGAGTATATTAATTGTAAACAAAAACAAATAAGTTATGATCACAACAGGAGCAATCGGAGCAGGACTAGCAGTATTAGGTGCTGGTATCGGTATCGGTAGAATTGGTGGTTCAGCAATGGACGCTATTGCAAGACAACCAGAAGCAACTAACAAAATTCAAACTAACATGATTATTGCTGCAGCACTTATTGAAGGTGTAGCACTTTTCGGTGTAGTAGTTGGAATGTTAGCTGGCTAAAAAGTTTCAAATCTAAATGTAGGGATTGCCTGCATTTAGATTTACTTTATTGTAACAATTAAAACAAAAAAAATGGAATTAATAACACCTTCGATTGGGATCATGTTTTGGGGAACACTTGTGTTCGTCATCTTAATGATTTTATTAGCAAAATTTGCTTGGAAACCAATTTTAAAAGCGGTTAAAGACCGTGAAGACAGTATTTCAGATTCATTAGCTTTAGCTGATAAAACGAAAGCCGAAATGGCTCAATTGCAATCTGAAAACGAATCATTATTACAGGAGGCAAGAGCGGAGAGAGATAAAATTATCAAAGAAGCTGGTGAGGCTAGTAAAGTGATGATTGCAGAAGCAAGAGACAAAGCAAAAGTTGAAGCAGACAAAATGATTGGTGATGCCCACAAGGCCATTACAAATGAAAAGAATGCTGCAATGACAGAGATTAAGTCGCATGTTGCTGCCCTATCTTTAGAAATTGCAGAAAAAGTAATCAAAGGCGAATTAGCATCAAGTGATAAGCAAAAAGCTTTAGCTGATCAACTAGCTGAAGATATCAGCTTAAATTAATTAGAAGATGAAAGGAACTTTAGTAGCATCACGGTACGCCAAATCTTTACTTGATTTATCAATTGAGCAAAACTCTGTTGAAAAAGTAAATAATGATATGGTTTCTTTATCTGAAATTTGTGCAGAATCTAAAGACTTTGTCAATTTATTAAATAATCCTATTATTCATACTACTAAAAAAGTAGATGTGTTTAAAGCGTTATTTAATGGCAAAATGGAAGCCATATCAGTTGATTTTTTAAACTTAATTACAAAAAATAACAGAGCTAACATTCTACCATCAATTGCCGACAGTTTTATTAAATTATACAAAGCACACAAAGGAGTTGTTGATGTAATTATTACATCTGCTGAATCTTTAGATGCTGATACAAAATCAAAAATTTTAGACAAAATAAAATCTAGCATTAAAGACGGAGAGGTTTTATTAGTTGAAAAAATAGATCCTACACTATTAGGCGGATTTATTGTGAATATAGAAGATAAACAAATTGACGCTTCAGTAGCAAGTCAATTAACGAACTTAAAAAATATACTGCTTAACTAAGCAGAACAACAGTTTAATAAATAAATATTAGAACATGGCTAATATCAAACCGGCAGAAGTATCTGCTATACTGAGAGAACAACTTTCAGGCGCAAAAACAAACGCTGAATTAGAAGAAGTAGGATCTGTACTCCAAGTTGGAGATGGAATTGCTACTATTTATGGTTTAAATAGCGTACAATACGGCGAAATGGTTGAATTCAATGGAGGATTAAGAGGAATTGCTCTTAACCTTGAAGAAGACAACGTAGGGGTTGTATTATTAGGTAAATCTGACAATGTTGTTGAAGGAGATACAGTAAAACGTTTAAAAATGACTGCTTCATTACAAGTTGGTGAAGGAATTGTTGGACGTGTTGTTGACACTTTAGGAAATCCAATTGATGGTAAAGGTCCAATTGAAGGTGAAACATACGAGATGCCTCTAGAAAGAAAAGCACCTGGTGTAATTTACCGTCAACCGGTAACAGAACCTTTGCAAACTGGTATTAAGGCAATCGATTCTATGATTCCTGTAGGACGTGGACAAAGAGAGCTTATTATTGGTGACCGTCAAACGGGTAAAACTACTGTTGCGATTGATACGATCATTAATCAAAAAGAATTTTACGATAAAGGAGAACCTGTATACTGTATCTATGTGGCTATTGGTCAAAAAGGTTCAACAGTTGCTGGTTTAGTTGATAAATTAGAAAAAGCAGGCGCAATGGCTTATACTACTATTGTAGCTGCCAATGCATCTGATTCTGCTACCACTCAATTCTATGCTCCGTTTGCAGGTGCTGCTATTGGTGAGTATTTCAGAGATACTGGTCGTCCAGCTTTAATTATTTATGATGATTTATCTAAACAAGCAGTAGCTTACCGTGAGGTTTCATTACTATTAAGACGTCCTCCAGGAAGAGAAGCATACCCTGGTGATGTATTCTATTTGCATTCAAGATTATTAGAAAGAGCTGCCAAAGTAATTGCTGATGATACCATTGCAAAAACAATGAATGACTTACCAGATTCTATTAAGCATTTAGTAAAAGGTGGTGGTTCATTAACTGCTTTACCAATTATTGAAACGCAAGCTGGTGATGTATCTGCATATATCCCTACTAACGTAATTTCAATTACTGATGGACAAATATTCTTAGAGTCTAACTTATTTAACGCAGGTGTTCGTCCAGCAATTAATGTTGGTATTTCGGTATCACGTGTTGGTGGATCTGCTCAAATTAAGTCAATGAAAAAAGTGGCAGGTACTTTAAAGTTAGACCAAGCACAATATAGAGAATTAGAAGCATTTGCTAAATTTGGTTCTGATCTTGATGCGGCTACAAAAGCAGTATTAGATAAAGGCGCAAGAAATGTTGAGATATTAAAGCAAAATGAAGGTGATCCTTACACGGTTCAAGATCAAATTGCGATTATCTATGCAGGAACAAAAGGCTTATTAACTAATGTGCCTATTGATAAAGTAAAGCAATTTGAAAAAGAATTAATTACTGTATTGAATGGATCTCATAAAGAGGTGATGGCTAATTTAGCTGCTGGAAAATATACAGATAATGAAATGTCTGTTTTAAGCAAAGTAGCAACTGAAGTAGCTTCAAAATACTAAATTAAACATTGAATATACCTTGCCTATAACTTAGGCAAGGTTATTTTAAACTTTAATTATGGCGAATTTAAAAGAAATTAGAAATAGAATTGTCTCGGTATCATCTACCATGCAAATTACCTCTGCCATGAAAATGGTTTCAGCGGCCAAGTTAAAACGTGCTCAAGATGCGATTACGCAAATGAGACCGTATGCTGAAAAACTGCAAGACATTCTTACTAATTTATCCGCTTCTTTAGATACATCAGAAAATGAATACGCTAAAGAACGTGAGGTTAAAAACGTATTATTAATCCCCGTAACTTCAAATAGAGGCCTATGCGGAGGTTTTAATAACTACATTAATAAAAAAGCATTAGACCTTTGTAACAATAAATATAAAGATGCTAATGTCACTGTAATGCCAATTGGTAAAAAAGCAGCTGACACATTCAAAAAAACAGACTTTTTCGGAAATAGTGGAGCTGTAATGCATGACGCTAGCTCAATTTGGGAAAATGTTAATTTTAATGATTCTAATACCATTGCTGATCAAGTAATGACGGCTTACAGAAATGGAGATTTTGATAAAGTAGTATTTGTCTACAATCATTTTAAGAATGTAGCTACGCAAATTGTTACTGAAGAGCAATTCTTACCAATTTTACCGCCAACTGTTGATGAGAGTAAGACTACTTCTGCAGACTATATTTTTGAGCCTTCAAAAGCTGAAATAGTCACTGAATTGATTCCAAAATCGCTTAAAACACAATTCTACAAAGTAATTTTAGAATCTCACGCAGGTGAGCATGGAGCCAGAATGACAGCTATGCATAAAGCAACTGATAATGCAACTGAATTGAATAAAGCTTTAAAACTAGAGTATAACCAAGCAAGACAAGCAGCTATTACTAATGAAATATTAGAAATTGTTGGTGGCGCTGAAGCATTGAATGGATAAGCAATAATTATACTAATTTTTAAAAGCCGATTCAATTGAATCGGCTTTTTGTTTTTAGCAATTTCTACTTTTATCTATTGATATATTGCCTCAGACTAAAATGCTGTGCCTCGAATTCAAAATAGTTTTTATAGTACTTTGGTTTTGGTTGCAACCCATAAAATATAGAAAAAAACACTGATTCATAATCAAGGTCAACAAACCTTGTAATCGTATTATAAAATTTGCTTTTCGTGAGTTGTTGATCTAGTTTAGTTTTATACATGGAAGATAATCCAAAATAGTCGTACATCTGGTATGTATGCACCATCTCATGTGGAATTACACTTTGTGCCGGGAAGCCGTTCGGACCTTTTTGAATTGACATAGCATTATACAATGCCCTTCCACCAATTGGCATGCCCTGCGAAGTCGCATTTTCCTTTAAATCCAAATAGAATTGCCCATATTCTAATGTTTTGAATATATTCACCTTATCTCCAAATGCCGACAAGTATATAACTGCACCAACAGTACCCAAAGAAAGTCGTGTTTTCAATCGATTCCCCTTATCCTCTTTAGCTCTGTATTGGAAGTTAAACCCATATAAGTTGCAAAAGTAAGTTTCCAAAAGCGCTTCATTCATTGAGGCATTCATTACCATAGAATGACCCAGAAAAAAGAAAGCACGATTCACAGGCGCAAAATAGACAATAAAAGGTTGTCTGAAATAATGCGTTTGATATTTTGCTGAATACTTGATTAGCCCACCCAAACAGCCTTTCCCAAAATTCTTTGCAAA
>JBGCFR010000075.1:0-9607 GCA_045107045.1 Crocinitomicaceae bacterium
GTTAAATCAAAACATGACAATAACACTGGTACACTGCGGTGAAAAAGGAAATTCAGAATTTACAGACAATATTTCTGAACATTTTAATATTGAAGAATTTAACCAATTAAAAACTGTTTTCATTCCGTTTCTAAGCAAAGGAAAATGGCCTGGTCATTACATTTACGAAAATAAAATTTATTCTGAATTAATATTTGAACATTTTAAAAATCATTTAAACGATTTTGACATAATATATGCACAAGGTTTTACTGGCTGGGCATTTGGTAAAAAAAGGATAAAACCAAAATTATATGTTAATTTTCACGGCTTTGAAATGTATCAAAAAGCACCGAATTTAAAAGTTAAACTTGAACACCACTTGTTACGCCCATTTGTCAAGCTAAATTGCAAGCAAGCTGACTATATTTATTCCTTTGGTGGAAAGATTACGAGCATTATTAAACAACTAGGAATTCCAGACTCTAAAATACTGAATCAATCGAACGGAATTGAAAGTAAATGGCTTCATAAACAAACCAGCACGTCCAAACCCATGGAATTCATTTTTATTGGTAGAAATGAACGAAGAAAAGGGATTGAAGAATTAACAAAAGCCTTGGTTAAATTAAAGCAAAGCAAAAAACTAAACTTTAATTTCACTTTTATAGGCCCTATTCCACCACATCCAGAATTGAATAAAAGTATAGATTATACGGGCGAAATAAAAAATCAAGAACTAATACATAAACATCTGCAAAAAGCTGATGTATTAGTTTGTCCATCTCATGCAGAAGGTATGCCAACTGTTATTCTAGAAGCCATGGCAAATGGCTTAGTCATTATTGCCTCTGATGTTGGTGCAAGTTCAAAAATGATTAGAGGGAATGGTATTTTATTGAAAGATTCAAATCCTGATGCGATCATGAATGCGATTACCAAGCTCTGTAATTCGACATTATCTGAAATAGAAATCATGAAAGAAAAGTCTTTTAATTTAGTAAAAGATGAGTTTTTGTGGGAAAAAATTACTCGAAAGACAGTCCTTGACTTCAATGATACAAAGGGATAGCATCCATTAAGCAAAAAATACTATTGTTTTCTCAACTCTTTAGTGTACCTTTGCGCCCGAATTGAGGAAAACGTCCTTGATGTAAATTATAGTTGTTAGTTAATTAACGAAATTCTTTTGTCCTGAATTTCCTTTATTTTATTGTTCGTTAACGAATAACTATGAAACTCAACCTTAAAATTAAAAGATTGAGTTGACAAAATAAAGAGAATATGACATTTAAAGAATTAGGATTAAAAGACGATATTTTATCGTCATTAGCCACTATGGGGTTTGAATCTCCTACACCAATCCAAGCACAAGCTATTCCGTATTTATTAGAAAACCAAGGAGATTTGGTTGGTTTAGCATCTACTGGAACGGGAAAAACGGCTTCGTTTGGATTACCAATGATACATCATACAGATGTGCAATCCAAGAATGTACAAGGATTGGTAATCTGTCCAACACGTGAATTATGTTTGCAAATCAGTCGTGATTTAGAAACATATTCTAAAGACACCAGAGGTTTAAAAGTGACAGCAGTATATGGTGGTACAGATATTATCAAACAAATAAGAACTATTGAACGAGGTGTGCACATTATTGTAGCAACTCCTGGGAGATTGGTAGATTTAATTAAACGTAAAAAAGTAAACATATCTAAAATTAAGAGTGTTGTTTTAGATGAAGCTGATGAAATGCTAAATATGGGCTTTAAAGAAGATATCGATAGCATTTTAAATGTAACCCCTGATGAAAAGTCAGTTTGGCTATTTTCTGCAACAATGCCTAAAGAGGTGGCTAGGATATCTAAAAACTACATGACCGATCCTTTCGAGATTACAGTTGGTGGGAAAAATGAAACTAATAAAAATATTGAGCACCACTACTACACTGTAAAGGAACGTGATCGTTTTAGTGCCTTAAAAAGAATCATTGATTTCAATCCTGAAATTTATGGCTTAATTTTTTGTAGAACAAGACGTGACACAGCAGCCGTGGCAGATAAATTAATGAAAGAAGGTTATAATGCAGAACCTTTACATGGTGATTTATCGCAAGCACAACGTGATAGAGTAATGGAAAAATTCCGTGATAAAACATTACAAATTCTTGTAGCTACTGATGTTGCGGCACGAGGAATTGACGTAGATGATATTACCCACGTTATTCATTATCAGTTACCAGAAGATGTTGAGAATTACACTCACAGATCTGGCAGAACTGCTAGAGCAGGTAAAAAAGGTGTTTCTATTGCTTTAATAAATACAAGAGAAGGTAATAGAATTAGAAGTATTGAAAGAATTATCAAATCCAAATTTGATGTTCAAGAAATTCCTGCTCCTGACGCTATTTGCGAAAAACAATTAATGCACTTAGTAGAAAAAATTACAGATGTTGAAATCAATTCAGATGGCATAGAAAAATATCTACCAGCTATTATGGAAAAATTAGGTGATTTTTCTAAAGAAGAAATCATTACCAAATTTGTATCCACAGAATTTAATCGTTTCTTGGATTATTATTCAAAAGCATCAAATATCAATGCCAAAGCTGATTCAAGAGAAAGAGGCGATAGAGACGGTAGAGAACGTGGTGGAAGGAATTCAAGAAGAGGAGAAAGACATGATAGTGGAGATAGAAATTATAATTCTGTAGACCAACAACGTTTCTTTGTTAATTTAGGACGAAAAGATGGGTTTAATCATGGTGCTTTATTAAGATTGGTTTGTGACAATTCCGGACTATCTAAAAACAGCGTTGGAAAAATTGATATTCTTAATAACTTTTCATTCTTTGAAGTAGATAAGGCAAGCGCTCCTACTATACTAAGTTCGCTTAAAGGTGTTGATTTTGAAGGCAAAGAGATGAATGTTGAAGAAACGAATTCTGCAAGTAAAAAAACATCAAGAAGTAACTACAGTGGACGAAACGGTGGTAATAGCAACAGACGTCGAAGTGGAGATAGTAGTAGAAGAAGTGGAAACGGAAGTTCAAGAAGAAGATCATATTAAACTGAATACAATACTATTAAATCATATATACTAAATTATGGAAATTAGAAACATTGCGATTATTGCTCACGTTGATCATGGCAAGACGACATTAGTCGACAAGATGATTGAAGCTGGTAAAAACCCTATTAAGAGTTCAACAGGTGGAGGAGATTTAATAATGGACAGTAATGATTTAGAACGTGAACGTGGAATTACCATTACGTCTAAAAACGTTTCTGTTTTTTATAAGGATACTAAAATTAATGTTATTGATACTCCGGGTCACAGTGATTTTGGTGGAGAAGTAGAACGGGTATTGAATATGGCAGACGGTGTTTGTTTGTTAGTTGACGCCTTTGAAGGGCCAATGCCACAAACACGATTCGTTTTACAAAAAGCATTAGAGCTTGGTTTAAAGCCGTTATTGGTTATTAACAAGGTAGATAAGGACAATTGTACTCCTGATGAAGTGCATGAAAAAGTATTTGATTTAATGTTTGAATTAGATGCTAATGAAGAGCAATTAGAATTTGAAACTGTTTATGGTTCTGCCAAAAACGGATGGATGAGTAAAGATTGGCAAAAGCCTACAGATAACATTAACACTATATTAGATGTTATTTTGGATTACTTCCCTCCTGCTGTCATTCCAGAAGGAAATACACAAATGCTAATTACATCATTAGACTATTCATCTTTTATTGGACGAATTGCAATAGGAAGATTAACTAGAGGAACGCTTGTTCCTAACCAAACTATCATGCTGTCAAAACGAGACGGTTCTCTGCAAAGACATAAAGTTAAAGAAGTTTTTGTATTTGATGGTATTGAAAAACGAAAGGTTGACAGTGTTCAAGGTGGAGACATTTGTGCAATTACTGGCATTGATGGATTTGAAATTGGAGATTCAATTTGTGATTTTGAAAACCCGGAACCTCTAAAATCAATCGCTATTGATGAACCTACAATGAGTATGTTGTTTACCATTAACGATTCTCCATTTTTTGGTAAAGAAGGAAAATTTGTAACATCTCGTCATATTCATGATAGATTGCAAAAAGAATTAGAGAAAAATTTAGCACTTAAAGTTGGTCAAACTGCTTCAGCTGATAAATGGATGGTTTTTGGTCGTGGAGTCATGCACTTGTCAGTTCTATTGGAAACCATGAGAAGAGAAGGGTATGAAGTTCAAGTTGGGCAACCTCAAGTGATCTATAAAGAAATTGATGGAACTAAATGTGAACCAATTGAAGATTTAACAATCGATTTACCTGAAAATTTTTCAGGAACTGCCATTGATGTAGTCACTAAAAGAAAAGGTGAAATGATTAGTATGGAACCGAAAGGTGAACGTATGATTTGTAAATTTAAGATTCCATCAAGAGGTATTATTGGTTTAAGAAGCTTTATGCTTACCTCTACAGGAGGAGAAGCTGTAGTAACCCACCGTTATGTTGGATACGAATCATATAAAGGGGATATCCCTGGTCGAATAAACGGTTCATTAATTTCAATGGAAAATGGGAATAGTATTCCGTTTTCATTAAATAACCTGCAAGACAGAGGTAAATTCTTTATTGAACCAAATGTACCTATTTATGAAGGGCAGGTAATTGGCGAAAACAGTAAAGCAAACGATTTAGTTGTAAATGTGACTAAAACGAAGCAATTAACTAACATGCGTAAATCAGGAACTGATGCAAAAGTTAGAATTATACCTCCAAAGATTTTTTCTTTAGAAGAAGCTCTTGAATATATTCAAGAAGATGAATATGTGGAGTTAACACCAGAAAGTATTCGTTTGAGAAAAATTTATTTAAAGGAACACGAACGTAAAAGATCAGGAAAATAATTCAATTGTTTAAAACCTTGTTGAAAAATAAAAAAGACGCCTTATAATAGGCGTCTTTTTTCAGTATATTTGAAATAGTATTATACACGCTTATGTTAGAAGATGATGAACAGTTTAACGTTGAGCTAAAAAAATTCGAAAAAATGATGGATGAAGGAAATTCATTCTATTTCGAACCAGACAGCTTAGAAGATATTATTGATCATTACATTGTAAAAAACAAAATTAAGAAAGCAACTTTTGCAGTTGACTTTGCCTTAAACTTATACCCTGGACTTATATTTTTTGAACTCAGGAAAGCACAGCTATTCTCTACTAGTGGCAAGCTTAAAGAAAGCTTATTAATTCTCCAAAATCTTGAAAAATTAGAACCTGATAATGCTGAAGTTTATATCACTATTGCGTCTATATTTAGTCAGTTGAGAGATCATCCGAAAGCCATTAAGTACTTCGAAAAAGCCATAGAAATTGAACGGATAAATGGTGATTTTGATCAAGAATCTCATGAAATATTACTTGACTTAGCCTTGGAGTATGAAAATAATAATGATTTTTTAGGAGCGATTAAAGTATTAGAACAGATTTTAGAATTAGCACCGGATAATGAATCGGCTATCTATGAAATTGCCTTCTGTTATGAAAGAATTGGAGATTTCGACAAGTGTATCTCATACTACGAACGGTATATTGATGATCACCCCTACTCTTTTACAGCATGGTATAATCTGGGGAATATCTATTTTTTAAAAAAGAATATTGAAAAAGCGTTATGGGCTTATGATTACTCCATAATTATTAACGAAAACTTCTCTTCTGCCTATTTTAACATGGGTAATACTTTTATGCAGATTGATGATTTTGATCAGGCCATTAAATCTTATAGAAAATGCTTGGAAATTGACAAAGAAGATGACTTAGCATTGTGCTATTTGGGTGAAGCCCTCGAGCGTAAGGGAGAGCTTGAAGATGCGTTAAAACATTATAAATTGGCCATTAAGTACAACCCTGAACTGGCTGATGCCTATATTGGTATTGGAATAGTAAAAGACTTAATGGGCAAAACAAGTCAAGCCATTAGCTATTTTCAAAAAGCCATTCAAATTCAACCTCAAAACGATAACTATCATCATGTTTTAGGTGAAGCTTTATTTAAATTGGATCGTTTTGCTGAAGCAGAACTTGAACTAGAAAAAGCACTGCAATTAAATCCAAAGTCTGCTGATACTGTTGAATTATTAGCTAAAATAAAATATAGCTATAACGTGATTGAAGCTATTGATTTTCTAAGTCAATCTGAATTAAAAGAGAGTCTGTCCATCTCTGCCGCTATGTATAAAGTAAAATTACTTTGGGAAGCTGGTCAACAAACTGAATCACTAACTTTATTCAAAAATAGACTCATTGAAAATTATAATGAGACCTTAGAAAGCATTACCTCTCAATTCCCTGAACATCATTTAATAAAAAATTTCATTACAATTATAAAAGATCATGTCAAATAATTTTGAATTACCATATATTCCAGAACGTCCAGCTAAACCTAGAGGTCATGGCCTAACCATGATGATGGATAAAGGACTAAGTTTAAAACAGACTGAAGAGTTTATTTCTGCTAGTGGCCATTTAACTGATGTTGCCAAATTTGGATTTGGGACAGCTTATGTTACTAATCAGCTAGAAGAAAAAATTAAACTCTATCAAAAGGCTGGTATTCGACCATATTTTGGAGGTACATTATTCGAAGCATTTATAGCAAGGAATAAATTTGACGACTTTCAGCGGCTTTGTGATAAGTTTGATTTAGACTTATGCGAAGTTTCTGATGGATCAATTGAAATTAAGCATGAGGAAAAATTAGAATATATTTCAAAATTAGCAAAGTCAAGAACGGTTCTGTCGGAAGTTGGATCAAAAGATGAAGGCATTATTATTAGTCCTACTAAATGGATAAAGATGATGCAAACAGAACTCGAAGCAGGTTCATGGAAAGTGATTGCTGAAGGTAGAGAAAGCGGAAATGTAGGCGTATTCAGACCTAATGGAACAGCCCATACCTATTTAATTAATAAAATTATTGCCAAAATTAAACCGGAGGACATTTTATGGGAAGCCCCTCAAAAAACACAACAAGTATGGTTTATTAAATTATTTGGGCACAATGTCAATTTAGGTAATATTGCACCAAATGAGGTGATTCCTTTAGAATGTTTAAGACTAGGACTAAGAGGTGATACCTTCTTTGAGAATTTACCAAAAAACATATCTAAAACTTTAAAACAAGTTGCGAAAAAACCTGTGAAAAAAGATGCAAAAAAGTAGAGTACTACTCTTTTTAAAGGGCTTTGCAATGGGAGCAGCTGATGTTGTTCCAGGTGTGTCTGGAGGAACTATTGCATTTATTACTGGTATTTACGAAACCCTACTTGAAAGTATTAGTAAAATTGATAGACAACTTTTTTCTAAATGGAAAAATGAAGGATTTAAAGCCGTTTGGAAACATATAAACGGTCCTTTTTTATCTGTCTTGATACTTGGTATCGCCACAAGTTTGATAACATTAGCTAAATTGGTCACCATTCTGCTCGAAAATCATCCAATTCAAGTATGGTCTTTCTTTTTTGGATTGGTATTGGCCTCTATTTGGTTGGTAGGTAAAACGGTGGAAAAATGGGATACTAAAAGTATTTTTGGATTAATTATTGGGGCTATTGTCGCCTATTCAGTTACCATCCTCCCTCCTTTTGCAGACAGCTCAAATTTATTATATATCTTTTTTTGCGGCACAATTGCCATTTGTGCTATGATTCTTCCCGGTGTTTCGGGGGCCTTTATACTTCTATTATTAGGGGCATATGGCGCTGTAATTGGTGCAATCTCAAATTTACTATCAGCCATCAAAGACTTTGATACGACAGCCATACTATCAAACGGTTCAATTCTAGCTGTTTTTGCATTGGGTTGTCTGGTCGGATTATTAAGTTTTTCTAAACTACTCAATTACTTATTTAAAAAATCGAAAAACGTTGTCATAGCAGTGCTTACTGGCTTCCTAATCGGTTCACTGAACAAAATTTGGCCATGGAAAGAAACACTCACATTTTTTGTTAAACACAAGGGAGAAATTAATGAAGAAAAAGTACCATTGACGCAAAGAAATATTGGACCTGAATTATATGAAAAAATAACTGAATTAGATCCTTATGTTATTCAATCTATCATTTTTCTAATGATTGGGGTACTTCTACTAGTTATTCTTGACAGATTTAAAGTTGAAGAAAAATAATCAGTCAATACTGGCTGTTTTAAGCTATACTTTTTTCGTTTTTGCAGACCATTCTTGTTAAATATTTTAGGTAAAATACAACAATAAAAATCGTATAGAAATGGATTTCTTTTGAAGCGTTTCTAAATTCATTTTGCTTTTTACCAATTATAATTTTTCAGCTCACCGATATAATATCGAAACCGCAGACAACCATTGTGTTTTTTATTCGTTATATTTATAAATAATTAACTTATTTATTGCTATGAAAAAATCTAAGCAGTGGTTTTCTGTATTGCTATTTTGTTTGAGTTTTATGCTATTCTCTTTTACATTAAACCCTTCCAATACAGACCAAAGAATTGAAAGACATATAATTGTATTTAAAATCAACACAGTGTCTACTTATGAGGAGTCAGCAAAAATTGATACTTATTTACAGACTAAAGATGGTATTTTAGCTTCAAGAACAAACTTTGACAATAGTACCTATTTTTGTTACTCTCTTAAAGAAAAAAACTTAAGTCAGAGTGATTTTGACAAATGGTTTGCCGAATTGGGTTATTCTATTTCTTGTTTTGATAAAGTGGTAGAAGGTGAAGGCGTATCAATTACTAATAATGAATTAGAAAACTGCTCAAAATGAAAAAGAAAATTATACTTTGGTTTAGTTGGCTATTACTTGCTCATTTAGGTTTTGGCCAACAATATTGTAACCCAACATACAACAACCCATGTTTTAACCCATGGACAACTAATGATATGATTGACAACTTTTGGACAGTGGGTGGTTTGACTGATATTTCAAACTTAAGTTCCGGTTGTGCAACAAGTGCAATGAATAATTATTCCAACTTCCTAGGATTAAACCTGATAACAACTCCTGGTACATCTATAGATGTAAATATACAAGGTGCTGCAACAGGTTCAAATGGACCATGCCCAGGACCAGGCTGTTTTGCGCAAGGATTTGCCATCTGGATTGACTGGAATAATGATGGTGACTTTGTTGATCCGGGAGAAAAAATATATGAGTCTCCTTCAACAGGATATCAAGTGTTTACTGGGAATTTTATTGTTCCTCAAAATGCAACTTGTGGTAATTACAGAATGCGTGCTAGAGCAGCATATGCAACCGCTGGGGTAAATATTGATCCATGCGCAAACTTTGGATATGGTGAAACTGAAGACTATACCATTATCATAACAAACTGTACAAATCAAAAAAGAGATATTTGCCTAGGTGATCAAGCCACAATAGATTATACTGGGATTATTCCAGCAAATACTAATTCTTTGGTGGTTGATCCACCTACAAACGTAACCATAGCCATTCCATTCGTGAGTTTTGATCCAACTGATACTACGTCCTATCAATTAACATGGACATCACCAGATAGTTCTTGGATAGATTCTGCACATATTCATGTCAATACACCTTTATTACCTACCTATGCAGGACT
>JBGCFR010000076.1:0-6728 GCA_045107045.1 Crocinitomicaceae bacterium
CAGCTTCTCCCACTAATTCTATCTCTTCTTCTGTTTTATAACTAATCATTTTTACTATTTAAAATAACAAAACCTCACTAAACAGGTTTAGTGAGGTTTTTAAAATATTATTGGTTTTTATGATAAAACACTCTTTACTAAATCTGCAGCTTCTTGAAGTAATACAGCTGAGTGAACATTTAATCCTGATTCATCAATTAAAACTTTAGCCTCTTCAGCATTTGTTCCTTGTAACCTTACAATAATTGGCACTGGAATAGATCCCATATTCTTATAGGCATCAACCACACCTTGAGCTACTCTATCACATCTCACGATACCACCAAAAATGTTCACTAAAATAGCTTCAACATTTTCATCTTGTAAAATTAGTCTAAACGCTTTTTCAACACGCTCCGCATCTGCAGTTCCACCAACATCTAAAAAGTTTGCTGGGTTACCACCAGATAATTTGATAATATCCATAGTAGCCATAGCTAAGCCTGCTCCATTTACCATACAACCAACGTTTCCGTCAAGGTTTACATAGTTTAAGCCAGCTTCATCAGCTTCAACTTCCATAGGATCTTCTTCAGTTTTATCACGCATTGCTGCATATTCTTTATGTCTGTATAGTGCATTGTCATCTAAAGTCACTTTAGCATCTACAGCAATAATTTTATTATCAGATGTTTTTAACACTGGGTTAATTTCAAACATTGAAGAATCTGCACCTTCGTAAGCGGCGTATAAAGAGAAAACAAATTTTGTCATTTCTTTAAAAGCTTGCCCGCTTAGTCCTAGATTAAAAGCAATTTTTCTTGCTTGGAATCCTTGTAAACCAACTCTAGGATCAATTTCTTCTTTAAAAATTAATTCAGGTGTATGTTCTGCTACAGCTTCAATGTCCATTCCACCTTCGGTAGAATAGATAATTGTATTTCTTTCGTTTGCACGATCTAATAAAACTGACATATAGAATTCAGATGGTTCTGATTCTCCAGGATAATAAACATCCTCAGCAATTAATACTTTATTCACTTTTTTACCAACACCGTTAGTTTGAGCAGTTTCTAAATGTCCACCTAAAATACCTTTTACTGTGTCTTCAACTTTGTCTATTCCTTTAGCTAAAACAACACCATGCGATCCTGTTTCAGCAACAATTCCTTTTCCTCTACCACCAGCGTGAATTTGTGCTTTTACAACGAACCATTCTGTTCCAGTACTTGCACTTAGTTCTTTTGCTTTGGTGACAGCTTCTGAAGCATTATCTACAACAACGCCTCTTTGTATGGCCACACCGTAGCTCTCTAAAATTGATTTCCCTTGATATTCGTGTAAATTCATGTAGGTGATATTAAGTTTTATAAAGCGTAAAATTAATCCATATACTTTATAAAACAAAAAAAAAGAAGAATAGTTTTAAGACTATTTGTACTGAATAAATAATGCAGAAAATTGTCAAAAACAAAAGGTATCCTTATCTTTGCCGAAAATATTTAAAAAATGGCAACAAATAGAACATTTACAATGATTAAGCCTGAAGCTGTAGCTGCAGGACATACTGGAAAAATTATCGACATGATTATTGGCGCTGGATTTAAAGTTAAAGCGTTAAAATTAACTACGCTTTCTAAGGAGCGCGCTGGTGAATTTTACGAAGTACACAAAGAACGTCCATTCTATGGTGAATTAGTGGACTATATGTCAAGTGGACCTATTGTAGCTGCTATTTTAGAAAAAGACAATGCAATGGCTGATTTTAGAGCATTAATTGGTGCTACTGATCCTTCAGAAGCTGCTGATGGTACTATAAGAAAAGCATTCGCCAAGTCAAAAGCTGAAAATGCTGTACATGGTTCAGATTCTGATGAAAATGCAGAAATTGAAGGAATGTTTCATTTTTCAGCTAACGAAATCGTATAATTATTTATCAATTTTTATAGTTAAGAACCCTGACATTTATTTGTCAGGGTTTTTTTATGAACTAAAGATAAATTAGTTTGCCCTTAAGTTCAATTCCTCCCCATTCAATAAGCGAAAATCCGTTCCGTTTGTTCATTAAAATTGGTTTAGGAGTTCTTATTTTAAGAGAAGGTTTAAATTCTGTTACTTCATAAAGCATTCCAATTCTTAGTTTAAAATCGAGTGGGGTCGAACTGTGAATACCGCCAAAAACTTCATGATAGTCATCTTCAATCATAAATTGAATAATAGCATATTGTTTTTGCATTAGTCTTGGTGCCCAGTAAGTAATAAAATCGGTTGATTCTTTCGCATTTAATCCGAATTGTGTTAATCGATTTTCTAAAAATTGAACTACGGTGTCAGTTTGAATTAGGTAACCTTCGAATACATTTGAGGCGTTTTTAAAATTGATATTAGTATGATTGGCTTCCCAAAATAGGTAAGGATGACTTTTGCCGGATTTTAGATTCTTAATATCACCATTTTTTTGAGTTTCTACTTGCCAATTTTTATTGTAATGGGGATATGTAAAACTTAACTCACCAACTGGTGATAAAGTTAGGTCAGTTTGCACCGTTTTATCGCTGTAAAGATAAATAATAGGTTTTTCAGCCTGAATTAATGCAAAGTACTGTTCTCCCACAATATCTATTTGAAAGTGATTGGCATCAGTATAATCTTGCAAATTGACAATCACTTCACGGTAACCTTCTTGAAAAAAGTAATAGCCTTTGGCCGCTCTGCTAATCTTAATAGCATACTCTCCTGAACGTGCAACAATATTGGCCACTTTAAAGTCTAACGAAGCCACCTTACCAAAACTATTTAAGTCAGGTTTTTTATTGTAATTGATTCGGCCTGAAATAAGAATACTATCAATGCTAATAGAATTGTCCCAATTGCTATTAGTAATAGTAAAGTTTGATTTTTCTTTGGCGTGAAGATTTAAACAAAATAGTAAGGTAAATATAACAAAAATAGATTTCATAATAATTGGTTTTGTCTATCTACAGTTCAAAAAGGAAAAGGTTCAAAAAAAACCTCAACATATAATTGTTGAGGTTTTTTTCCAAAAGCTTTAAAACTCTTAAAGGTCTCTTACTACATGTAATGATCCTGATAGAGTATGACTCACATTGCTATAATCCAGGAATGTACCTGAAAAAGTAACGTCAGTATATGTACCGACGGCGCCATGGGCATTCAGGTTAAATATGATATTTGGATAGCCTCCCGAACTGTTCAGTACAGGGTTTAGGATTAATGAAGCACCTGGAGTAGATGAACCGTAATTAATAAAATTGTATGCGCCAACAGTATTACCTTCAATGTCTAAGTAAAAATAGGAATTTGTCCCAGTACCATTAATTGTAACATGATTTATGGTTGGGTTTAAGGTATCAGCATATTCTTGACAGTAGATAGGTGCAAATAAAGTTATTGCGGGATCATTATCAATCGTGTAAGTAATATATTCTGGTACAGCTGTACAGGCTATAATATTTCCAATATTTGTTGTCTGACCTGTAGTGCTAAAAGTAAGTAAACCTGTTGATTGAATGGCTTGGAAATCGTAACCTTCAATAGTGAAGCTTGTACTAGTATTGCAATTCCCTAAGTTAACAGTAAATATACCATTTGTTGTTGAAGCGTAAACAGTATTATTCCCAATTAATAGTTCAACGTATCCATTTGAAACTGGTGCATTAGCACAATCTAACATAGTGCCAGTAATTGTATTGGGGTTTCCTGATGGTGCAGTAAACACATGTGTTATATTTGAATTTGTGGCAAATGTATTAGTCCAAGTGCTAATTTGATTGCCACAATCATCAAAAACGTTAAATGTAACAGAAACGTTTGCAGGCACATAAGAAAAGAAATGACCAGACCCTGAAACTTGTCCGACAGTAGTTGCATTAGGCGTTACAATTTGAACAGAACCATGAGAAACAGGATTTCCTGATCCATCTATAATCGACCCATCAATGGTTGCATCATCATAAAAGTCATCACAATTCCAAAATGAAAAATGTTTTACCTCACCAACGTATTCTCCATTTATCAAAGTAGCTTCACCTTCTTCTATCCAGTACCCAGCTATTTCATCAAAATGCCATAATGGAATAGTGCTAGGTGCGTTATTCAGCTGTGAATTGTCAATTGGCATGTGTAATTTAGCAGAAGATCCTTTTGCAATTTGCAATTCGGCTCCTGCTGGTGTAAATATTTCTATTGCCGCCATGCCATAAGATTCCAAAACACCAGAATTATTAGATGCATCTTGAGCATACAATGCACCTGGCATTTGGTTAGACATATCGTTTGATGTTGTTTCTATATGTTTAACAGCTACACTAACATTTCCAGAATATACAGCACCAGATGCAGTTACATAATCTCCTTTGAAATCAATACTTAAACCTGAAGGAGTTGAAACTGTAGTAGGAGTGCCTGAACTGATGGTTGCAATTACATCCATTTTAAGTAAAGTAATTTTAACTTCATTTGTAGCATTAGTTTCAGGGATTAAAGATCTAGAACCTAAAAAGTAACCAGATTTAGTTACTGTAAGATAGGCCAATTTTTCTTTAACCGTTGCTCCCGAAATAACAACAATTCCGTCGTCATTAGTAAAAGCAGATTTATTACCAACTTTTACTGTGGCACTTTGCACTGCATTGCCATTTTCGTCAACAATACGAGCAAAAAAGGATGCATTTACAGAATTGCCAAGATTTAAAACTGCTGGGCTGGCTGAAACATTTGGACCTGGGTTTTCGACAGGAGGAATTGGTTCTTCAATTTTATCCTTTTTACACGAGGTAATGGATAGTGTTAAAACCAATCCGAATAGAAATAGGAGATTAAATTTTTTCATAATATGTATTTTAAGTTCTTTTATTAGAATACAATTACAAACTTTAATAAGTTGCCTGATTTAAATTTTTAATCTAAAAACCATCCCTATTAATATTCTTAAAATGGTCATCATCTCGCTCGTTTGGTAATTGCTGTTTTGTCTTAATTTCGTGTGATAGTTCTAGTTTTTTGCTAACGATATGTACTTAATGTTAATTTAAGGTTTTTGTAAAAAAAAAGTAACTTTGTCATATGGTAGATTTAAACTATTCAACTTTTTCTCAAAAAACAATTTTTCGATTTTTGAAAATGAATTATTTTACAGCATTCCTATTTGTGATTTTTGCGTTACACGCTACAGCTCAAAAAGATACTACAATTGTGGATAGTTACGATATAGTATATTTAAAGAAAGGCGGTTTTTTGAAAGGAAAAATAATTTCTTTTGACCCATCTGATGGTGATATAACATTTGTTGAGGCTGATGGTACAAAGTATTTTTTGACAACACTAGATTATGAGTCTTTCAAAGAAAATGTACCTTCGAGGAAAAAAAGGAAGGCCAAAGAATTAGAGCTTAAAGAAAGGAAGAAGGATCAGTTCGAAGTTGGGTTAGGTTTAAGCATTCCGTTTTATAAAGCAACAAGCGATCCAACAGCTATAACTGGAAATAATCGTTTTACAATTAGAGATGAACCATTATCTTTGACCCTTGGGTTTGGTAGATATTTTAGCAGAAGGCATTATGCTGGACTTAATATCGATTTTAGCGGAAGTAATACCAAATCAATGGCATATATGGTGGCTGCTAGATATGCCCATCAGTATGATGGAAATCAAAAAAACTTTGCTCTCTATATTCCTATCGATTTAGCTTATGGCTATATTCGTGATAGACAGCAGATTCCTTATCCGCCAATTACAAACAGTTATGATTTTGCAATAGGATTTGCTGGTTTGACTTTAGGGCATGGTATTCAATTTATCTTGAACCGAAAAAATTCGATAGCAATTGAAGTTGGTTATATGAAGCATTTTGTAGTTAGTCAAAAAAACTTTACGGACAACACAAAGACTCCTCTTGACTTTGAGATGGAAGGGTTTAGAATAAACGCCAAATATAACTTCTAGTAAAAGAGTTATTGTTTGTAATATTTGATTCTTAATCGAAAAGACTAGAATGGAGAGAATAACCAAAAAGGTTCAAATATTAAAACCCGTCTTTGTTAATTCTCAGAAAATGCTCGTACTTATATTTTATATAAACTATGAGTTCGTAGTCCGAAGCTGATTTTAAAAAGTTATCGTTTAGGTTTAGAAACGTAATAAACGCATCAAACTGATCATCTCTTAAATCGATAATATCTGCATTGACATAAACTTTTAAAATTTCTTTAACTACTGCTTTTTGCTGATCACGGAATTCTAATTCAGCAATCATACGTTTGGTTTTTTCTCTTTTACTAAAAGCCATATAAAGCGCTGTGATTGGACTTTGAATTGCGTTGACAACTGTAACTTGAGGCAGTTCACGTTTTTGAATGGCAGCTCGTTCTTCTTTTAATTCTTGCAATGTTTTAAGTGGCTTTACTTCAACTACTTTTCCAATAACCGAAAGTATTTCTAAATATATGGTAATGTCGTATGTTGATTGATAAGGACTGTCCTTAAAAGAGAAATATCTTGTTTTATAACCTTCTGTAGATACTGCAATCAAGTCAGATTTTTTAACTGTAATTGAAAAGGTACCATCATATTTTCCAAAAATACCTTTCCCAACATTTTTGTTGATAACCATCACATCAAAAAAACTAAGTGTTTTTGATGTGTCAATTACCTTTCCGGTTATCGTTATTAATGAATCATTATAATTTACATCAATGGCCGTATCTTGACCATATAAGCCTGTAGTAATA
>JBGCFR010000077.1:0-37929 GCA_045107045.1 Crocinitomicaceae bacterium
AAAATCAACTCTTTTAAAACTTTAGATACCCTGGGCTATACCTTCAAAATTAACTCTGTTGAGCCTATGAAAGAAGATGGCGTTGAAATTCCTCTTGCAGATTATATTTTAGAGATATTAGTTTCTAAATAAACTCTTCTAACTGTAATGTTTGAACTAGAAAGATAGAGTTTAAGGCTTGTGAAACCCAAATATTGAGAGTTTACGTTTGTAAACGATTGAGATTTGGGTAAGCGAAAACGCAGAAATCTATTTTTATAGACGAACATTAAATAAATTCAAAACGTTTGCCAGATAAGGCTCTAATCGCCCCTTTCATTTCAAGATTAAATAATTGGACTGATAGCTGACTAATTGATAAGTTGACTGCATGGCATAAATCGTCAATTTGGGTGATTCCTTTTTCCCTTAGTACGATTAAGATTTGTTCCTCATCAGCAGTATAGTTTGTAAATAAGTCTGTTTGAATAGGTGTAGTTTGCAATTCGTCTTGCCAACCTAGAATATCAATCATATCTTGTGCTGAGGTAATTAGATGAGCTCTGTTTTTTTGTATTAAATAGTTACAACCTACTGATGATAGTTTATCTGCATTTCCGGGAAAAGCAAAAACATCACGATTATAATCATTTGCCAAACCAGCAGTTATTAACGACCCACCTTTCTGAGAGCTCTCCACTACAATTGTCGCATCACAAATACCAGCCACAATTCTGTTGCGTTTGGGAAAATTTTTCGGATCCGCAATGGTGCCACTTAAAAATTCTGAGATTAAACCACCTCCATTTTCTATCATTTTCCTTGAGGTTGGTTTATGACTCACAGGATATAAATCATCTAAACCATGTGCTAAAACGCCCATGGTAGGAATGTCAAATTCAAGTGCTGCTTTATGGGCAGTAATGTCAATTCCAAAAGCCAAACCACTGGTGATTTGAACATCATAATCCTTTAAATCGTGGATGAATTGCCGAGTCATTTCTTTACCATATGCCGTGGCTTTTCTGGTACCAACTACTGCAATATTTTTCCGCAGGTTAAAGTCCATCTGGCCTTTTGTAAATATTACAATTGGCCCATCATCACATTGTGCCAATTTTTTAGGGTAAGAATGATCCTGATAGTAATGGGGTTCAATACCATTTTTTTGTATGTATTCAAATTCTAAGTTAGCCCTTTCCAAACATTCGGATGTATTAATAGACTTTAGCACTTGGGTTCCAATACCAGGAATTTTAGACAAAGCACTTTTCTTCTCTTCAAATACAGCCTGTGCAGAACCAACATAAGCAGTCAGCATCTTGGCTTTCTTAGGTCCAATTCCATTTAATAAACCCAGCGCTATTTGATAAATTTTTTTGTCCATGAGGGGTTCAAAAATATGGATTTTAATCTTGAAAATTAGTTGTATAGAACAATAGTTTTTCACAAAATTTAGAGAAATCAGTTGAAATTTTGGACGAATTTTATGCACTTTGGTTAAAAGCTAAAGATCAACTGCTATTTACCCCTTCTAATTTTTTATCTTTGCGTTTTTTAGTGTTAGTATAATGGAATATAACTTTAAGGATATTGAATCGAAATGGCGTCAATTTTGGGCAGAGCATAAAACATTTAAAGCTGAGGATAGTTCTGATAAACCTAAATTCTATGGTTTAGATATGTTTCCATACCCTTCGGGCGCAGGCTTGCACGTAGGGCACCCGCTAGGATATATAGCATCCGATATTTACGCACGATTTAAAAGATTAAAAGGCTTTAATGTTTTGCATCCAATGGGATATGATTCTTTCGGATTACCTGCTGAGCAGTATGCTATTCAAACAGGGCAACATCCTGCCATTACAACAGAAAAGAATTTAGCACGGTATCGCGAGCAATTAGATAAAATTGGATTTTCTTTCGATTGGGATAGAGAAGTAAGAACCTCTAGTCCGGAATATTATAAATGGACGCAATGGATTTTTAAGCAGTTATTCAATAGTTGGTACAATGTTGAGGCGGATAAAGCGGATGATATTTCAAACTTGGAAGTGATCTTCGAAAATGAAGGAAATGCGTCGGTTAAAGCCGAAACGAGTCAAGTTGAAGAATTTACAGCTAGTGAGTGGAATGCGTATTCTGAAGAAGAGCAACAAAAAATATTGATGAATTACCGCCTAACTTATTTGGCGGACTCTATGGTGAATTGGTGTCCCGCCTTAGGAACTGTTTTAGCAAACGACGAAATTAAAGATGGCGTTTCTGAAAGAGGAGGACATCCAGTTCAACAAAAATTAATGCGTCAATGGAGTATGCGAATTACGGCTTACGCTGAAAGGCTAATTCAAGGATTAGATACCATTGACTGGGCAGATTCTATTAAAGAACAACAAAAAAATTGGATCGGAAAATCGGTTGGGGCAAGCGTTCACTTCAAAGTATATAATAGCAAGCATTCTATTGAAGTGTTTACAACAAGACCAGACACTATTTTTGGCGTTAATTTTATGGTGTTGGCGCCAGAACATGAATTGGTGGCCGAGCTAACAACTGATGATCAAAAAGAAGCAATAGAGTCTTATCAAAAAGAAGCGAGCTTAAAAACGGAGCGTGACAGACAAGCAGATGTTAAAAATATTACTGGTCAGTTTACTGGCGCATATGCCATTCATCCCTTTACAGGTGATAAAGTTCAGATTTGGATTGGTGATTATGTATTAGCTGGCTATGGAACAGGAGCCGTTATGGCTGTTCCAGCAGGTGATCAAAGGGATTGGGACTTTGCTAACCATTTTGGAATTGAAATATTAAATATTTTTGATAATGTTGATATTTCTGAAGGCGCTTATACTGAAAAAGAAGGCAAATTAACTAACTCTGACTTTTTAGATGGATTGAACGTTAAAAAAGCCATGAAATTGACCATTTATCAAATGGAACAGAAAGGGTGCGGGGCAGGTCAAACAACATACAGATTACGAGATGCAGTTTTTTCTCGCCAGAGGTATTGGGGAGAGCCATTTCCTGTTTATTACATGAATGGTATTCCGAAAATGATTGAAGACGAGTTTTTACCAATTGCTTTACCGGAAGTGGATGCTTATTTACCAACAGAAGATGGCCAGCCACCACTAGGAAATGCAGCTGATTGGAGTTGGTGTACCAACAAGAAAATTCTAAAACCTAACGAAAAGCAGAATGGCGTTTGTACATGGCCAATGGAACTGAATACAATGCCTGGTTGGGCAGGATCGTCGTGGTATTTTTTACGTTACATGGACCCAGAAAATGAAGCCGAATTTGTATCGAAAGAAAAAGCAGATTACTGGGGTCAGGTAGACTTATACATTGGTGGTTCTGAGCACGCCACCGGTCATTTATTATACGCCCGTTTTTGGACCAAATTTTTAAGCGACAAGGGATTTATTTCTTTCGACGAGCCATTTAAAAAACTAATTAACCAAGGGATGATTTTGGGGAGGTCGAGTTTTGTATACAAGCTCTTATTTGATTTTTCCTTTCAAGGGAATAATCCAATTGAACATATTCCTGTTTTCGATTTCCAAGAGCAATTGAGGAGAAAGTCTTCAAATTACTTTCTTTCTGCTGGCTTATTAGGCAAAACGAATAGGGAGACTTTCGAAATCGTTTACGATAGATTGAATTCTATTTTAATGAAGACATTAGAAGACGATATTTCTCTAATAAAGAAAGAGAATAAAAAAATTATTGGGGTTAAATTAAATGCTGTTCAAGTTCAGCGATTGCATGCTGATGTTTCTTTGGTTGAGAATGATCAATTAGATATTGAAGGATTTAAAAATTGGTTACCTGAATATGCCAATGCTGAGTTTATTTTAGAAGATGATGGCACTTACATCTGCGGAAGTGAAGTAGAAAAAATGTCTAAGTCTAAGTACAATGTGCAAACGCCTGATGAATTGGTAGAGAAATTTGGAGCCGACACTTTACGCTGTTATGAGATGTTTTTAGGGCCGCTTGAACAAGCAAAACCATGGGATACTAAGGGAATAAATGGAGTGCATAATTTTTTAAGAAAGTTTTGGCGTCTATTCCATGATGCGGATAATAACTTATCTGTTTCAGAAGGTGAAGCTGATAAAAAAGCACTGAAAACGTTACATAAAACCATTAAGAAAATTGAAGACGATTTAAACCGTTTTTCATTCAATACTGGCGTATCAAACTTTATGATTGCTGTAAATGAATTAACTGAACAAAACTGCAATAATAAGGCTGTTTTGTCAGATTTAGTTGTTTTAATTTCACCTTATGCGCCACATATTTGCGAAGAGTTATGGACAAAGTTAGGAAACAAAGCAGGAAGTTTATCTTATGCTAAATATCCTGAGTTTAATGCCGATTATTTGGTGGAGGCGAATTATGCTTATCCAGTTTCTTTTAACGGAAAAATGCGTTTCAAATTAGAACTGCCAACCAATATGGGTAAAGATGATATTGAAAAAGCAGTGTTAGCAGATGCTCAGTCGCAAAAGTGGTTAGAAGGAAAAGCACCTAAGAAGATGATTGTGGTGCCTGGGAAAATTGTGAATGTGGTTGTATAGTTTTTTCGGCTTTGAAAAGCTTGAATGACAAGGAGGCTTGTGACTTATATCATTAACAAAAAAACCACCCATCTTAGATGAGTGGTTTTTTAAAAATATATTGTCTAGAAGCATAGCGTTCCAATATCTAAAAACGCAGCGATCTAGAAACTTAAATCCTAGTATCTATAGTGTTCTACTTTGTATGGCCCTTCTACAGGCACATCAATATAGTCCGCTTGTGCTTGTGAAAGCTCTTCTAATTCAACACCAATTTTTGCTAAGTGTAATTTTGCTACTTTCTCATCTAAATGTTTTGGTAACATATATACTTCATTGTCATATTTATCAGAATGTTTCCATAACTCAATTTGAGCTAGAGTTTGGTTTGTAAATGAATTTGACATTACAAAAGAAGGGTGACCAGTTGCACAACCTAAGTTTACTAAACGTCCTTCGGCCAATAAAATAATTTCATTTCCGTTGCTGTTTAATTTGAAAATATCAACTTGAGGTTTAATATTATCTTTAGTAGCGTTGCTTTCTAAATATTTCACATCAATTTCGTTATCGAAGTGTCCAATATTACAAACGATCGTTTTATCAGCCATTTTTTCAAAATGCTCTCCTCTAATAATATCAAAGTTTCCTGTTGTAGTCACTACAATGTTAGCTCTGTCAACACAGTTTTCCATTTTCTTAACTTCAAAACCATCCATTGCTGCTTGTAAAGCACAAATCGGATCAATTTCAGTAACAATTACTCTTGCACCAGCACCTCTTAACGAAGCAGCAGATCCTTTACCAACGTCACCATATCCAGCAACAACAGCAACTTTTCCAGCCATCATTGTATCAGTTGCTCTTCTAATCGCATCTACCAATGATTCTTTACATCCGTATTTGTTATCAAATTTAGATTTAGTGACAGAATCATTTACGTTAATTGCTGGCATTACCAACGTTCCGTTTTTCATTCTTTCATATAACCTGTGAACACCTGTTGTTGTTTCTTCAGATAAACCTTTAATTCCGTCAGTTAATTCAGGGTATTTATCAAAAACCATATTTGTTAAATCACCACCATCATCTAAAATCATGTTTAAAGGTTTTCCCCCTTCAAATCCTTTAATTGTTTGATCGATACACCAATCAAACTCTTCATCAGATAGTCCTTTCCAAGCAAAAACAGGAACTCCTGTAGCAGCAATTGCAGCAGCAGCCTGATCTTGAGTAGAAAATATATTACAAGAAGACCAAGTCACTTCAGCACCTAAGGCGGTTAGTGTTTCAATTAAAACTGCTGTTTGAATTGTCATGTGTAAACACCCCGCAATTCTCGCTCCTTTTAAAGGTTGTTCGTCCTTATATTCTTCTCTTAGAGACATTAAACCTGGCATTTCTGCTTCAGCTAATATAATCTCTTTTCTTCCCCATTCAGCTAAAGAAATATCTTTAACTTTATACTTTAATTGTTCTTGTGTAGTACTCATTTTGTATAAATTCTTATAATTACGGTGCAAAAGTACGAAAGAACTTTCAATTAAAAGAATTATTGATTTTGAAATAGCCAGAAACTTGTCTAATGAAAATCGCCAAGATGGTCTTAAATTCTGGAATTCCATCTGACTAGTGAAAGTAAATGATGCGTAGATGAATTATTGGATTGAAGATATTGAACATTCAGATGTAATTACCATTAAGTTATTGCACTATCGGCCAAAAGCTGATTTGGAAATTGATATCTCAATTCTTAATCAATTGGAATTGGAAAAGTTCAATGGTTATAAATCAGCCAAACGACAGCTAGAATTTTATTATACAAGGGTGTTGTGGAAGGCCTTTCATCATCCTGACAATATACTTTACCGAACGACAGGTAAGCCAATGCTTGAAAAGGGTTATCTAAGCATTTCTCATTCTCACAATGCCATTGCCATTGCCTATTCTCCAGTTCAAGAATTAGGGATTGATATTGAGTTAGTGTCAAAAAAAATAGAACGGGTAAAACATAAATTTCTTCATGTTGATGAATGCTTTGAATCATTGGAGAATTTGACCAAAGCTTGGTGTATAAAGGAAGCTGTTTATAAATTAATGGACATGGATGATGTTTTTTACATGGATCATATTTATCTGAAATCAATTGAGCCAGAAAGCCAGGCAAAAATTATGGTGGATGAGATTGACTTAATGCCAACATTTAAAGTAAAAAAGTTAGATAATGACTTGATGTTGGCTTGGGCGTTTTATAATCATGAAAAGTGACTATCCTTTAACCAACCTAGCCTTAGGCATCACGTTTTCATTTAAAGTTTTTAATCTATCATGAAAATTTTCACCAAATATGATATGTTGACATTTTGAAATACTCTCAGAAATTCTTGCAATATCAGTATGAAAATCGTTTCTGATAATAAAGTCTGCATCATAAACACAAAGGGTCTTAACTAAATTAACATTTATAGAATTTAGAAAGTATAATTTCCCAAAGCGTTTTACGGTTGAAATTAAAATATCCACCCCAAAGTAGATTTCATCTTTTTGATGTTCAATTAATTTTTCTTCATAGGCTGCATAAACCCTTAAGTCGGAATTATATTTAATATACTCCATAAATTTAGCTTCCAAAGCCAATGCAGTAGCTTTGTCTTTGACTAATATGATAGCACGAGGCGCATCTTCTTCTGCTTTAAAGTTTAATTTATGCAAAATGGCATACAATAAAATGGTTGTTTTGCCTATGCCTTTTGGCCCAATTCCAAAAACATCCATGCCTTGCTTAATCAGTGGAAAAATTTTAGCTTGAAAATCATTTGCAGTTTGAATGCCTTTGTCAGTCATGACAGCTAGTAATTCTGGATTTAGTTTTTTAAAGGACATGCCGTTATTGAATTCGTAATTTATGCAAAGGTATCATTATAGCATAAAAAATACGGTTGAAAAGGAATAGTATTATCTTTACAATTCATGATGAGTATTCAAGACATATTAAAAGCAGGCAACAAAAAATTAGCCATTTTAATTGACCCCGAAAAAATGCATTCTGCCAACGCATTATTGCCGTTGATAGAAAAGGTGAATATATTGCGCCCACATTTTATTTTTGTAGGTGGAAGCACTGTAACTGAAGCAGAGCTAAATGATTGCCTTTCAATTCTCAAGCAAAACACAAGTATTCCTCTGATTATATTTCCAGGTTCACAAACTCAGGTGAGTCAGCAGGCAGATGCTATTTTGTTTTTGTCACTGATATCTGGCCGAAATCCTGATTATTTAATTGGACATCAAGTCAAATCTGCGCAGGTAATTAAAGAATTAGGGTTAGAAGCTATCCCAACAGGATATATACTGATAGATGGAGAAAAAAATTCTTCGGTAGCTTATGTCAGTCAAACCACACCAATTCCGAATGACCAAATTGGCATTTCAGTAAAAACGGCTATTGCTGGTGAAATGTTAGGTTTAAAAGCCATATTCATGGATGCAGGGAGTGGTGCCAGAAAAGCCATCAGTCCTCAAATGATTCGTGCAGTTAGAAGGGAAATAAATGTGCCTTTAATTATTGGAGGAGGCATAAAAACCATTGATGCAGTTGAATCTGCCTACCAATCGGGTGCAGATGTAGTAGTGATCGGAAATAAAATAGAAGAAGACCTTGATTTTTTATTGGACTTAAAATCTTGTATTGCTAAGCAATAAAAAAAACCCCTTGCACTATGCAAGAGGCCTTTTACCTATCTACTACTTATGAAAAAAATGTTTTGATGGTTTATTTGATTTCTATCAACTTTGCTGGTTTTGGCTTCGCTTCTTCTTTTTTACCAATATTTATGGTTAAAATGCCATCAAAATAGTTTGCAGTTATGCTTTCTGTATCTGCCGTCTCAGGTAATGTAAAATCTCTTTTGAAAGATGAAAAACTGAATTCTTTTCGAGTGAATTTTTCGTTCTTTTCCTCAGTTTTTTCTTTAACTTCTGCTGAAATACTTAAAACTTCGTCTTTCAAATTAATTTTGAAGTCTTCCTTTTTCATGCCTGGTGAGGCCATTTCAACAATATAATTATTTTCATTTTCTTTAATATTAACTGCCGGTACAGTTACACCTCTCTGGTGAGCTGTTTGTGGTGTTAAATAGTTACTTTCGAATAAGTCATTCCATACTGATGGAAATAATGGATTTCTTTTTTTTGTAATTGTCATGGTATTTTCTTTTTAATTATTTTTTTTACAATTATCCAATACTCAAAATCAATACCATTGGTGAAAATCTGAAAAAACAGCATAAATCGCAGAAAAATAATGACAAAAAGACATTCTTTCTTGCTTTGCAGTGACAAAAAGGCAGTTTTCATAATATTTATACTAAGTTGAAACAACAAGAATGTTTTTTTGGAGTTAAATATATAAGGCTTTAACATGGGTTAACAAGTAGTTAATAAATTAAGTATTAATTTTATTTTTAATTAAAATGGTTATGAAAAGTATTAAAATAGTTACACTGACATTTTTAACTCTAGCAATTGTAATGAGTTGTCAAAAGATAGACAAGTATAGTAATCTTGATTTGCTAGTTGATAAAGAATGGCACTTAATAAGTATTTCAGAAAATTGAGAAGAAGTAGCTGATAGTTGTGAATTAGACAATACAGTTCAATTTAGTAAAAATGGTGATTTGTCTAACGATTTTGGAACTATTAATTGTGACGAAGAATATGGTGCTGAAGAATGGAAATTCCAAAAAGAGTATACTCAAATAAGACTAAAGCATTCAATTTCGGGTAATGGAATTAGCAGAGGTGTTGGCTTTGAAAGACGTGAAATTGTCCAATTGAGTGAGAATGATTTGGTCTTAAAAGAAACTTATCCAGCAGATGTTCAAGGTATGCCAAGAATATTTACTTATCAAAAACAGTAATTATTCTTTTACTATTTTTGAATAATGGACCTTATTCTCTTGAGTTGTCAATTTAATGAAGTAAACATTTGGTGGTAGCTGAGTTAAGCTTAACGGAAATTGATTGGCAGTATAAACAAGTTCACCATTAATTGAATATACTTCTATTTGTTGGACAAGTTCGTCAGAATATATCCAATTTTTGGTCGGGTTAGGGTATAGGCATTCTTTACTTGAATTCAAATCCATTGTACTAGCAAGTTTAGCCACACCAATTGTCATTTCATCTGTCTTAAAACACGCCAAACTATCATAACCACTTAAAACAATATAATGTATTCCAGTCCCGAGTTCATTTCCTTTAACAGTTAAAATGGAATCGGTTGCATTTAGATTCCAATACCAATTATTGAGGTGATTAGGCACTTGAATCGAAATTGAATCATTTAAATCTATAATAGTATCGTTGCCAATATTTAATGCATAATTTGACACAAAAACCGTGGCAGGATATTTTCCAGTAGAACAAGCACCTTTGGGTCTACTTCCAAAATGATATCGAACGTCGCAATTTAAGTCTCTGGGGAAATAGTTCCCTACAAAGTTGTGACTGATGCCAGTGCCAGTTGAGATAGTTAATTCAGAATTGGATCTAGAAATTGGCGCTGAAACTGATTGATATGATAGGTCTGATTGTGGATTGGACATTTGAACATAAATACCCACTGTATCATTCGCTAAAATTGAAAAAGCGGATAGATCATAATAAGTTAATGTTACATTATTGGAAACAATTGAAGTAGTGGTTGTTAGTAAAGTCCAATCATTTGGACTGTTTTCAAAACCGATATACGATCCTAATTTGTAGTAAATATCAATGGCTTGCGAACCAATATCATTAATTTTTAAACCAATACTATCAAGTAAAACGTTTTGTTGTGAGATGATGTCAAACATAGCTCCGTTCCAGGTAATATTGGAATTGGTAGTAGTTTCGATATTAGATTTATAAAATAAATCACCTCTAATAGTTTCTGTATACCAGGTGGTAGTTGTATCTAAGTACTGACTTTGAAATGATGACCCGTTAAAAAAAGGGATGGAGTCAGTTAATGTTTCATACCAAAATGAAGTATCCAAATGGGCTTGATTTAATACTAAGCTACCATAGCCTGGCATACAAAGAGTATCCCGAACATGGCTAATTTCAGGATGACCTAATGTACTGACGGACTCAAATGCTGTGTCATTTTGAGTATTTAGATCATTTACCGATTGCAAATTGGCCGTTAGCATATACTGACCGGAATTGTAGAGGTTAATGCTTAATAATATAGTATCAATTGAACAAGATGGTATGGGTGTAAAAAGTATAGAGTTAGATGAGTTTTGATTAGTAAGTTGGTTAAACGTATTGAGGGTTAGAGTGGAACTAAGTGTATCTAAAATGCCTTGATTTGCAACTACAATTTGTACAACTGAATTTGAATCACCACATTCAGAACCTTGTTCAACTAAAATGGATTGAATGCCATAATCAACTTGAAGAGAAGGCGTAAAAAGTGATGTTAGAATACCTTCATCAACTACCCTTTGATGTAACAACGCATGTCCAATATCATTTAAATGAACACCATCACCAGAGTCGTAAATTGGATTAATGGTATGATTGGTATTGGTAATAGTGCTCCAAAAATCAATTGTAAATGGGTTAAAAATTGAATTAATGGAGTCCTTTAAATCAGATTGCAATTGAAGTAAGGTAGATGAACTAAAATTTCGGGGTTGAGTAGTGCAGATCCAAATTGGGGTATTGCTAGCATTTGCAATTTGAACAATGGTATCTAAATTAAACATTTGTTCTGCATATGAAAAACCGCCAGCAACATCATTTGACGGCATGTTAACAATTATTGCATCAGGATTTTCAGCTAGGGCAGCTGAAATATTTTTATTGATATCCGGGTTTGGTCTGCTTGCTGGTGGAGTGAATCCTGTTGGCATAATCCGATAGGTATTGTAGCCTCCAACGGCTAAATTTACAACTTCATTATTCGGATTTATAGATTCTAAATAACTCCTATATCTGTTTACCCAGGCACTGTCTGAGTTTGAAACACCTGCTCCAGCAGCTGTTGATGACCCTAAAACGACAATTTTATAGCTTGAAATTTGAAGACATGGATTCACCTGTCCTAATGACTTAACTGAATTACAAAAGCAGATTATAGCTAGTAATGAAAATCGGAAGACATATTTTGAAATCATCAAGTAGATCCTGTTTATTTTTTTGTACCAATACCTGAATGTCTCAGGTCACCATATTTTGTCTTATAGGTTAATTTACCAAAATCAAAAGTTCCAGTTCCTGTCACTGTTGTATTTTGATCATACGGTTGTTCTGCAATTGTAAATGCAAATTCAGTTTTTGAAGCCAAAATGGTATTACCATAACCCCACATATTTGAAAAAACGACCGAGTCAGGCGTTGGGTGAAGTACTAGAACTAGCTCGTAGCTTTTGTATTCATTAAAAATGCCGTTTACATATAATGAGTCCTTCACTATGTACGTTCCTTCATAATCAATAAGGTTTATACATGACCCATCATCAATATCTGCCTCTGAATTATAGTTTTCTGCACCAGGATTAGTACAACCCTCTTTTTTACAAGAAATAGTAATGATGGCAACTGTCATTAATAAATAGGCTAGTCTTTTCATAATTATTCTAAAATTACTTTCTTTTAGCCTAAGTTAGTAGTTTAATTTTAAAATTAAATGGATTCTAGACCCTAAAACTCATGGGAAGATTCTATTCCTCAATCCCTTTTTCGTGAAATACTAGATAATGTATAAATACTAATCTTCATAATTCTCACTATCTTCGCAAAAAAAAGAAGCATGCTACAATCCATGACTGGTTTTGGGAAAGCGACAGCTAACCACAGCGATAAGAAAATAACAATTGAAATTAAGTCGCTTAATTCTAAGAATCTTGATTTGTTTGTTAGATTACCTCATATCTATAAGTCAAAAGAAATAGAATTAAGAAAATTAATAGGAGACCAGTTAGACAGAGGTAAGGTGGAGTGTAATATTCAAATTGAATCTGCTGGAACAAGCGGTTCTGGTCAATTGAATACAGAAGTTATTAAGAATTATTATAACCAATTGAGTGCTATTAGTGATGATTTGAATTTGCCTCAAACTGACTTACTACAAATTATTGCTAAGATGCCAGATGTGTTTACAACTGCTGATGTGGAGCTAGATCAAGGAGAGTGGAATGCAGTATATGATTTGGCAAAAAGCGCACTTGTTAATCTTCAAGAATTTAGACTCCAAGAAGGAAAAGTGCTAAATGATGAATTTTTATTAAGGATTCAGAATATTGAAAACGCGTTCAATGAAGTTCCAAATTATGAGTCTGCTAGAATAGATGACATTAAAGAGCGAATTGAAACGAATTTGGAGGAATTTGTTGGCATGGCTAAAGTTGACAAAAATCGATTTGAACAAGAATTGATTTACTACATTGAGAAAATAGATATTGCAGAAGAAAAAACAAGATTGGCAGGTCATTTAAATTATTTCAGAGAAATATTAGCGCAGCCAAAATCTCAAGGAAAAAAATTGGGATTTATTGTTCAAGAAATTGGACGAGAAATTAATACTTTAGGTTCAAAGTCATACCATGCAGGTATGCAAAAACTAGTCGTCCAAATGAAAGATGAACTAGAGAAAATTAAGGAACAAATATTAAATACGCTTTAATTGGAAAAAACAAATGATCATATAAGTCCATTTTGGGGAGGTCTTAAAGGTAAATGTGTTATTTTTTCGGCACCAAGTGGTGCTGGAAAGACAACTATTGTTCGCCATTTATTGCGTCAAATTGAGTCATTGTCTTTTTCAATATCAGCAGCAAGCCGGCAGCCAAGAGGTAGAGAAGAAAATGGGGTTGATTATCACTTTTTTTCAGTTGACGAGTTTAAATCAAAAATAGCAAAAGACGAATTCGTAGAGTGGGAGGAAGTGTACGCCAATAACTTTTATGGTACTTTAAAATCAGAGGTTTTAAAAGCGTGGGAAAATGGAAAAACAGTAGTATTTGATGTAGATGCCATTGGCGGAATGAGTTTGAAGACTATTTTTGGCGAACGTGCCTTGTCTATTTTTATTAAACCACCATCATTATTTGTGCTAGAACAAAGGCTAAAAAATAGACGTACTGAAACAGAAGAGCAAATAAAAATGAGGTTGGATAAGGCGAATGAAGAATTAAATCATTCAAATAGTTTTGACTATGTTTTATTAAACGATAATTTAGAAATTGCTTGCAATGAGGTAAAGAAAGTAGTCAACCAATTTTTGGAAAATGAGTGAAACTGTATCGAATTTAATTGACTCATTTAATCCTAACCCAAGGGGATTGGAAAAAACGGTCGGCTTATTTTTTGGGTCATTCAATCCTATTCATGTTGGACATTTAATATTAGCCAATCATTTTGCAAATCACACCAATTTAGATGAGGTATGGTTTGTTGTTTCACCACAAAATCCGCATAAAAATAAGGCATCACTGCTAGATGAAAAACACAGATTAGCCATGGTTCGTGAGGCTGTTGAGGATAATCCAAAATTAAAAGCTTCTAATATTGAGTTTGGCTTACCAAAGCCATCTTATACTATTGATTCATTGGCCTATTTAAAAGAGAAACATCCAACTTATCAGTTTGCCATTATTATGGGTGAGGATAACTTAAGGTCTTTTCATAAATGGAAAAACTATGAAGTGATTTTAGAAAAGTATCCAATATTTATATACCCAAGGGTATACACAGTTCAGGAACAAAAAGCGGAAACTAAAACTAACGAGCTTCAAAATCATCCGAATATTCAATTAATTGATGCACCATTAATGAAAATTTCCTCAAGCTTTATTCGCCGGTCAATTAAAGACAAAAAGGATATTCGCTATTTAGTGTCGGAGCCAGTTTTCAAGTATTTGGATGAAATGAATTTTTATAAATAATAAATAGGGGAAAGGATTTTTTCTACCTCTTCAAATGGTTTGTTTAAAGCCATTAATTTCTGCAAGCACACTCATGATGTTCATTGAGATATTCAATTGTTTCCCTACTCAATTTTTCCATTATCAGAATATTTATGTCAGCTAATTTTTTAAAATAAATACATGCTTTTCCCATTTTGAATTTACCTAGATCTGTTAATAAGGATTCACTTTTTTCTGTTTTAGAATAGATATAGAGCGAAAACTGAGATTTTCTAGGTGAAAATCCTAATAAAGGAGCGTCGCCTTCATGACCACTTGCGTATTTATAATGATAGCTACCGAAACCAATAATTGTTGGTCCCCACATTTTTGGTTCAAAACCGGTCCATTCGCTCATTAATTTAATTAATTCATAACTATCATTTTTCTTTTGGTCATTATCTACATAAGACTCAATAAAATCAAATACGTCTATTTCCGTTTCGGTAGTTTTGTTTTTAGCCATTTTCAATAATTGTTTTAAGCTGCATTTGTAATATATATGATGAACTCAGCAAATTTATGTTTCTGTAAGATACAAAACTGGAATTAAAATTAAAGGTGTCTTGGTATGTTGCTTTTATTTAGTCAACTTTCAAAACTATTAAAAATTTTCACTTAAATCATTGTGCAGCTAAGCAAGCATGTGTTTTATTTAATAGAATATTAGTAAGCAAAATAATGTTTTTTCGACAGCTGCTTAACAGCATTCTAAAAATACTTGAAGACAACCAATAAAATAGAAATTACAACCATTGTGAATGTTGTAATTGTAAAAATATTTTGAATATTTTGCATTTGTTTGCGTTTTTGCATTTTAAGACTTAGTTGTAGTTTTATTACTGATACTGCTTCTGCAATAGCGGAATATAAAACATCCATGTAGTTTTCATTTTTTAATACATAATCAATGGCTCCTTTTTTCAATAGACTCACAGCAAATTTTTTTTCTTGCTTACCTGATAGTATAATAGATGGGACAGCGAACCCAATCAAATCTATTATACTATCTCTAGCAGGTTGGTTACTAAAATCTATATCTATTACAAGTAAATTGGGAGTGCTATGATTTAGAGCCTCTTGTATTTCTTCCAGATTGGAATACATTAGTATTTGGGAATCAGTCGTTCTTTTCAAAGATTTTACAAGAGGGCTATTGAAGCTGATGTTTTCCTGAATGAGAAATATGGTTGCGTTATTTTTCATTGAATTGTGTTAGTAGAAAATTTACTTTTCTGGATTTGATAATATTTTTTCGAATTTGATTGCTTTTATGCTTTGCTAATTGGTAGTACTTTATTGATATAAAAACATACATTAAAAATGCTAAAGTGACTGTTAAAAACAATGATATTGTTAAATTGTAATAACTACTGACTATATATCCTATTACCATGTCTGCTCCTACAATTATGTACCCGCTAATTGCTACTTTTTTATGACTATCTCCAGACTTGATTAAAAGATGATGGTAGTGGTTATTGTCAGCAGAAAATGGTGATTTTTTATTTAAAAGGCGAACGATAAAAAGACGAACCATATCAAGAGCTGGGAATAATATGACAGAAAGAGCCACTGTGCTGTGAACTATATTGTGCTGACTAAAAATTCTGATAAAAAACACTGCCATAAGAAGTCCAGTAAACAAAGAACCAACATCTCCCATAAATATTTTAGCGGGATTAAAGTTGAATCGTAAAAATGCCAAAAGACTTCCTAAAAATGAGAAAGCAAATGTTGCAAATAAGTAATCGCTTTTTAAGATAAATATGACGCCAAAAACTAAAGAAGCAATGGCCGATATGCCTGCTGCTAATCCATCCACACCATCAATCAAATTGTAGGCGTTGATAATTGCTATAATAAATAATACAGTCAAAATTAAGCTAGGAACAGCATCTATTTCTTCAAAACCTAAGAATCCATTTAAATTGTTAAAACTGATGCCGGAAAAGTATATGATTTCGGCTCCAACAAATTGGAATAAAAATTTTAGTTTTGGTTTTAGACCTTTACGGTCGTCAACAAAGCCAAGAATTGCTAATAGTAGTGCAGCTAATATCACTCCTATTAACTCTGTGCTATGAGTCAAAAAAGTTGCCATTACCAGTAATGTGATAATAAAACTTATACCACCTGACGACGGTGTTGGTCGTATATGAGACGAACGCCAATTTGGTTTATCTAATATTTCTAATTTTTCGAAATGACCAATCAGTTTCGGTAAAGTTATTAGACCTCCGATAAAAGTTGCGGCAAATAGGGTAATCATTATTAAGTATTGGTTTTGAATTAATTCCATGTCTCGTCGTAATAGTTAACAGTATGTTTCAAATGAGCAAGTTCTTGTCCTTGTAACCAGCTAGAATTTAATCTTGACAGCTGACTTACAATGTTTTGCTTTTTGTAGTTGTAATCGAAAGCGTTGATTAGATTTTTGTATTTTCCAGCAATGACTTGCCATGTATATCTTCTTTTTGCAATTGAATTCATTGTACTTTTCATTTCAATCAGTCTCTCAATAGGAGTGAGATCAATTAATTTCACTAGATCATTTGTATTTTTGAAGTAAAGAGCATTGTCTTCGGTTGTGGCTCTATTATAAGTGCAATCAAACGCAATAACAGGCAGACTTAAAAACATGGCCTCTACTAATGAAGGATTGGTACCACCTGCACTATGCCCATGAATATATAGGAAGCAATTGGATCGTAAGATGTCTAATTCCGTTTGGTCGTATATTGGATCTAGAATAAAAATATTCTCGTCATTACTATACTTTTCTTTTAAGTTTTGTCCGTATTCACTAGAATCCCAATTACCAACCACTACTAATTTTCTAGCTAATTTTGAAAATGCTTCTAAAACCAAATGAATGTTATTTTCTGGTTCAATTCTAGCCACTTTAAATGCATATGGCTTAAAGAAGAAGCTATACTTTTTAACTGCTTCAGTGGTAATTTCTTGTTTTTGTGCATGATCGGCTCCATATTCAATCAGTTGACTTAATGTTTTATAGTGAACTGAAGTGTATCGTTTAATTGCCTCGTTATCAGTTATGTCTGCGTGTGACCACTTTACTGCTACTCGTTCCGAAAATTTTAAGAATGATTTTGCAAAACGACTCCATTTAGCACGTCTCCATTCTAATCCATCAATATTTACAATTATTTTTTTATTCGTGAAAATTCGCACAAATGGTAATAACAATCCTCCTGAAACGCCTAAAATGACCAAATTATCAGCCACGAATAATGCATGAATGATGGAAATAAAATCGTAAATGATACTTTGTACACCGTTTGCATTGAATGGTAAATAGTATAACCTTGCCTTATTAAAGTATTTTGGACGTTCATGTGGCTCATAAGCCTTCTTACTGCAATAAACTTTCATCTCAAATTCGTCTGAGAGATTGTCCACTAATTGATGGGCTAATGTTTCAAATCCACCGTAACGGCCAGGTACGCCTACTGTTCCAATGATTGCTATTCTTTTCATAATTTATTTTTTGTTGTTGTTGACTATTGTATTCTTCAAAAATGCGCCAAACATCTAAATTACTAATTTACAGTGTTTTATAAAAAAAGTAAAATAGTTGCAGTGCTCATACTGGGACATCATTTCCCAAATTGGGAACAGTTCAGATGTGTTGATTTTTAGCCATAAAAGATGCCCAATTGGCTTTAAAGATGTCGAACGTAAAATTAGTTCTAAAGTGACTTTTCGCTGAATTTCCCATCTGCTTAACAAGCGTGGAGTTATCTATCAGCTTCTCAATCTTACGAGCTAAATCATCAGCATTATTATGTTTAAATAGCAAACCAGTTACTTGATCTAAAATCGCTTCTTTCGCGCCACCTTGGTTGGTGGCAATTACCGTTTTACTCGCTGACATTGCCTCCAATACTGTTGTTGGAAAGGAATCTAAAATTGTAGAAGGAATTAAGCATACATCTGCCTTGCTCATAGCTTCGGAAATATCTGTGGCAAATTCTTCGAATTTGATAAAATCTTCTAAGCCAGCATTATGAATTTTTAACTTCAATTCATCCAATACTTTGGTTTGGTCATACAATACTCCCCCCATAAAGGTAAAGCTTGTATATTTTAGTTTTTCTTTAGGGAGCTTGGATAAAGCATCTATTACTAGCCATTGCCCTTTTTGAGGCATTATGCGACCAAAAAGATAAAATGACATGTTTTCGTTATCTTCCTTTTCTTTGGTTTCAATGCTATTAATACCATTATGAATCACTACTATTTTGTATTTTGCCTTTTTACTGTAATTGATTAAATTATTTGCCACTGCTTTAGAAACACAAATGATTTGATCTGCAAAAGTTTTCGCTAAAAAGGCAGTCAATTTGCCTATTAATCTTGGATTGACTACAATTTCATGCACATGTAGAAAACATCTAATTCTTAGAAATTTTAAAATTGGTAGAATAAAGGTGTTTGAAAGGGTATTGACATAAACAGAATCAAATTCGTAAAATTTATTTTCTTTTTTCACGAATGAGATAAACTTAAACCAAGTAATCAAAAATGTTATAATTCCTTTAAGAGTAAAAATTTTTCGGTAAATGACTGGCATTTGAGGAGAAACTTCAACATTAATATTTTCAACATTATTGTATAAGTGCTTTACCAAAGGACCAGCGCTCAATAAATAAACTTGTTTATTAACCTCTTTAGGAATGCTATTTAAAGCATTGACTAAAATACGGTCTGACCCATATAGGTCAGATGATGGATGAAATACTGCGATAGTTGACATAAGTTTTTATTTAAGCTGATTGATAAGCTGATTTGATGACATTCCCTTTGAATTCCCAATTAAATTTTTCTGTAAATCGGTTATAGTTTTGAAGACCAATTTCATGTCGATAATTACCGTTGGAATGTAAATCTGCTAAGATGGCTGCAAAATCGTTTATTGAACCTTTATATGAACCATGTGCTACTTTAACTGGACTGTCACCAAGTAGTTCTCCAGGGCCATAATTATCAAAACAAACTACTGGCAAACCGTAACTCATGGCTTCTGGAATAACCATTCCTGCACCTTCGTGTGAAGGAAATAAAAAAACAGAAGACTTGGAATATATTTTTTTCACTTCATCTCTTGTTACCCAATCTATCCATTCTATTTTATCTGCAATTCCAACGGAATTGGCAATGGCAATTAACCGATCTTTTTCTTCACCTTTTCCTACCAATGTTAATTTAGTTTTTGGTTGTTGCTTTGGGCTTAGGTCGTGGTAAAATTTTGCAAAAGATCTAATAGTGATGTCGAAGCCTTTCATAAAATGAAACCGACCGATTGACAGAACATTAAATTGATCGTTTACCACATTCATTTTAACTTTTTCACTTGCAACAGCCGGCAAAATAATCACTTGCTTTTCGTTAGCTTTAATCGTTTTTTGAATGGACGAATTAATGACAAATATTTTCTCAGCTTTTTTAACTGCTATTTTAAAGAATGGGTCGAAGTTTCTAAATCCAGATTTTACCAAACCATATATTCTGTCTTTCAAGAAATTTTTTACGCCATAAATTGGTTTTAGGTACTGGTTTGGAACTTTTGGGTGATGACCAATTGGGCCCCAAAAAGTTGGCTTACCCAATCGCCATAAAAAATTCGGCTGACTATCTGAGTGAAAATTTAAGCTGTGGGCAATGTCAAATTCGAGCTTCATTTTTTTGATAAACTTGACGATAAAATACTGCCAGAAATAGTAATACAACACATACCCTCTTTCTCCTAGTTTCTTTTTAATTTTCATAGTTCGGTCAGATAAATCGAACCCATAACAAGTCATGTTTTCTAGCACTTTATCTGTTGATTCAGCCATGTATTTCTCAACATAAGGCATATTGTTTTTCCTAGTAATCAAAATCACTTTGTGTGTTTTGGCAACTTCTCTAGCTATGTTCCAACCTGTTCCATCTTCCGAACCATTGTAAGGATTAACGGCGTATGCAGTTATTAAAATAGTTTTCATAATTTTTATTTTAAATGGCTTTTGTAAATGCACGAACAATAGTATCAACCGTGAAATCTAAATCCACATTTTTAACCACTTTGTAGGTGTCTTTTTTGTACCGACGGTCAAACCTTTTAAATAACTTTTTGTAATCCTGGGTAAGCCTTGTAATAGTTTCTGGTTCTAACTCTTGTTTTCTTTTATAAATAACTTTGGCATCAGCCCATAAAAGAATGTTCAGTTTTGGTTTTGCGACAAAAGCGTAAAGCGTTCTTATTACTTTTTTATTCAATCTGATATTTGAGCGTTCACAATCTGCAATGAAATCGAAATAGTAACGATCGTACAAAACAATTTTACCTCTAATAATGTATTTGAAGAAAACGTATAGTTGCCCTATCAAATAGTCTGTATAATAGTAGGCAAATCTAAGGCTTGATGACAGTTTACTGTTATTGGTTCCAGTTCTTGGTAAGCGTTCAGATGCTTTTTTCTCAGCCTTTTTTGATCCACCATGCTTTACAGCACTTAAAATTGGTAGAATGGCTGGGCGGTGTCTTAATAAAACAACTTCTTTTCTAAATTGAGTCTGTAGTTGTTCGTGTACTCTGCTTAGTACAGTTGATTTTCCAGCCCCATCAACGCCGCTTAACGTAATAATGAATCCTCTGTTATTGATAATGCTCTTCAATGTATCCTTAAAGTAGTTGTAAGTGTTAAATATTTTAGAAGGAATATTTTGAAAGCTTTGGTTAAAAACAATTTTTTTAACTTGTGACTTTTGTGCGTGCTTAGATTTGTATAAATCTGAATAATCTGAATAACCCAAATTGTACTTATTATTTATGTAGTTGAAAGCATTATTTATTGTGTTTGTTTTAAAGTACTTGTAATATTTTACTGGAAATAAAGCGCCATTTAATGTGTAGAATAGGAAGGCATACTCCAAATCAAATTTCTTGCTCGGCACCATAATGCCTGATGGATTCATTTTTACAGAATTTAAAAGTGGTTTAATCTCCATCATTTTTAATCCTTTTCTTTTAAATTGATGAATCAAATCGATACTTAAAAAAGAGCCATCTTCAAAAAACAATTCAATAATGGTCATGAATGATTTACGTATGATTCTAGATTTACTAACTAATAAGTGATTTTTAGCAAAGTGGACCATACTTTTTCCATCTTTTTTTAAGACTGCAATATCTAAATCTGATGTTTTACTCAGGTTATCAAATGATCCTGCCACAAATTTTAACATGGCGTGAGGTTTTTGCTTCAGTGCATTATAAAATTCTCCTATAAATACTGATCTGTGCTCTGCTTCAACAGTTAATTTTGTGACCGTAGAAAGCGCAGTTTCGTACAAGCGAAATTTCTTTAATTCTAAGGCTGTTAATGATGGACTATAAGAATTATAGTGCACTTGAAAGCTGACTACTTTTAATAAATACAACTTAATGTAAAATTGCAAGTCAATATTATACTGCTCAATAATGTATTTTATTTCAATTTCTTGACATGAAAACTCAATCTCTTTCAGAATTTGCGCATAGTTGTGCTTTTTTATAAAGATCCCATTTTGAAAATGAAAGTGAATTAAATCGAATAAAACCGGTGCTTGAAAACTGGCATATTCCCAGTCGTACACATAAATATTATCTTTATCAAACTTAAGATTCCAAGGTGTAAAGTCACCATGTGCCAATGTTGTTAAAATAGATCTGTTGGCATTAATATTTGTTTTTGCCTGTTTTAAAAATTTGACAATTCTTTTTAATTCTGGTCTAATATTCTTCTTTTCTAAAACACTAATATTATTTAGGATAATACCCCAAAATGGCGTATTTGAAATTTTATAATCCAACTTTGTTTTATGGAATAAAGTGGCGATAAAGTGGCTGTGGGCCGCTAAAAAATTAGTTGATCTTTTCGCTTTTTTCAAAGTAACATTCGTTGTAATCAACAAATTCTCAGCATTGTTCTCTACTACTTCAGGAACAACTACATAGTGAAATTGTTGATGTCCTTGCGCCAATAAATGCATTTTCTCATTTTTCATGATGTCTCTGCCAGCAGTGTCATAAGCAAGTTTTGCAAAATGTGTAACCGTATTATTTGATGAAAGCGCAACTACCGCCGTTCGACCATAGCCTTCAGATCCAGTAAAAATAGCATAGTCATCAAATTCAACTTGATTGAGGTCTAGTTCAATTTTAAGTGTTTGTTTTGAGTATATTGTAAATTTACCTTGGCCAATAAAACGACCTAATTGAAGGATGTTAGCTAATCTGATTCCCATGGTCATCATCTTTGCTCTTAAGCTGGCATCATTATAAAAGTTGAGTGCTGTTTTTATTTTTCCTTTCGAAAAAACCCAACGAAGTGATTGATCGGCATTGTTTTTATATTCAAAATGCTTCACGGTAAAAGCATCCGAAATATTACTCTTTCCAAAATCGATAATCATATCGAAATCTTCTATGCCTAAATTTTTATATTGAATAATTTCATCTGATAGGTTCACTAGTACTTTTGCTGACTCCTCATTGTTATTTTTAACGTCAATCTCAGTATCTTCATTTAGCCTATTGTAAGGATCAAAAATGAATAATTGGTGATTAGCTGGTGCGAAGTAATGTAAAATATACTTTAAGTCGCTTTGGTTTATTTTTGATTTCATAACTTGATGTATTTGTAATTACATGAGGTATATGAAAGATTGTGCCATTAAGTTTAAAACACTGATAAAAAGAATGTTAAATGAATAATGATATTTATAAGATAGAATGAATTTCCCAAATAGGCAGTAATATTCTCATTTTGGGACAAACGATTATGGCTGTTATAGAGGACTATGTTGCTGATATAACCGAAAAAATTCCCTAGATAGCTAATGTTAAGCTTGCGAGTCTGCAATCATATCATACTTTTTACGAAAAATTGCTAATTGAATTTTTTCAGCCTTTGTATGGTTGGTTCTAAACCTTATTACAAACAAAAATATTAGGAATTGGTAAAATAAGATGGTGAAGTTGGCTTCTCCAAAAATACCAAATTCAGTAAATGAATTAATAATAATAGGGATGAAAACTGCAATAAAAAATTGAAAGTACATATGCTCTTTTGCTTTAAGGAAGTTTTTTAAAGTTTGTACAACTTGCCAAAAAACTACAAAAAAGCCAACAAAGCCAACATTCATTAATACTTGCATAAATGTATTGTGGGTCATTGCTCCAGGATATGTATTTAAGCCTTGAAAATAATCAGTATAATTAATCCGCATAAACCCATAGCCAAAAAATGGTTCCTTTACAATACCTTCATTTAGCAAGGCTGTCCAAAAAGGTAAACGACCTGTCATACTCATTACTTCTTCCAAACCACCTGACTCTTTAAAAATGACATACTTTAACATGAGTGGAACCGCGATTGCAACCATTATAAACATTGTAATCTTTAGCTTTCTATTTTTTGACATCAGTACAAGAATGCCCATTATTAGTAAAAATCCGATAGCTGAAGAACGAGAGGACGTTAAACCTAAAATCACAATGGCAGCCAATAACATTAGTATTGGCCAAAATTTTCGTTTAGACGATTGAAAAAGCAAATAAGAAAGCGCTGCCTCCATGCTGGAAAGCATTCCTAATTCATTTGGATTCATAATCCATCCACCTAATCGTTTTTCTTCTCCACCTCTCATTTCTCTGTAAAAAGTATCAGGCTCAATAAAAGATCCAAATAAAAAAATGAGCATAAATGGAAAAGTTGCCCATGCAAATATTTTCACCAAATCAATCTTAAAATTTGGGAAGTACTGGTTCACTAGCATGACTACTTTCATATAAATAAAAACAAAAACAAGCGAATCGAAAGTCATAGACCATTGCAGGATGGAATAAGAAGGTTTAGTAGACCAAGCAAAAGAAGCTAGACCTATAAAAAGGTATACAACGTAAAGCAATGGTGACAAAATTTGCTGATAAGTGAAAGATGGAGCACAACCCAACCCCTTTAATTTTTGATAGACGTATAATATTGAAATGGTCATTCCGAAACGAGAAATGGTTTTGAATATTTGATTGATAGATCGTTCTTCAACAATTGAAAAATAGCCACCTATTTTCACAAATAAAATCAAAATCAGAATTAACTGAATGTGTTTTAATATATATGGTGTCTTATTTCTCATATTCTCTAATGTGTGCTTTTGCTATATTGGTCCAATTAAAATCGGTTTGTAACATTGCAAAGGCGTTTTCTCTATAACTATCAAATGCATAGGTAGAAAAAATAGATTGCCCAGTTGCTAAGGTTTTGGCAATGCAAGTCTCTGAATTCTCCTCTAAAACCCAGCCTGAATTGTGCTTTTCTAAATAAGAATTCACATTAGTTGCTTTACTAACAATTGATGGAATGCCATGACTAGCAGCTTCTAAAACTACTCCAGGCAAACCTTCGTTTCTGGATGTTAAGCAAAATATATTAATTTTCTTTAAAGCCATTTCTTTTTCTTCTCCAAATAAACTTCCTTTAAAGTCTACTAAATGGCTAATGCCTAAATTTTGTGCCATTTCTTTGAGTTTTGGTAATTCTGTTCCGTCTCCAATCACCCATAACACACCTTTACCATTATGATTTACAGTGTATTCCTTAAATCCGGCGAACAATAAATCCAGACCTTTTGTATAAATATCTAATCGTCCCATGAACCCAAACACAGGTTCATTCGTCTCAGAATGGGAATCTTTTTCAAACATTTGGGAATCTAAAGGCTGCCCATTTGGAATTAAAGAATAAGGAATACTTCCGAAAATATCGAGACCATTCCCCACCTCGCTTTGACCAATGAAGTGAATTCTTTTTGCATTTTTGACAACGAATTTATCGAAAGTTTGCAGGAATACTTTCTTCTTCAACTTACTTCTTTCTAAAGCCATTACATTGTATGCTCCATGAGGTGTAAAAACATACTTGAATCCCATCTTAACTAAAACTTTTGCTACAAAATAGAACTGCGGAATAAAGCCACCATGAAAGTGAAAAATAGTATTCTTTGATGTTGATTCAAGCCGCATTCTAATGGCGGGATCTATTGAGAACATGCCTTTATCCATAAATAAGTCTGTTCTGTAGTTGCGTCTAGGATAATTATGAACTTGAGATTTAGTTATGCCCCATACGGAGACAGCATACCCTAAATTAGTTTGTGAAGTTGCTAGTTCATTAACAACCTTGTTTACCCCATTCATTTTGTTAGGGTTAGCTTTTCCTAAAACAATATGTATTATCTGAATATCCATTTAATTTCTGATTTTAAAGCCACTAGATAAATGGCATTGGTAATTAATTGTGAAATAATAAGTCCTAAGAGTACCCCTACTATGTTGAGTTCTTGGACCATAATTTTTGCCAAAAACAAACTGAATATTGAAGTGGCTACATAGCTGATAAAAATTGTTTTATTGTGCTCTAAAGTGCGGATTACGAAGCGTAAAAAAGTGCCAACGAACACAAAAGCATATAGCAAACAAAAAGTATATAGCACATACTGATATTCAATATATTCAGCGCCATAAAGTTGACTGATAATTGTTTTGCTTAATAAAATAACGGCTACAAGTAATGCGATAACTGGCCATACCGACTGTTTAATTGTCTTACCAATAAATTGGAGCATTTTTACCTTTCCTTCAGCTTGAAGCAATTCTGCTGCCTTTAATGGTATTGAATTTTCAAGTGCTAAAAACAGTACATGTAAAACGCCAACAATGTTTTGTGACATTCGAATTACGCCCACAGCTATTGGACCCAGTAAGCCAGCTGCCATGGCAATAAACAGATTTCCAGATAACCATTGAAGGATACTTGTGCCTATTAAATAAACTGAAAAACGCCAATGAGCTTGAACAGTCTCACCCATCTGAAAGGTTAATTTAGGAAAAGGTGATATAAGAAACGATACAATAATCCCAGTAGTTAATGAACTAATAATACTCACCAAAACCGTTAATAATGTTAACTCTTGAAACCAGTAAAATGCGAAAATAATGAAAGGCTGCAAACCATAACCTATTATATCTACCGTTAAAGCTTTTGTTTTAGCTTTAAAACTGAAAAATAATCTTCTCATAAAATCGTGTAAAACATAAACTGCTGCGGTAAGAGCAATGGCAATAGAAGCGTAAGTAAAATTATACTCAGGGTAATAACTTAATAGTATTGAAGCTACTAGCCAAACACAGAAAAATGTTACCACCGAAAATAGGATTTGTAGGCTAAACAATTGCGAAACATATTTTATTTGATTCTTTTGCTTTGCGTTTAAGGTGTACATGGGTGATACAATAAATGCTTGGTGAATGCTACTTACAAAAAACACCAACATCCACAAAAAAGCGAACACACCATACTGGTCAAGTCCTAATAACTTTGTCAATAAAATACCCATCAAAAAATTAACCCCACTAACAACACCTTGGTCAACTAATGTTATGATTTTATTCAATTGTATTTTTTTTATAAAATTCATCTTAAGCTATGTATGTTTGATAGTAATACTTTACTCTGCTAACCAATCCTTTTGGTTTATTTGCTTGCTGAAATTTTGAGCCTATAAAATTGCCAGAATAGTTTGTTGCTGAATGTGCATCATTTAATATCAAAAACAGATTCTTTAGATCATATTCCTCTTTCAAAATTTCAGGGTATGACACATAGTTTTGATGTGTTTGGTTTGCACGAATTAAGTAAAGGTTTAAATCAGCTGCTGCCATAGCTTCAACACCGGTAATATCTATTGAAGTTGATACAGAATCTATTATCACAAAGTCAAACGTTTCTTTTAATGTATTGATAATTTTATTATCAAATTTTGCTAAACTATAGTTAGTTACGACTCCGTTTATAGGTTTTGGTAATGCTACTGTTTTTCGATTGATATTTAATAGACATACTGAGAAATCCAGCCCTGCCATAGTCTCTGCTAAATACTTAGACACGTATGTTTTGCCTTCATCATTTAAAGTTGAATTCACTGAAATAACTTGGTTTTTCGATACCAATTTCTTTAAAAGAATTGCCTTTGATAACTGTTCAAAATCATGCCCTTTATTTGATTTTCTGATGACATTTAAAACGGGTAGAGTTGTGAGTTTCTCAATATCCGACTTTGCAAATACTTTGCCTCTTGCACTTCGCTTTAAGAATATAAAACTGATTCCAATGATTAAGCCTAAGAGACCCATTACAAAAGTGATAAGAACTTTATTTGGTGAAGTTGGTTTAGAGGGCACTTCTGCTCTCTGAATAATTCTGTGAAAAGTAATCATAGCACTGGCAGCTATGCTAGCTTCAATCTTTTTCTGGGATAAAAAATTATAAACTTCTTCTTGCAAATGAAATTCTCGTTCTAAAATTTGATGATTTTTCTCTCTAGTTGGGAGCTCATCAAACATTCTTGAGGATTCTAAAACTTGTAATTCTAAATATCCTCTTTGTATTTCAATGTCAATTAAATTTTGTTTAATTGCTTGTTTTAAATAGTCTTTCAAATCCAAGATTTTACCATCTATTAACCTCACCTCTTCACTATCTGAAGTGAACTTTAGCAATGCTTCTTCGCGTGCATCTTGAAGGTTCTTATATTTTTTCACTAACTCCGTCATTAATAGATCTCCAAATCCAAATTTAACAGCGCTTAAGTCCAATGTTTTTTCTTTATCGATTGAAAATAACACCTGCTTTATGGCTATTTCAGAAGACTCCAAATTTATAAGCTGAATCTTTAATTTTGAAATTTCTCTTAAACCTGTTTCTGTTTCTTGAGTAGTGTTAACCACACCATTATTTTGTTTAAATTTTTCAAGATTAAGCTCACTTGATTTTAATTTTCTCCCAATTTCTTTTAATTTCTCATCAATAAACTTCACAGTTAGGTTGGCTGCATTAGATTTTGCTGTAATATAATCTTGCAAGTATGTTTGGCATAAAACATTTGTAAAGTCTGCAGCTTTTTGAGGATGTTGCTCTTTAAAAACAATTCTTAGAATTGGCATCTCTTTATCAACTGCTTTCACATCCAACTTTTGTGATATATAGTTAACCAACTGTTGTTCGGATAAAATATTTATTTCATAGTCTGCAATTAATTCCAGTGAACGAGCCTTAATAATTTCTTCATTTTTGGTAACAATGATATTGCCATTTGGTAATAAAATTTTTGTATCGAAACTTGCTGTAATTTTTTCACTATTGTCTTCTTCTCCAACTGAAACCTCAAAGCTTGTTTCGTTAGTAAAATGAATATTTAAATTACTGTTATAAAAATCATTATTCATTGCTTCATAAGTAACTGAAATCGGAGAATCATCATAAAGCATTGTGTTTTTTAATCTCCCTTTTCGGTATATAATTACATCAAGTGAAATACTATCAAGTGCTTTTTGAATTAAAAGTGGTGACTTTAAAACTTCTGCTTCTGCTATGATTTTATTTTCCATACTAAACACATCAAAATCACCAAATAAATTATTGTTACTCATTCCATGCTTTTGGTCGTCGAGTTTTATTTTGGCTATTGTTTGATATACATTTGGTGAATAGCTCACAATTTTTTTAGCGGCAAACAAGAAAACAAGAAAAATACCAACCACTAATGGCAACCCCTTAAAAAGAGGTAATAATTGTTGTTTTAAATTCTGAAAGCCGTCCATAATATTTTATTTTAAAAGTGAAACAAATACTGCAACTGATGTTAGCACGCTTGCAAATGGGATCAGTACTGGTGCGTTTTGCGCAACTGTTTTAATTTTTTTTGCGGGCACATATATAATATCATCCGGTCTAAGTACCACACTGTGTAGATTTTCAGTAGATAATTTTGATAAATTGATACGGTAACTGGTATCATTTCTAATGAGTTGAATTTTAACAGGATTTGCAAACTGATCTAAACCTTTGGCTTTTGCTAACGCTTCGGAAATAGTCACAACCTCCTTGTCCATAGTGTAATTTCCCGGCGAAACTACCTCACCTAATATAGATACCTCTTTGTTTAATACCTTTATCACAACTATTGGGTTAACAAGGAATTCGGCATATTTTTTAGTTAGTATTTCAGCGGCTTCTGGACAGGTTAGTCCTTTTAATTGCACTTTTCCAATTTTTGGCAACGATACATAGCCGTAAGCATCTACTAGCATCCACTTACCAAACGATTCGTTGGCATTATAGATGTTGAATACTGATCCAAAACTAAGGTTATCATTGTCCCAAACACTTAAACTGATTTTATTATCCGATTGGATCGGTTGATGAAAAGCAGTATCGCTAGTTACAAGTTCTGATAAATGACCAGTTTGAGCCGTTTGATATATTTTGCTTGATGCACATGAGGTGCCAGCAAGGCATACTAGGAGAAATGCTATGATGTAGTTTACTAGTTTCATGATAATGCGAAAATTAGGGTTGAGACAATAACTACTCCAGTGATGACAATGGCTATTTTTTTAAAAGAATTAAGCTTTTGGTTTTTTTGAAGCATTTGATTGGTAACTTTAATTCTATCTAAAATGTGTAAAACCCTATCTAAACAAGAATCGTTTTTTTCTATATAATCGTAAGCGCCGTATTTTAAAGAATTGACAGCAACTGACATTTCGTGTTGAGCTGAAAGTAGAATCACATGAATGTTAGGATTGACGCTTTTTATTTTTCTAAGAAGATCTATACCATTCATTTGGTCAATATTAAAATCCAGAATTACAATGTCAGGCATTTCTAATAGCCTCTCCAAAAAAGTAGCTGAATTATCAATTAATGTAGGCTCTGAGTAACCATTTTCAGAAATTTTATTCTTCACTAGGTTTCCAAAAAAGGGATCGTCCTCTACTATAAATATTTTTAATTTTTGGTCTTGCATTTTGATAGTTTTTAAGTTTATAATTCGGTTTATGCTACTGCTGTCATTGTCACTCTGTCAATAAATGACTGGTTAAAATAATGTCGGTAGACTTTTTCCTCTGTCTGATTTTGCTGCATTGAAATGTACTGAGGAGATAAGCAGATAATAGTGTTTCCATATCCTGCTGCTTTAATAGCTGCAGTTTGTTCATTGATCCAGCTCAAATTATCATGCCCTTGAAAGTAATTATCGATTATCACCAGTTGCGGCGAAGCGTTTATCACTTCATTTACAGTTTGAAATTTGTAAATAGGCATCTTGACAATTGATAGTTTTTGTTGCCAAAATTCAATTGACTTTTTGTTTTGAGTAAGAATAATAACTGAAGTCATAATTATTTGATTTGTATAACCATATATACAAACCATGCCACTAGACTAATCACCTATTCTTCAGCTTATTAAATTTTTACAACACTTTGGAAAGTCTCATATCGAGACAAAAAATCCCAGAATGGGACTATAAATAATCTTTCAATTCTATTACTAATCGATTTACTTTTGCAATAAATACCGTTACAAGGTTGGTGTAATCGTCTCCAGTTTTTCCCTCAATTTCCCTTACCATTTCCTGAAGTGTCTCAGAACCCAAATAATCAATTGAAGGCTTAATTTTATGCGCATAACTTCCAATTTGATCCCAATTTTTAGCTTCAATAGCTTCCTCAATTTCTTCTAGCTGAGATGGAGCACTATCAATAAACAACTGAATCATTTTTGACATAAAAGCTTTATCACCATTAGTTGTTAGCTTGAGTTTTGTTAAATCAACCAAAATTTCGTTTTCAGCTAAATCACTTATTTCTTTATCTGAAGCAGCTGGTTCCTTTGAATTTGAATATTTAATTAACAATGCTAATAACTCGGCTTGCTGAAATGGTTTACTGATATAATCATTCATACCTGCTTCAATGCACTTTTCATTGTCGCCTTTAATAGCATTGGCAGTTAATGCAATTATTGGTGTGGTTAACTGTAAATCAGCTCGAATAATTTTTGTGGCACCAATACCGTCTAAAACAGGCATTCTAACATCCATTAAAATAATATCGTATGTTTTACTTTTAAGTATATCAACAGCTTCCTGTCCATTGACTGCAATATCTATCCTACAATTCCATCCTTCTAGAATAGTGATAGCCATGAAACGGTTAATATCATTATCTTCAACTAACAAAACATTTAGCCCTTGAACTAACTCCGTATCACTTGCAAAAACTGCATTTTTTTGCAGTTTGGTTTCCGTTTTAGAGCAGATAAATTCGAAATAAAATTTAGACCCTTGCCCTATTTTACTTTTGGCTTTTAGTTCACCACCCATTAGCTCTACCAATTGCTTTGAAATGGCCAATCCTAGTCCTGTACCTCCATATTGTCGTGCAGTGCTTTCTTCTGCCTGAATAAAGCTCTTAAATATTAGATCTAATTTTTCGGTTTCTATCCCAATGCCTGTATCTTCGATAGAAACGGAAATCAAATCTTCTTTTTCATTCAGTGAAGTAGTTTGACAACACAAGGTAATATTACCAGAATCGGTAAACTTAACCGCATTACTCAATAAGTTGATAATTATCTGATTAAATCGAGTTGGGTCTGCAAGATGATTCGACAAGTTTTCCTCGATTTCTGTTAGAATTGAAATCCCTTTTTCTTCAGCTTTTAACTCAATAGTTTTTATGGCCATGTTTAACAGGTCATTAAAATTGCAAGGAATTTTTTCAAGTGTTAGATTTCCAGATTCAATTTTTGAAAAATCAAGAATATCATTAATGATGATTAATAAATTATCAGCCGAAGTACTAATGGCTTCTACATAGTTTTTTTGTTTAGGCTCTAAATCTGATTTTTGAAGTAATTCACTCATACCTATAATGGCATTCATTGGCGTTCTAATTTCATGACTCATATTAGCCATAAAGAGCTCTTTAGATTTGATTGAGTGTTCTGCTGTTAGAATCGCTTCTTCAAGTTTCTGTTCAACTTCTTTTCTTTCCGAAATATTAAGATGAATCCCTACTGTTCCAGCTAACTCGCCCTTTTGATCATAATATGGCGCTCCACTAATAATTACCCAAATATACTTGCCGTCTTTTCTTCGTAATTCAACTTCATATACTCCAGGTGTGCCACCTTTTCTTTGTGCCTCTTCTAAACGCATTTTTTCGGCATATTTTTCTGGTAGTAGCAATTTAGATGCATCTAGACCTAATAATTCTTCTTTTGAATATCCACTTAAATCGGAAAATTTCGGATAGGCATCAGTAATAATTCCATTTACATCCACTTCTAGCAAACCAAGCTCCATGTTCTCCATGATATTTCGGTACTTTTCCTCACTCCTTTGTAGTTCATCTTTAATTTGCTTACGTTCAGTAATATCTCTTGATGTGGCAATAAATTCGCTCTTACCATCAGGTAGTTCATGTCTATCAGTAGTTTGTCCAATCCAAATCACTTTGCCTTCTTTACTTACAACTGGTAATTCAATATAAGAAGAGGGTACTTTATGATCGCGCTGTGACTCAAAAAGAGACTTCATTTTCTCTTTATAGTCGGGATGTATGAAATCGTAAAACTTATTTCCTACCACTTCTTTTTCAGAAAAGCCAATAATGTTAATTGCAGTAGGATTCATGTACGTAAAGGTTCCATTTTCTTCAATTCGATATATAAAATCACTTACGTTTTCAACAAGTTCTTTGTATTTTCGTTCATTAATAATTTTTTCTTTTTCTACTCTTTTCTTATCTGTAATGTCAATTATAACAATTAATCGAGCTTGTCGGTTTTCATAATCAATTGTTATTCCATTAATTTGGACATCAATTATGTTATTATTTTTTAGTTTATGTTGCCATTCTTTTGCCGTATAAGTGCCTGTTTTGATAGTGCTTAGATGTTCAATAAAAGCAGGCTGATCTTTTTCAAGATGTAAATCTGAAATTTTCATCTGAATGAACTCACCTCTAGAATAGCCATACTTTTTAATTGCAGTTTCATTAGCTCCAAAGATTGACCAGTTATCAAGGTCATATAGCACCATTGGAAAAGGATGTTTTTCGAAAAGTAGTAATAAATTATTTTCGCTTTCCTTGATTTCTGCCGTTCTCTTAACGACTTCGTACTCAAGATTTTCAACTAGCTTTTGTAATTGCAAGTTACTTTCGTACAATTCAAGACTTTTTACTTCCAATATTCTTTCGGCTTCTATTCGCGCATTTTTTTCGCGTTCCAGTTTTCTCAGTAGAATATCGGTATCCATTTTACTTTACTTTTACAATTGTAAATTTCATCTCCGTTTCAGATATAGGGTCCATTTCAATTTCTACATTTTCTTTGTAGTAAATCATACACCCCTTTATCAGACCATATGCAAAATCACTCATTTTTCGCTCAGACTTATAAATTGTTATCAGTCTTTCAGTCGTTTTTTCAATGGTATTGAATTCTGGTAACTCAGCATCAGGATAAAGTTTTTTAACTTCTTTATGGATATAGTGATCCACCGATTCCAAAAAATCGAAAGCAGTCATCTTATCTGAAAAAAAATGGCCATAAAGTGCTCTAAAACGGCCAAATAAATGCTCCCCATAAACTTGGTAAAGCTTGGATGTTTCTATTCCTGTACTTTCGCTTAAGGCATTGACTAGAGATACCATTTCTGAATGCGGATACGTTCCTACACCTGTGTAAGCGCCTTTATTTGGCACATTGGCTTTCTGAATCATATCATCCGCCACTTTTAAACCAAACTGGTCTTCAATCATTTCTATTAATTCTGTAAATACAAGTCCTTTCATTTTTTTTCTTTTATCATTCTATAAATAGTGGATTTACCCAAATCCAAAACTTCTGCAACTTTCAGTACATTTTGATTGTACTTGTCTAGGTAATAGTCTAAAATTCTGTCATTATATTGTCGCATGGTCATTTCTTCTTTCATCAAATCGTTATTGGGGTTTTGATATTGAATTTGGATGTCATCAGCCGAAATAATTTCATCATCTGCTAGCACCATGCTCAAGTCCATAATCGACTTTAATTCTCTTATATTTCCAGGATAGTTATAGGCTAACAATTTTGAAATAGCAGATTCATCTATTGCTTTGACTGGAAATTTATTTTCGTCGGCAAACATTTTCAGAAAGTGCTTCGCCAATAAAATAATATCTTCTTGGCGATCTCTTAATGGAGGCAACTCTACTGACAAGCCAATTAATCGGTAATACAAATCTTCTCTAAAATTTCCCTCCTGTACCTCATTCAATAATTTCTTATGGGTAGCGCAAACAATCCTGCAATCAATTTTCACAACTGACTCTCCGCCCACCCTAACAAGCTCTCTTTCTTGAAGAACACGCAACAGTTTGGCTTGCATATGTGTATCCATTTCTCCAATTTCATCTAAAAAAATAGTCCCACTTTTCGCTTGCTCAAATTTTCCAATTCGACGAGCAATGGCACCAGTAAAAGCTCCTTTTTCGTGTCCAAATAACTCACTTTCTATTAACTCTGTTGGAATAGCAGACACATTGATGGCCACAAAAGGTAACTTACTTCTATTAGAATTATAGTGAATTGCTTTGGCTACAACTTCTTTTCCTGTACCGGTTTCACCAGTTATGGAAACGTTAATATTACTTTTTGTTGCTTTTTCAATTAAGCCGAATACCTTTTTTAAAGGTGCACTGCTGCCGATTATCGTTTTTGAAAAATCATATTTTTTGACAATTTCTTGTTTTAGTTCCTCTACTTCAGCTTTTAAATTTGAATTAGACCGAATGTTAATGATTGAATTCCAAATGCGCTGTTTGGTGTCATCATCTTTCACAATATAATCATATGCACCTTCCTTTAATAAGTTAATTGCTGTGCCCACGTCTTCTTGGCCTGAAACTATAATCACCTCAGTATTTGGATGGCTTAATTTGATTTTCTTTAGCAATTCTTCACCGTTATAATCTGGCAATGTATAGTCTAACGTTACTACGCTAGGGTTGTCCGATATTGCTTTAAGCAACTCTTTCCCACTTTCGACACAAGTAACTATATAATCGTCGTTTAGTGAAAGGTGATACTTTAATAGTTCGGAGTACCATTTATCATCTTCGGCAATTAAAATCTTGAATGGTTTCATTTTATATATCTGAGCGTTCAAGATAATAAAAAATTCTCAATTTGGTTCAATTCTCAAAAATAATAAAAAGTTTTATTTTGGGAATAACTAAAGATTTAGAAATTTGGAAAAATACTGATCATATGAATCATTTTTCTGAATGAAATCGGCATCCTGTTTCTTAGGACAATTTTGCTTTACAATTGTAATTTTCAATAAATTTTGATTAGTAGAATGTTATTTGCAGATATTCTTTAAACTAAAATCAAGTTTAGAACAGTTTATTGGTTTTCCAAAATTAAAAGTGAAAATGTAAAGCAGTAACTATTCAATGCGAATTTATTAGTACTTTCTACTTAATACTCATCATTCTGTTAACAACAATTATTATCTATATCGTCATCAATACACCATTCTTATTACTTTTATAAAGTAAAATTTTTTAAAATGAGTGAATCTACAATTATTGCCGAGGCCAATGGACATATATTAACTATAACAATTAGTCGTCCAAGTCAATTAAATGCTTTAAACAAAGAAACAATACAAGCTTTACACGACACCTTAAAGATGGCCAATACTGATCCACAAATAGGAGTGGTTATTTTAACTGGTTCTGGAGAAAAGGCTTTTGTTGCTGGAGCAGACATAAAAGAATTTGCTGATTTTTCAGCTCATCAAGGACAAGAATTGGCAGCAAGTGGTCAAGAACTGCTATTCAATTTTATTGAATGTATGACTAAGCCGGTAATTGCTGCAGTAAACGGTTTTGCGCTTGGCGGTGGATTGGAATTGGCAATGGCAGCTCATATTCGAATTGCTTCAGATAATGCAAAGATGGGCTTGCCAGAAGTGTCTTTGGGTGTGATCCCTGGTTATGGAGGCACTCAGCGTTTGACACAATTGGTCGGGAAAGGGAAAGCCATGGAAATGGTTGTAACAGCAGGTATGATTACTGCAGAAGATGCCTTAAAATGGGGCTTGGTAAATCATGTCGTACCACAAGGAGATTTGATAGCAACTGCTGAAAAAATGGCCAGTAAAATATTGAGGAATTCACCAAATGCAATAGGTGCAGCTATTCGGGCAATTAATGCCAATTACATTGATGGCTTAAACGGATTCGATAAGGAAATAGAGGAGTTTGGAAAATGTTTTGGAACGCCTGAATTCATAGAAGGCACAACAGCATTTATGGAAAAAAGAAAAGCAGAATTTAGGAAATAGAACCAAGATATTAGATCTCTAGATTCAAGACCAAATAATATAATAAATGCATACTATAAAAAATTGCCATTAAAATAAGAAACTTCTAGACTCTAAAAGTCTAGAGTCTAGATTATGTCTACAATAAAAAAATTAGCAGGTCAAACAGCCGTTTATGGTTTATCGTCCATTGTTGGCCGATTGCTCAATTATTTGCTAGTGCCTCTACACACCTATTTTTTTACTACTTCGGAATATGGCGTAATTAGTGAATTTTACGCTTATGTTGCTTTTTTAGTTGTGTTTTTGATGTTTGGAATGGAAACAACCTTCTTCAGGTTTGTGAATAAGTCCAAAGATCAAGAAAGAACATTTAACCAGGCTTTTTCACTTGTATTAGGAATTAATATTGTTTTTCTAATTTCGATTCTTATTTTTTCAAATTCAATTGCCAGTGGAATGCTTTATCCAAATCATTCTGACTACGTAATTTGGTTTGGATTTATACTGGCATTTGATGCCATAAGTTCTATACTACTTGCAAAACTGCGGTTTCAAGAAAAGCCAAAAAAGTTTGCCATTGTTCAATTATCATCTATTGGTGTAACTGTAGTATTGAACCTATTCTTCTTATGGGTTCTGCTACCCATTTATCCAGACTTTGGAATTGGTTTTATTTTCATTGCTAATTTATGTGCTAGTTTAATCAAGCCTTTGTTTTTGCTTGGAGAGATTAGAGCTATAAAATTACTTTGGGACAAAGTAACGGTGCGGGCAATGGTTATTTTTGCTTTACCTATGGTTATAGCGGGTTTTGCAGGAATAATCAATGAAACTATTGATAGAATCTTATTAAAACGATTGCTTATTGACAAAGGAGCTGAATATGCCCAGTCACAAGTGGGAATCTATTCGGCAAATTATAAACTATCTATTATAATTACATTATTTATTCAAGCCTTCAGATATGCAGCGGAACCTTTCTTTTTTGCTCAAGAAAAAAACAAAGAAAAAGATAAAGTCTATGCTAAGGTCATGACTTATTTTGTGATAGTAGTGTCAAGTATTTTTTTAGGAGTGACTTTATACATTGATATTTTTAAATGGTTTATTAACGAGCGGTATTGGGATGGCTTAGTAGTGGT
>JBGCFR010000078.1:0-13015 GCA_045107045.1 Crocinitomicaceae bacterium
AGTTAAGAAAAAGGTATGTTTAACAGATTGGTTGTTGTCAATATTTTTGTAATTTTCAATAAAAAATTAATGAAGAAATTAATTAATGGCATCTGCTTAGGATTTGTGCTGCTATTGAGTCTAAATAGTTGCAAAAAAAAAGAAATTCCTGATGTTGAATTTGCAGCTGAAATGCGCAAATTCATAATTAATTTGTCTTTTCACGCTAGGGCTACAAACCCAAATTTCATTATTATTCCTCAAAATGGCGCCAAATTAATGTCAATAGATGAAGAGAATTCGGCTATTCCTGATTTAGATTATTTAGCAGCCATTGATGGACAAGGGCAAGAAGATTTATTTTTTGGATACGATAAAGACGACAAGGCCTCTGATTTGGCTTTTCAAAATGAACTCATTCCGTTTCTAAAACTAGGCCAAAACAATGGCATTAAGATATTAGTTACCGATTACTGCAGTTCAAGTGATAACATTGCAAATTCAAAAACAAATAATGAAAAAAAAGATTATATTTCTTTTAGAGCGCCAGATAGAAACCTTACTGTGATACCGGAAACTGATGTTTTCTATGATAATGAAAATGATATTCTTACGCTTTCAGATGCTAAGAATTTTCTTTACCTCATCAACCCAAATAATTATGAGATAAGAGATGATTTTATTTCAGCTCTAAACGCCACAAATTATGATGCATTTATCATAGATTTATTTGACTTTCATAGCAACCCTTTGGCTAAATCGGATATTGAAATTTTACAAACTAAACCTAATGGTGCTAAGCGCTTAGTTATTGCCTATATGAGTATTGGTGAGGCTGAAGACTACCGTTACTACTGGGATCCTAAGTGGAAGAAGCGAAAAAATGAACCAGAATGGCTTTATGCTGAAAACAAAGATTGGAAAGGTAACTTTAAGGTTTTTTATTGGATGCCTGATTGGCAAAAGATAATTTTTGGGAATCAAGATTCGTATTTAGATAGAATAATTGACACTGGATTTGATGGTGTCTACCTAGATATTGTGGATGCGTATGAGTTTTTTGATGAAGAAAAAAACAAGTAGTTAGCCTTTTAAAAATTAAAACTATTCTTTTTTTGTTTTCTAGGGGGTAGTAAAATATCAAATTCAATTTCAGGACAAATTAAGACAGAATGGGGATGATTCATTTCTTCTTTAGTTAAGAAACCTAATTTTTCATATATTTCGAAGTACAAATGATTTGCAACTCCTTCCGTTAAATCTATTTTTTGATGCCAGATTTCATAAGTTCCAAATTCAGTTTTACTTGAATCATAATACCCAGTAACAGGATGTGTTAAAATATGAATTTGTTGCTCCAGGGAATCAAAACCATGTAACAGTTTCATTTCACTTCCAGTGCTTTTAATATCCACTAAGCCATCACCTTGCTTGGAAGTAAACTCCATTCTATACTGAATATATTCAGATTTTTCTAACTGATAGTCAAAAGAATATTTCCCATAACCCCAAGGCATTTTCCATATTCTTTTTGGAATAACTGAAGTGATTGAACCCAGGGTAGTCGCAAAAAACCAAGCCAAATTTGTGCCATCTCTTTGGTCTATCACGTAGGTTCTAAAATTGGTTTGAAAAAAATTAAAGCTTGGAAAACGTGAAATACGATAAAACGAAAAGTCTTTATCTTTAAATGGCACTGCGCTTATGATTGCATATTCAATCCCATTCTCTTTGAAAGACCACAATTTAAATGGACTTGGAATTAAATGTTCAATTCTTGAAATTGGCACTTGGTATGAAATAATAGAGAAATGTGCTAATTTAGTATTAACATCTATCCAACTTCTTTTTAATCGATTGTCTACTCGTCTATTAGTTTCTTCTTTAAAATTCATTACTAGCCAATCAAATATCTTTTAAAAAGTGTACTAATCGTTCTTCTTCCCAAAAACCAATTTTTTTATGAAATTCTTGAGACTTTTTATTCCACAGCCAAGTATCCGACCCAATTTGGTTACAGCCATTATTTTTAAGCCACTCTTCTCCTATAGTTACTAGATGTTTTGCTATACCTTTCTTTCTATGTTTTGATTCGACAAAAATTCCTTCCAAATAGCCAGTTGGTGATTGTTCTGCTCCCTCAACATAATCAGTTCGTATAGAAACGTAACCAAATGCAATTGGCAGTTCTACTGCTTTTGCCATAAATACTTGTTGATGACTGGAACTAACAGCCTTTTTTAAAGTGTCGGCTAATTCTTGCTCCTTAAAATCATCCCACAATTTCAAACCCATATTTAGCAGTGATTCAAAATCTGAGTCAGTATATTTTGAGTATATAATTGAGGTACCAGGCATTTCAGCAGTTCTATTCGGTACTTAATTAATATCTGGCAAGGCATTGAATTCCTTTCTCTTTCCTTCAAACCATTCTTGCATACTGTTCGGAGACCGCATTATGGATTGCATTTTTTGCATAGCTTCTAAATGTGGTGGATCGTTCTTTTGAAACATATCAGTTCCATGATTTTTACTCATCTCCGCAATCTCTTCAAAAGTATTGGCTTCAAAGGTTAGGTCGCATGCCCCCCCCAATTGCTTACATGTCATTTTTTTCATAATCTTCTTTTAAAATAATCTTTGTAATTCTTACGGTCTAAAATAACATTAATTATCCATTTTATATGATCCTCTTAAATAAAAACTAGTCTCAAATATCTACAAATCTTTCTGATAACGTTTTATCATTTCTTCTTGACTTTCTAAGGGCCTGTCAGTTTTCAACTGATCATTTAACATTTTACCCATAGTTGGAAATTCGGGTCTTGACATCCGATTGACATTACCCCAAATTGATGAACGCATTAATGCCTTGGCACAATGCAGAAACACACCACTAATATTTATTTTAATACAAGCTACTGGTGGGCGTTTTTCTGCTTTAAATAAATTCAAGTAATTATTATCAGTTGATATTTCCGCAGTGCCATTTATTCTGAGTGTTTCATCAATACCAGGAATCATAAATAATGCGCCTATATTACCTGTTTCAACAATATTTACAAGGCTATCTACTCTATTATTCCCTTTTGCATCTGGAATTAAAAGTGTGCGGCTATCTAATATTTTAACAAACCCAGGCACTCCACCTCTTGGCGAAGCGTCCGTTTTACCAGACATACCATAGGTGCTCAAAACGAAAAAAGGTGAACATTCAATAAAATATTTACTGTGTTCTTCTAATTCGGAAAGCACTTTATCCTTAGCACGGCCTGATGGCCATCCATACAATGCTCTAAGTTGATTTTGAGAAGTGATTAGCATAACAAGGCCTTTTTATATATGGCAATTTAATAAAAATTACCTATTTCTCGTTTGCAAAAAACAATTTAAGATAATCCATTCTGTTATTATATTTTAGTTTATACATTTGAAGTAATAATCAAATACATGGAAGAATTAACACTCACTACTCCAGCTGTTCTGTTTTCAGCAATTTCTTTAATTATGTTAGCCTATACAAATAGGTTTTTGGCTTATGCAGCCGTTATTAGAAATTTGCATGACAAATTTGTTGAAGTCAACGATACTTTGCTAATTGAACAGATTAAAAATTTGAAACTAAGACTTAACTTAACTCGCTGGATGCAAATATTTGGTATAACAAGCCTTTTAGGATGTGTGTTAACAATGTTCTTAATATATGTTGACTTACATATTGTGGCTATATGGGTTTTTGGTTTTGCTTTAGTACTACTAATCATTTCTTTATCACTATTAATCAAGGAAATTCATATTTCAGCACAAGCACTTAGCTTCCACTTGGGGGATATAGAAAAGCACTTAAAGAAAAAATAACAAAAGTTAAATCATAAAGAGTATGAATACACTAACAGATCGACCACTTTAGATGAATAGCCATATTCATTATCGTACCAAGCTACCACTTTTAAAAAATGGTCTGTCAATGAAATTCCAGCATTGGCATCAAATACAGATGTACAAGTTTCTCCAATGAAATCTTGAGACACTACCAGTTCATCAGTATATCCTAAAATTCCTTTTAAGTCATTTTCTGAAGCATGCTTAATCACTTTACAAACCTCATTATAGCTTGCACTTTTTTTAATATTGACTGTTAAATCAACAACTGAAACATCCATTAATGGCACCCTAAATGCCATACCTGTAAGCTTTCCACTTAATGAAGGGATGACTTTACCAACTGCTTTGGCAGCTCCAGTAGATGAAGGAATTATATTATGTATTGCCCCTCTACCACTTCTCCAGTCTTTTACTGATGGGCTATCAACCGTTTTTTGTGTAGCTGTGGTAGCATGTATAGTTGTCATTAGTCCAGTTGATATTTCGAAATGATCATTCAAGACCTTTACCAAAGGAGCTAAACAATTTGTTGTACAAGAAGCGTTTGAAAAAATAGTGTCAGATGATTTGAGTGCTTTGTGATTTACACCCATTACAAACATTGGCGCATCAACTGATGGTGCAGAAATAATGACCTTTTTTGCACCTCCTTTAATATGTGCATTTGCTTTAGAAAGTGAAGTAAAAACTCCTGTACTTTCAACTACAAAATCAACATCTACTTCATCCCATTTTAAATTTTCAGGGTTCTTTTCTGCTGTTACTCTTATTTCTGAACCATTTACCTTTAATTTACCATTCTTAACATCAATATCTCCATCAAATTTACCATGTACGGAATCAAACTTGAGCATATATACTAAATGGTCAACATCAATCAAATCGTTTATGGCCACCACTTCAATATTATTTCTTTTGGCAGCTATTCTTAATACCAACCTTCCAATTCTTCCGAATCCGTTAATTCCAATTCTAATCATATTTGTTCTTTTATTTTGTATTTAGACTATTGTCTTGAAGGCAATTCTAAAATACCACCAAGTACTTATTGTCAAAAGTACAATAATAAAAACAATATACAAATCACCTACTTACTTTAACGTAAATTAAATCAAATAAAGCTGGGGGAGGCATAATACAATCTTTTAGTCAAAGCAATGCCCAGTTCTTGCCAAGAGCGATTCAATTTGGCACATTCTTAAAGCAAAACACTAACTTAATATAGTAACGCTATTAATAGGTTAGTCATTTATGACTAGAGAATCAAAATTTGTTGAACTATATTTGATCAACGGGTTATCATCAAAAAAAAAATAGTTTTGGTACTTTTGACTATAATTAATATTTTTTTTATAATTTTAACAAAAAAATTTATCAATTATGTGTAAATTATTGCTTTTAGTCACCCTTGTTTTTACTGGCGTCAATCTATTTTCTCAAGACATTACTATTTCAGGAAATGTGATGAGTGAAAGAAATGAACCCCTACCATTTGTGTCGGTAGCAGTAAAAGGTGAAAATTTTGGAACCAAAACAGATATTCTTGGAAATTATAAGTTGACATTAAAAGATACAGTTGGCCTAACATTAATTTATTCAACAGTTGGTTATATAAAACAAACAATAGTAGTTGGCTCAAAGCGAACAATTGATGTTAAATTATTAATTAGCTCAAAAGAATTAGATGAAGTTGTAGTAGTTGGTTATGGAACAGTTAGAACAAAAGAGCTAACTGGTGCAACCTCTAAAGTAGGCGGTGAGGATATAGAAAAAATGAATGTTGCAAGAATGGATCAGGCACTTCAGGGTCAAGTTTCAGGCGTAAATATCAGTACCAACTCTGGTTCACCAGGTGGATCGTCCAACATTCGGATTAGAGGTCTATCAACTTTTGGTGACAATGATCCTCTTATTCTAGTTGATGGTGTTGTTTATGATTCTGATGGTTTGAATGCTTTAAATCCTTCTGATATTAAATCTATCAACGTTCTTAAAGATGCTACCGCTGGTATTTATGGTTTAAGAGCCGCCAACGGTGTAATTACTATTGAACCTACAAGGGGGCGATTAAATGCAAAACCGAGAATACAATACAATGGATACTACGGCATTCAACAAACAGCTCGTAAATTAGATTTATTAACAGCAGAAGAATATGCTGTGATTAAAAATGAGATGTTTGCTTTTGGTGGTCAAGAAATACCCTTTAATAATACTGGTCTTGGTATTGGAACAGATTGGCAAGATACTATTTTTCAAACTGCACCAATGCAAAGCCACAATTTTACAATTAGTGGTGGAACATTAAATACCACCTATTCTATAGGGCTTGGTTATTTTATCCAAGATGGTATTGTAGGTGGAGATAAATCTCAGTTTTCTCGATATAATGGACGGGTTAATCTAAGCACCAAATTATCATCTAAATTAAAATTAAACTCAGTATTTCTTTTTTCAAGTGATGATAGAAGTTCATTGCCAGAAAATGGAATTGGATCAGTTTTATACAATACCATTAATGCCTTTCCTACCGAACCTATTAAAACTCCTGACGGAAACTTTTCTTACCTTGAAGAAGTAAGTGATATTATTAATCCGGTGGCTCAAGTTCAAAATCAATATAACGGAGCCAAGGCAGATAAGTTTGTTGGAAAAGAAGAGTTCATTTTCGATTTTACTGATAATCTTTCTTTTACCAATCGGATTAATTATAATTACTCTCAAATAAATAGTAAAACATTCTCACCATTAGTATGGTACGGAGAAGGAAAATTTGCAAACTCAGCACTTAATGAAGATTTAGAATCACCAATGGTTGAAATTGCCGATAGTGTTTTTCTTGAAAGGGGTGCCTCAGTTTATGAGGAAAGGTCATCATATGTTGACCTTACTTACGAGAGTTATTTAAATTATGATAGAGTTTTTGATTCAGTGCATAGAGTAAAAGCAACCGGAGGTATTTCTATTTTTCAAAGAAAAGGAGAATCACTAAATGGAACAGGATTCAATATTCCTAATAATTCTTTAGAATTTGCAGATATTTCAGCCAATCAAGCGGCAGGTGGATTTCTAAACAATGTAGGTTCTTGGGAATTTAAGGAAAGATTATTGTCGGCATTTATTCGTGCGGAATATGCTTATCAATCTAAATATTTAGTATCAGCTATTATTAGAAGAGATGGGTCGAGCAAGTTTGGGGAAAATAGCAGATTTGGTTTATTCCCTACAGGTTCAGCAGCATGGTTAATATCTGAAGAAGACTTTTTTAATAGTGATATTGTAAAATTCTTAAAATTTAGAGCTAGTTATGGTGTCTCAGGAAATGATCAAATAGACAATTTCGCCTACAGAGCTTTGCTAAATGGTGAAGGGGTCTATGTCTTTAATGATGTCATTACCCAAGGAGCTGCTATTGGAAGAGCTTCTAACCCTGATTTAAAGTGGGAAACGACTAGACAATTAAATCTGGGATTAGATATGACTCTTTGGAAACGGCTTAATTTTACGACAAATTATTTTGTAAAGAGCACTTTCGATTTATTGTTTCAACCAGAAGTAACTGCTATACTTGGAACTTACGGACCAGGTGGTTTCCCGCCAATTATTAATGCAGGAGATGTAAAAAATAATGGTTTTGAGTTTGAATTAAAATATGCCACTAATCCTAACAAAGATCTTTTTGCTAACTTTAATTTAAATTTTACAACAATAAAGAATCGAGTCACTGGCGTACCTGAAGGAGTTGACTTTTTGCCTGGCGCTTCTTTCAGTGTTGGAGGTGGTGTAGCTACAAGATTTGAAGAAGGATACGAAATTGGCTACTTTTTTGGACACGAAATGGACGGAATTTTCCAGACACAAGCAGAAATTGACAACGCTGAAGTAATTCAAGAAGGCGCGCAACCAGGTGACATTCGCTTTGTTGATCAGGATGGAGATTGTGTTATAAACTTTAGTGATGACTCTGATAAAACTTATTTAGGTTCAGCAATTCCTGATTTCACAATGGGTTTTGCTTTTACTGTCAACTACAAAGGATTCGATTTATCCGCAAATTTTTATGCATCAATTGGAAATGAAATAATTAGAAATTATGAAAGACAACAACCATATGCGAATCAATTAGGGTACGTCATTGATCGCTGGACTGGTGAAGGAACAACAAACGAGCATCCTAGGGTAACCACTGGTGCGACTAGAAACAACATCTTTTCGTCTTATTATGTTGAAGACGGCTCATTTTTAAGACTCCGAAACACACAGCTGGGATATAGTATTCCAACAAAAATTTTGAAAAAAGCGAAAATTGAGGGTATTAGAATATATGTTTCAGCTAATAACTTATTTACCCTTACCCGTTATCAAGGCTATGATCCTGACATTGGCGGGGGCGGCGACCCTGGTGCTGACTTCGATTCAAGAGCAAGAAGTACATTATCAGGAGGTGTAGATTATGGGCTTTATCCGCAGGCTAAAACATTTATGGGAGGTATTCAAATAACATTTTAAGTATGAAAAAAAGTATAACATATCTATTAGTATTAAGTTTAGTTTTAATAGTAAATAATGGTTGTAAAAAGTTTTTGGCTGTAGATCCACCTTTTACTCAAGATGCTGAGAATTTTTTCAAAACACCTGAAGATTATGAAAGAGCCTTAATAGGTGCCTATGATCTATTACAAGGCTCATTCATGTCCTTGTGGATTGGGGAAATTGCATCCGACAATTCTATTGCTGGAGGAGAAAGTGTAAACGATAGTCAAGGTTTACATGAAATAGAGAACATGACTCATGGTGGCTTAAACAATGACTTAAGAAGCTTATTTCGTTGGAATTATGCAGGATTAACAAGAGCCAATTATCTATTGGAAAATAAAGATAACATTGATTTTTCTGGTAAAGAAACGATTATAGCAGAAGCCCGATTCTTGAGAGCCTATTATTATTTTGAATTAGTAAAGTTTTTTGGAGATGTTCCACTTATTATTGACAAACGCCTTGGTGTAAAAGAAGGAACAACTGCTGAGCGAACGCCAGCAAACGAAGTTTATACACAAATTGAAGAAGATTTAATTGCGGCGGCAAATGTTTTAAATTATGCTACTATAAAAGGGCATGCTAATAAAGGAGCTGCGCTTTCACTTTTAGGAAAGGCCTATTTATATCAGAAAAAATTTGCACTTGCTGCATCCACACTAGATGAAGTAATTGCTTCTGGTTACTACAGTTTAGTGGACAATTATAATGAAATGTTTACTGCGGCTAATGAGAATAACGCGGAAACTGTATTTGATATTGAATATTCTGGTCTTGAAGGTGGAAGTTACGATTGCTTAATTTGCTTAGAAGGTAATGCTGCTGTCGGCTTCCAAGGCATCCGACAATACGACGGCCCTGTGTATGGTGACGGAAACAGTTATAATTTACCCACACAGAATTTGTATAATGCATTTGACGCAAACGATCCGAGAAGAGACTTTACAATTCTCGACATAGAAGCATTTATTTCAGCGCAAACAGACCCTTCATCAATTTCTTATGCTATTGGAGCGGGAGGACATACTGGCTACTACAGCAATAAATACATTAAACGTCAAGGAGAAATTGGTTTACCAGACAACGATTTAACAAGCCCTGTTAACTATAGAGTTATCCGTTATTCAGATGTATTGTTAATGGCTGCCGAAGCACACTATCAAGAAGGAAATACAGGTAAAGCTCAACAATTGCTAGTGCCAATTAGAGTTAGGTTGGGAATGCAACCAATACCAGTATCAAGCATTGATGTTATTTATAATGAAAGACGATTAGAATTAGCTGGTGAAGGACACCGATTTTTTGATCTTGTAAGAACTGGTAAAGCTGCCCAAGCAATTGAAGGCTTTCAAACTGGAAAACATGAATTATTCCCTTTACCGCAAATCGAAATTGACTTGGTTGGTGGTTCTTGGACACAAAACCCTGGTTATTAAAATTAAATTTTTTATCATGAAATATTCTTTATTTTTATTTGCCCTTATAGCAATCGTATCTTGTAAAAAATATGAGCCCCAACTTGGTGACCCTCCTACTGAAGCAGACACTGAATTTTCAGCAATACCTTCATCTGCTACACCGAATGTTTTAGAACTAGCCTCAGCAAATCAGGCTGTTTTATGCAGATGGGATTTTGGTAATGGCACAACTGCAGAAGGAACTGAAGTTACAGCCGAATATCCATATGCCGGAACTTATACTATTAAACTAACCGTATTTACAAAAGGAGGTAGTAAAAGTGCTACCAAAGAGGTGACAATTGTGAATGACGACTTATCACTATTAAGTAATCCTATCTTCGGACTATTAACTGGTGGGTTAAGTGGCCCTGGTTATAAAGTATGGTATATCGATTCCACTGCAAGCGGAAATATGGGGGTTGGTCCCGATCCAGAAAGTGCGTTAGGACCTATACCTGAATATTGGTCAGCAGGACCAAACGAAAAGCCGAACTGTGGTTTATATAACACCCGATATACCTTTACCCTATCTGGTTTTGGATTTGATATGGTAACCAATGGAGATGTTTATGTTCATAATTCATTGTCAGCAAACTTTCCTGGATCCTTCGAAAATCTTAATGATTATACTGCTCCTTACGGCGATAAACTAGGGGAAAGTTGGTTATTAACTGAAGGAGGTGATGAAAACACAATCACGATTTCAAACAACGCTTTTATTGGTTTTTATACTGGTGTAAATACTTATAGAATTCTTGAATTAACAGATTCAACAATGTCACTTCAATATGCTGATCATCAAGGTGGTCTTTTTTGGTATGCCAAATTGAAAAGCATCTAATTTTAAAAAAATGAAAAAAAATATTTTAGTAATAATACCACTACTCTCTTTTTTAACACTTTCTTGTGATAAAGATGAGCCAGAAAATGTAGTTGTTTTGCCAACCAATATCATCACTGCAGTTATAACTGATATGGGTAAAGTAGATGTATCAGTCGCAGCAGAAAACGCAAATTTTTATTCGGTTACTTTTATCGAAGGAACTGATTCAACTATAATTGAAACGAAAGATGGAAATGTATCATATACATATACGCAAAACGGAGCGCATCAGATTATTTCAAAGGCGCACACTAGTCAATATGAATTTATTGAAAAAATCGACAATGTAACCATTACAACATCAGGTTTCACAAATACTCCTCCAACTGGCGGATACGAAACACCAATTGCACAACCTGGTTACACTTTGGTGTGGAGTGATGAATTTAACGGATCTGATATTTCATCATCATGGACATTTGATATTGGCACAGGTAACAGTGGTTGGGGAAATAACGAATTACAAAATTATACCAACAGTAATTATATTGTAACTAATGGCTACCTAGAAATATTTGCAAAAGAAACTGGATCTCAAAATTACTCTTCAACACGAATTAAAACTGAGGGATTAGAATCTTGGCAATACGGCAGAGTAGATATTAGAGCAGCTTTACCTTTTGGGCAAGGGATTTGGCCAGCATTGTGGATGCTTGGTGACAACATAACTTCAGCTGGTTGGCCTTCGTGTGGAGAAATAGATATTATGGAACTAGTTGGAGGGGATGGTGCAAATGATCGTACAGTTCATGGAACAGCTCACTGGGATAGTAATGGTTACGCATCTTACGGAAACAGCAAATCACTACCTGGGGGCAAGTTTGCAGATGAGTTTCATGTTTTCTCGATAATTTGGGATGCAAATTCTATCACTTGGTTGTTGGATGACGTACAATATAATGTATTGTCGATATCTGGAAGTGATATGTCAGAATTTCATCAAAACTTTTTCTTCATTTTTAACATAGCAGTTGGCGGAAATTGGCCTGGAAGTCCAAACAGTTCTACTGTTTTTCCACAATCTATGTTTGTAGATTATGTGAGAATTTTTCAGTAGTCTTACTTATTTTTTCAGGAGTAAATTCGTATTATTTTTAGTTATAAACACTGTTATATTTTTTGTTTTAGTAAAAAGTACTATATTAATTTCTCTGTTATGGTAAAAAGTACTATATTTAAAAAAATAATTAAAAAAAATATTATGAAAACAATTTTTACTTTCGCATTTGCCTTATTTACATTGGTATCTTTTTCTCAGATAGACGGTACTTGGAAATTAGCCCCAATGGCTCAAGCATTAGGTGTTGGCCCTAGTCAGGGAAATATTACTTGGTGGTCGAATTCAGCGGGTGATGTTACTACTAGAGCGTGCCTATTTGACGATTCAATCAAATTTGATGCCGGTGTAATGACGCAGTACATGGATGGTAGTTCATGGATAGAAGTTTGGCAAGGTGCTGCTGCAGAAGGCTGTGATGTACCGGTTGCACCTCATGACGGTAATCCTTCTACAGCATTTACGTATGCATATGACGCTACTGCTGGTACATTGACAGTCAATGGAACCGGTGCTCATGTTGGATTACCAAAAGCAACTAATCAAGGGGAATTATCAGCCTCACCTCCTCCTGCTGTACCAACGTCTATAGTGTATGATGTTGTGTTTTCAAATAACTCTGATACTATGACCGTTGATTGTAATTTTGGCGGAGGATACTGGCGCTTTGTTTACATTAAAACAAGTGTTGCTACTCCACCACCACCTGTGCCTGTTGACATCACATTTAGTGTAGATATGTCTCAGTACAACGGTGCAAGTTCTTTAGCTGATGGCGTTTTTTTAAATGGAACTTTTAATAACTGGTGTGGATCATGTAACCCAATGACAGATATGGGGAATGGTCTTTATGAAGTTACAATATCATTGCTTCCGGGTCAAATTGAATACAAATTTACAGTTAACGACTGGATGACTCAGGAAGCGCTAACCGACGGTGACCCTTGCACTTTAACAACGGGTACAAACATAAATAGAGTTTATAATATTACAACTGATGCAACTATTCCTACGGTTTGCTGGGAAAGCTGTTCAGGCTGTCCTCTAGGGCTAGAGGATATAAACGAAACTTTCTTACAAATAACACCAAACCCTGTTTCAAATTCATTTGTATTAAACTTTGAAGGTTCAGTTCAAAATATTTCAATTTTAGATTTATCAGGAAGAATGGTAAGAAATATTGCGAATTATGCGCCAGGTACTCAAATTGATGCT
>JBGCFR010000079.1:0-27682 GCA_045107045.1 Crocinitomicaceae bacterium
GCCATATACTTACTCATGGGATAATGGCGCGACTACTGCTTCTATTTCAAACTTAGCACCAGGAACATATGTTGGAACAGCAACAGATGCTAATGGATGTACAACAGTTGAAACAATTACTATCACAGAGCCAACAGTATTAACTAGCTCAGTAACATCTACATCAGATGCAACTGGATTTGGAGTAGCAGATGGTTCAGCAACAGTAACAGCTAACGGTGGAAGTCCAGCATATACTTACTTATGGTCAGATGGTCAAACTACTGCAACAGCTACAGGATTAGCAGCAGGAACTTATACAGTAACAATTACTGATACTCATGGTTGTGTAACAACAGAGACTGTAGTAATTGGAGAGCCAACAGCTTTAACTAGTACAATATCTTCAACAGATGTGCTATGTAACGGTGGAAATGATGGAACAGCAACAATTACTGTAACAGGTGGTGTTTCACCATATACTTACTTATGGTCTAATGGTGCAACAACTGCTTCATTAACAGGATTAACAGCAGGAACATATACAGTAACAGCAACAGATGCTAATGGATATTCAACTGTTGAAACAGCAGTAGTGAATGAGCCAACAATTCTTGCTAATGCTTCAACTAATATTTCTAATGTTACTTGTAATGGATTAAGTGATGGATCAATCACATTAAATGTGACTGGTGGTACAATGCCATATACATACTCATGGTCAAATGGTCAAACAACGGCTATGTTAACAAATGTAACCAGTGGAACATATACTGCAACAGTAACAGATGCAAATGGATGTGTAATCACGAAAACAGCAACAATTACAGAACCTACAGTATTAGCTATTTCAAATACAATTCTTTCTGATGCTTCATGCTTTGGATCATCAACCGGTTCTGCAACTGTAGCAGTAAGCGGAGGAACCTTACCATACACTTACTTATGGTCTAATGGAGGTACTACTTCAACTATAACAGGCTTAGCTGCAGGAACGTATTCAGTTAATGTAACAGACGCTAATGGATGTTCAGTAACTGAAGGGAATATTGTGATTGGTGAGCCAACACTGTTAGAAACAGAAACAGTAAGTTCAACTAACGTAACTTGTTTTGGAGCTTGTGATGGATTTGCATCTATTTCAATTAATGGAGGGACATTCCCATATACATATTTATGGAGTAATGGACAAACTACACCTTCAGCTTTAGGATTATGTCCAGGAACATATTCAGTAACAATAACTGATGCTAATGGGTGTTCAGTAACAGAGAATAACATTATCATAACTGAACCTGCAATGTTAGAAAATTCAAGTACAACAGTTTCTGACGTTACTTGTAATGGTTTATCAGATGGTTCAATTAGTCTAGGTATAATTGGTGGAACAGCTCCATATACTTATGCATGGTCAGATGGTCAAACTTCTTCAGTAGCTACTGGACTAATTGCAGGAACGTATTCAGTAGTAGTAACAGACGCTAATGGATGTATTGTAAATGTTAATAATGTAATAGTAGATGAGCCAAATGTACTGGCTAATGTATCGACAACAGTTGTAAATACAAGTTGTTTTGGATCATGTGATGGCTCTGTATCAGTTAATATTACAGGTGGAACTGCACCATACACATATGCTTGGTCTCAGATTATATTAAATCAGATTACTGGTGACGGAACACCAACAATTAGTGATTTATGCAAAGGCTTATACTCTGTAATTGTTACTGATGCTAACGGATGTACAATTTCAGTTGATAGTATTGAAGTAACTGAACCGAGTCCGTTGTTTAATAATAATACAATTATTTCAGATATTTCATGCAATGGCGCATCTGATGGTTCTATTGAGTTAGATATTTTAGGAGGTACTCTACCATATACTTATGCTTGGTCAGATGGTCAGACATCCGCTATAGCGGCAGGATTAGGTGCAGGAACATATTCCGTTACCGTAACTGATGCTAATGGATGTACGTTTGATGTAACCGGTATAATTATGACAGAGCCTATGCCATTGGTTAATAGTTCAACTAATGTGATTAATGTAACTTGTAATGGATTACTAGATGGCTCAATATCAATTAATGTAACAGGAGGAACACTTCCTTATACATATGCTTGGAGTAATGGTCAAACGACTGCTTCAGCAACAGGTCTTGGAATGGGAACTTACTCAGTAACGGTAACTGACGCGAACGGTTGTTCAGTCGACATTAATAATGTGGCAGTAACAGAGCCTGCAATACTTGCTATTTCTACGCCAATTGTAGTAAATACAGCTTGTTTTGGTTCTTGTGACGGTTCAATATCTGTTAACGTAACAGGCGGAACTGCACCATACACATATGCTTGGACAGAAATCATCATCAATCAAATTGATGGAGATGGAACACCTAATATTGTTAACTTGTGTAAAGGACTTTATTCTGTATTGGTTACTGATGGAAACGGATGTACTGTTAGTATTGATAGTATTGAAGTTACTGAGCCAACACCACTATTTTCAGATAATTCAGTTATTTCAAATGTTACTTGTAATGGAGCAGCAGATGGAGAAATTACTTTAAACATTGTTGGTGGAACATTACCATATACGTTTGCTTGGGATAACGGCCTTACTGGTCAAACAATAACAGGTTTGTCTGCTGGAACTTATTCAGCAACTGTAACTGATGCAAATGGATGTACTTTAGTTGTCCCTAATGTTTTTGTTGGAGAACCATTGACACTTGCAGTAGGAAATACAGTTGTTAATGATGTGACTTGTAATAGCTCTTGTAATGGTAGTATCCAACTATCTATTGTAGGTGGAACAATGCCATACACATACTTATGGAGTAACGGAGCTACAACTTCAAACATTGGTAATCTTTGTTTAGGTTCATACTCAGTAACTGTAACTGATGCAAATGGGTGTTCAATTGATGTAAATAATATAACAGTTGATGAGCCTGCTTCTTTAAGTGCTCAGTTAACAACAACAGATGTTCAGTGTTACACAGCATGTGATGGAACTATTTCTGCCTCTATTTCAGGCGGTACGGCCCCTTACTCATATAGCTGGTCAAATGGTCAAATGTCTTCAGATATTGCAAACCTTTGCATTGGGACATATACATTAACAGTAACAGATGCGAATGGATGTACTTTGGTGGATTCAGTAGAGATTACTCAACCTGATGAGCTACATGTCTATGCAAGTTCAACTGATGTGTCATGTTTCGCATCATGTGATGGAACTGGAAACGCTGTGGTAACCGGCGGAACTATGCCTTATACGTATACATGGTCAAATGGAGATTCATTAGCTAATATTAGTGATTTATGTCCAGGGTCTTACACTGTCATTGTAAATGATGCAAATAACTGTATCACAATTGCATCAATAGTAGTTGGTGAGCCATCAGAAATGCAAATATCATTTGCTATTGACTATAATATGGCTGCTATTACCGCAACAGCGTCTAATGGTGTTCCAAACTACACTTACAGTTGGGCAAATGGATCAACAGGATCAACTATTTCTAATCTTGGAACTGGAACTTATTTTGTAACAGCTACAGATGGAAACGGATGTACTAAGTTAGATAGTATTGTATATGTTGAAGGTGGAGGAATCATTGATCAAATAACAATTAATGTTGGTGAAAATCCATTCACTACTTCAACTAATATGACGATCTCATCTACTCAAACTGATGTCATTACTGTTGAACTATTCGATATTTCAGGTAGTGTGATAGAACAGACCTTTGAAGGTACGATAGAAGCTCATCAGGCACTTCAATTAGTGATTGATGGCAATGACTTAGATCCAGGTTTGTATTTCTCTAGAGTAATGGCCTCTGACGGTTCTTCAGCCTCTAAGAAACTATTGATTCTAAAGTAAATATTAAGAGTATATATTTAATAAAAAGGCCTTGCACAAAGCAAGGCCTTTTTTGATTTTAACCTTTTGTTTCGCTTGACTAATAATCTTATAAAATACTATTTGATGGCATATAAAGAGCTATTAGATCTTATCATATGAATGAGTACATTCAACTATTGTTAATGCACTACAGAGCTTATTATATCTAAATAAAGAAATCTATAAGGAATAAAAAAAGGCGCTATAGCGCCTTTTTAATATAATATTGATTTTATTTTAATTTCCATCTGAAGTGTTATTCCTTTTATTCAAGTCTTTATCTTTCTCGTCATCAGGATCAGTAACACCACCATTATCTAAACTTGTATCATTAGTAGAACCACTCCTTAAGGAAGGAGTTTCAATAGCTGACACCGTAGGTTGATTAACAATTTCTATTTCTTCCTTTTTACAAGACGAAAAACAAACCGCTAAAAATAAAGCTCCAATAAAAAGATTCGATTTTTTCATTAAAAATGACTTTACACAAATATATAAATTTTTCTATAATTGTACAAAATAGATCAATTAGCCTGTATGTTTTATTGATTTAACTGTTAACTAAGCCTTTTTTAAGCCTAATTCAATCAATCTTTCTTCTAGAAACTCACCTGCTGACACATCATTATACAATTTTGGATGCGTATCAGAAATACAATTTTTAAGACAGGTTAAATCCATATCAGAACGTGGATGCAAAAAAAATGGTGCAGAGAATCTAGGTGTTTGCCATGACTCTATCTTTGGTGATATGACTCTATGCTGAGTAGATCTAAACCTGTTATTTGTTAGTCTGGCAAGCATATCACCTATATTAATAACGATTTCATCATTCTGAGGGCTAACAGGAATCCATTCTCCAGAAAGAGTTTGTGCTTCTAGTCCATCAGCGCTTCCTCCCATTAAAAGTGTGATTAAATTGATGTCACCATGGGCAGCAGCTCTTACAGCCCCACTTGGAATATTACTTAAGTCTTTTACAGGGTAATAATGTAATAAACGAAGTATGCTATTTCCATTGTGAACTTTCATCTCAAAATAGTTTTCAGGTAAGTCAAGATAAAGCGCTATAGCTTGAAGCAGGTTTCTACCAGTTTTCTCAAAAGTTTGGTATACTTTTTCTCCGACCCTTTTAAAATTGTCCAATTCTCTTGGCCAAATGTTTTCAGGGTATTCTAATTGTATTGGGTCATCATCTAAAACGGTTTGTCCAATATGATAAAATTCTTTGATGTCAGGAATTGATCTGCCTTTGGCACTTTCTCTATTCTTAGATATATATCCTCTTTGACCAGCCAAAGCCATATTTTCGTACTGCTTCTTTACATCAGGAGACAATTCAAAAAATGCTTTTGAAATGCTCAATAATTCTTGTCTTAATTCAGCAGTGACTCCATGATTTTTAACAATGGCAAATCCCATATTGCTAAAGGAGTCTCCTAAATTTTGAATAAAGGTTTTTCTTTTGACAGCATTATCTGATAGATAGTCATGATAATCAACAACAGCTATTTGATCAGAATTCATTTATCAGGCAATTTTCAGCTGTGACATCTTAGAATTTGCAAATTTTCCTTCTGCATAATCCATTGTCACCCTAAATTCTTTTGTTTCGGAATTTGATGGTAACTCAAACATAGCATCAGTTAATATGGCCTCACAAATTGAACGTAATCCCCTAGCACCAAGCTTAAATTCTAATGCTTTATCCACAATAAAATCTAATACTTCAGCATCAAATTTTAATTGAATCCCATCAATACTAAATAAATGATCGTACTGCTTAACTAAGGCATTGTTTGGTTCAGTCAAAATACGACGTAAGGCGGACTTATTTAATGGGTCGAGATAAGTTAAAACTGGCATTCTGCCAATTAATTCAGGAATCAGTCCGAATTCTTTGATATCTGTCGGAATTATATATTGAAGTAAATTTTCGGTATCTAATTCTTCCGCAGTCTTGTTAGCAAATCCAATCACACTGGTATTCATTCTTCTCCCAATAATTCTTTCTATACCATCAAAAGCTCCTCCAGCAATAAACAAAATATTTTTTGTATTTACCTTAATCATCTTTTGATCAGGATGCTTTCTTCCTCCTTGAGGTGGAACGTTTACTTCCGTTCCTTCCAATAATTTTAACATGGCCTGTTGCACACCTTCACCTGAAACATCTCTTGTTATAGATGCATTATCAGATTTTCTAGCAATTTTATCTATTTCATCAATAAATACAATGCCTTTTTCAGCTGCCGCAACGTTAAAATCTGCAGCTTGTAATAATCTTGATAAAATACTCTCAACATCTTCACCAACATATCCAGCCTCCGTTAAAACGGTGGCATCAGCAATACAAAATGGCACATTAAGCATTTTTGCAATGGTTCGTGCCAATAATGTTTTACCAGTTCCTGTTCGACCCACCAGTATTACATTTGACTTTTCTAACTCAGGATTATCAGTAGTAGACAAGTTATTGTTAATACGTTTATAATGATTGTAAACTGCAACGGAAAGATACTTTTTAGCATCTTCTTGTCCAATCACGTATTCATTAAGTTTATTACGGATTTCAATAGGCTTTAATAGTTTTAAATCATGATGAATATCACCAGACTTATGAACCATTTCCTTTGAAATAATATCATGAGCTTGCTCAACGCAATTTTCACAAATATGACTAGACAAACCTGCAATCAAAATATCCACCTCACTTTTCGGTTGCCCGCAGAAGGAGCATACCGTTTCATTTTTAGCCATTTTTATTTACTATTTTACATTGTTTTTAGCAAGGACTTCATCAATCATTCCGTAATTTTTTGCCTCTTCAGCAATCATCCAATAATCTCTGTCAGAATCTGCCCATACTTTGTCATAATCTTGACCTGAATGATTGGATATAATTTCATAAAGTTCTTTTTTCAGTTTAGCAATCTCTCTTGCTGTTATTTCTATATCAGAAGCCTGACCCTGTGCACCACCTAGTGGTTGATGAATCATAACCCTTGAATGAGGTAAAGCAGCTCTTTTGCCTTCCGCACCAGCACACAATAAAACAGCACCCATGGATGCTGCCATTCCAGTACAAATGGTTGCAACATCTGGTTTAATAAATTGCATAGTATCATAAATTCCTAACCCAGCATAAACACCTCCACCAGGGGAATTTAAGTAAATTTGAATATCCTTTTTAGCATCAACAGACTCTAGAAATAACAATTGTGCAGTAATTATATTGGCAACTTGATCGTTAATTCCTGTTCCTAAGAAAATGATACGATCCATCATTAAACGCGAAAACACATCCATTTGAGCTACATTTAATTGTCTCTCTTCAATAATGTATGGTGTAAGTGATGATTCTATATAATTTTGTAAGTGCATGCTACTAATTCCGTGATGTTTGGTAGCGTATTTGTTAAATTCGTCTTGTCCTGTCATGTTTAAATTTGTTTATAAAAAAATAATGCCTATAAATATAGGCATTATTTGTAAGAAATTATGTTAAACTTTGTTTACTTCTGAGCGTAAGCCTCTTCAATAAATTTATCGTAAGGCAATGCTTTTTCATTCAATTTCACATTTTCTTTAAAGAAGTTCATGATTTTGAATCCGTATATATTTTCGTATATCTTATTCGCTTCTTCCTGATTAGATAGTACATTTTTAGCCTGTGTTTCTAATTCAGCATCTTCGGGTGCAGGCATACCATATTGCGCATATTGATTAACAAGCAAACCTTTAGCGTAATCAAGCACTTCTGGTGCCTGAACTTGCATGTCATTATCTTTAATGATTTTGTTTTGAATCAATTGCCACTTTAAACTTTTTTTGTAATTGTCGAAGTCTGCTTCTATTTCATCAATTGAAATGTCTTCCTTTGATGACTCTTTTATCCATCTCTTCAAGAACGTCTCTGGTAATTCAAATTTCGTTTTTTCAATCACTGTATCAGTTACTTTTTGACTAAATAATCGATCGGAATCATTTTGGAACATATTTGTAAGATCTCCTTTAATCTTATCCCTTAATTCATCTTCGTTTGAAACCGTCCCTGGTCCGAATAACTTGTCGAACAATTCTTGATCAATTGCTGCCGGAATCATAGTCTTAATTTCAGTAATTTTGAAATCTAACGTTTTTGGCAATGAACCTAATTCAGACTCATCAATACCTAACATAGCGGCTAAATCTTTATCATCTTTTGAAACCTTTTTCGGATCCAATGATAATTCATCACCAATACCACTACCTGTAATAGATTTTTGAACCTTTGCATCTTCAACAAATTCCATTGAAATAGTTGAACTATTTGAAATTGTGCCATCTTTGCTAGTAAATGTGCCAATGACCATATCTCTATCAGCCACTTTCTCGGAATCAACTAATTTACCGTATCTTCTTGCTAAATTATCAACTTCTTTGTCAAGCATTTCTTTGTTAATGTCAACAGTCAAGTAGTCAAATTTTTGTTTTTTATTAATTGTTAAATCGAATGATGGTGCTAATCCAATTTCATATGCAAATTCAAAGTCGGATGGGTTATTAAAATCACCCTTCACTTCTTCATCAACTTTTGGCAATGGATTACCTAAGATTTCTAAGTTATTACTCTGAATAAAATTGTTTAATGAGTCGTTAATTAGTTTATTCAACTCGTCCGCCAAAATACTTTTACCATATTTTTTTTGAATTAAACTAAGCGGTGTTTTTCCTGGACGGTAACCAGGGATATTTGCATCTTTACGATATTGTTTAATAATACCATCCACTTTGTCAGAGTAATCTTCAGGTGTAACAGAAATTCTTATTACGGCGTTTAAATCATCAATTTTTTCTTCAACTACATTCATTTTCTTAACGAAGTTTAATTTATATGTAAAAAAAAATGGTCTGGGCTTTAGCCAAGACCATCTAGTGCGGGTGGAGGGACTCGAACCCACAAGCCGTGAAGCACTAGATCCTAAGTCTAGCGTGTCTACCAATTTCACCACACCCGCATAATGTCAAATCTCTTGCAAATAAAGAGGGGACAAAAGTAGATAATATATTTTTAACAACAAAATTTTATTTCTTAGAAATGAGCCGTTAATTGTTTGATGTTACATTAACCTCCCTAAAAAGGAATTTTATCTGAATAATTCAGGACAAATATTTAAATAAACAGGTGAAAAATTAAGACATATTAAATTCACTGAGTTATTTTTGTACTATGTCTGAAAGAAAAAAAATTGCGGTTCTGGGTTCAACAGGATCAATTGGTACGCAAACATTAGAAGTGATAGCGGCATATCCTGCTAAATTTGAAGCAATAGTTTTAACCGCTAACTCTAATGCAGATTTATTGATTAAGCAAGCTAAGACATTCAAACCAAACTCAGTTGTGATAGTTGATGAAACAAAGTATGAAATAGTCAAAGATGCTTTGTGGGAAGAGGACATAAAAGTATATGCTGGGGAAAAGGCTTTGAGCGAGATTGTAGAAATGCAGGAAATTGACATTGTTTTGACAGCGGTAGTTGGATATTCAGGACTTAAACCGACACTTAAGGCTATAGAGGCTGGTAAAACTATAGCACTTGCCAATAAAGAAACTATGGTTGTGGCAGGGGAAATAATTACGAAGTTGGCTCAAAAAAAGGGAGTTAATATTTATCCAGTTGATTCAGAACATTCGGCAATATTTCAATGTCTAGTTGGAGAATTTCATAATCCGATCGAAAAGATTTATTTGACAGCATCTGGCGGTCCATTTAGGGGGAAAACTAAACAAGAATTAGAATCCATTACTAAGGCGCAAGCACTAAAGCATCCTAATTGGGAAATGGGCGCAAAAATTACTATTGATTCTGCTACAATGATGAATAAAGGGCTGGAAGTCATTGAAGCCAAATGGCTATTTGGTTTAAAGGATAATCAGATAGATGTAATTGTGCATCCGCAATCAATTGTACACTCTTTGGTTCAATTTGAGGATGGATCAATGAAAGCTCAGATGGGTTTACCGGATATGAAACTACCTATTCAATTTGCAATGACATATCCTGATAGATTAAAAACGGATTATAAAAGATTTGATTTTTTAGATTATCCAAATTTGACTTTTGAAAAGCCAAATTTGGAAGTATTCACAAATTTGCAGTTGGCATTTGATGTGATGGCTAAAGGCGGGAATGCAGCTTGTTCGTTAAATGCAGCAAATGAAGTGACTGTTGATGCCTTTTTAAATGATAAAATTTCTTTTTTAGACATTGCCTCTGTAAATGCAGAAGTCATGAATCAGTTCGAATTTATTGATAAACCGGTAATAGAAGCACTTTTCGAATCGGACAAGCAAGCTAGAATCATTGCACAGAGCTTAATTCATTAGAAAAATATTTAGTTTTCTAGAGGTTTTTCATCATTACTTTTCCCAAAATTTTTGCGATATTTTAAAAGCAATAAACCAACACCACAAGAAATTGAAAAGTCTGCGATATTCCAAATAGGTGGAAATATTTCTCCTCCACCTAAACCAAATGGCATCCAACTTGGCCAAGTAACCGTAAAACGGAACATATCGACTACACTGCCTAGCATAAAACCTGTTTTTCGAACTTCGTCAGGCAGAAAAACAGCATTATTTTCATCATACGTTCGAGTCCAATTGGTAAGAAAGTCTTTATCTAAATCAAAGGCAAAATCGTAAAACATCCCATCAATTAAATTTCCAGCGGCACCAGAAAAAATAAGAACGATAGCTAATAAAAAAGAAAAATTTGGATTTTGCGTTAGAATCACTTTTCGTAAATAATATCCAATACCTATTATAGCTAACAATCTAAAAACAGATAAGGCATATTTTGCCCAAATTCCGGCTCCAAATTCTGTTCCAAATGCCATACCTCTATTTTCAATAAAGTGCAATTCAATAAAGCCCTGAATTAATGCAACAGTTTGATAAGGACTAAAAGATGTTTTAACCCATATTTTAACCCATTGATCTAAAAATAGAATCAAAAGAATACTTGCAATTGCAAAAAAAGATTGTTGTTTCTTAGTCAATTTAGCCTTGTGCGTTTTTAGCCTCAATGCTTAAAGTAGCATGGGGAACTAATTTTAATCGTTCTTTTCTAATTAACTTACCGGTTTCTCGACAAATGCCATATGTTTTATTTTCAATTCTGCGTAAGGCATTTTCTAAATTCATAATAAATTTTTCCTGTCTTACTGCCAGTTGCGACATTTCCTCCCTTGACATGGTTTCAGACCCATCTTCCATCATATTGAAAGACCTCCCTGTATCATTTGTACCATGGTCATCACTATAATCAAGCTGACCACGTAAAAGTTTTAAATCTTCTTTAGCTTCACCTAATTTGGATTCAATAATTGTTCTAAATTCTTTTAAATCGGTGTCCGAAAATCTTACTAATTCTGCCATCTTATTGGTTTTATTCAACGATTCGCAAATATAAATTATATTTTTTTAATTATACAATTTTGACTCTAGAATAAATCATGAATTAGCCTGGTTAAAAACTATTCTTGCATAAGAATTCAATAATTGCTTGCAATTTTTTTCATATATGTTAAAAAAAGGTTAATTTTGCTCTAAACAGAAAAATAAAATTATATGAAAAAATTATTACTATCTCTTGTTGCCTTTGCTACAGCTTTATCGAGTGTAGCACAGGTGTCATTCTATGTAAACCCTCCTTCTCCTAACAGTGGGAACTATCAAGTTACTTATGCTGATAATGCTGGAGGAGACTGGTCTATGCCTAATTTAACTGATCCTATTAATGCAATTGAAGATACACTTGTCATTGTACAAGGTGTTGATTCTTTAGGATGTGATCCTTTAACAAATGGTGCTGAAGTCAATGGACAAATTGCTGTAATTTGGCGTGGTGATTGTCAATTCGGTGTAAAGGCATTTAATGCTCAAAACGCTGGTGCTATTGGTGTTGTAATTGTAAACCATTCAGGAGCACCTGTCGGCATGGCTGGTGGAACAGATGGAGTTAATGTTACTATACCAGTGGTTATGATTTCTACTTCTGCAGGTCAATTAATTTATGACGAAATTATGGGCGGTGGAGATGTTACCGCTTTTATTGGTAACAAATTCGGTTATTTTGCTGATGATATTGGTATTAATCAGAAAGATGTACTAAGAGCAAAGCAATTTGCTTTACCAATTGCTTTGGCAGCTGATGATACTGAATTTGAAGTGCCACTTGGTGCTTGGGTTTATAACTTCGGAAGTAATGACCAAACTAACATTACCTTAAATGCGACTATTACTAACAGTACAGGACAAGTTTACAATGAAACTTCAGCCGCAATGGGAGTTCCAATGTTAGCCTCTGGTGATAGTGTTTATATTGGTTTGTCAACATTTTCTCAAACATCTTATACTAAAGATTATTACTCTACAGTATATACTATTGACATGGACGCGACAGATGAGTTTACAGATGATGATCAGTTGAATGCTGACTTTATGTTAACTGAAGATGAGTTTTCTTATGCTTCTGTTGATCAGGCTACTGTTCTTCCAAAAGCTAACCAATTTTTCCAATTGTCGGACTTTACAGGAACTTGGGGTACATGTATCCACTTTAGTGATCCGAATGCAAGTAGAAAAATGGCATATGGTTTAACGTTTGCAGCAACTAGTGCAAATGGAACCACTTTAGAAGATACTTATATTACTATTGATGCTAGCGAGTGGACAGATCCTATTACTGATCTTAACGATCCTAACTATGGTGGAATCACATTAATTAATACAATAGCTGCAGGTGAATTTACGTATACAACTGATTCACAAAATATCGCAATTAGTGTTGAGTTTGTGAACTCACAAGGAGGTTCAGCTCCATTTCAAATGCAAGATGATGTACACTACGTATTTTGTGTAAATTCAAATAACGAAGACGTTTTCTTAGGATATGATAATACATTAGATTATGATGAAAACATATTTGGTAGTCTTGATGGTGTTAATGTTGCTCATGGTAACGGACACGCTACATCACTAGTAAATAATGATGGTGCATTTACAAGTAGTGTTGGTTTTGGTACTGATTTATCAAGTGGTATAATGCTACATACAGCAGTAATTTATGGTGCAGGTTTGGAGGATGATAATGAGTTATCATTAGAAAAAGCTTATCCTAATCCAGCTGTTAATACATTAACTATTCCTTTGAGTGGTGTTTCAGGAACTGGAACATTAAATATTGTTGATATTGCTGGGAAAATTGTTTCTAGCCAACAAGTTAATTTATCAGATTCAAAACTTTTAGTTGACGTGACTAATGTTCCAGCAGGAATGTATGTATTCGACTTAAACGCTGAAAATGGTAAATCATCATCTTTCAAAGTATTGGTAGGTAAATAATTTATCAATCTAATTTTATTAAAAACCGCTTCATTCAATTGAAGCGGTTTTTTTATTTTATCAAACGAATAATTCTAAACAAATTGCCTTTAATAAACGACAAACAAATATTATAATTTCAGCCATCAATTTGTGTATTTTTGAAGAAAAAACTAAATGGTTAGAGTTACCTTATTTCTTATTTTGCTTTTATCCGTATTTGGTTGTAAAAATGTTCAAGAAAATAATGAAATAGAAATTAGTAAAGACACAATTATTATTCCACCTTCGGAAGTTAAGTATGGCTTTGTTTTGGATTCCTTTAAGGTAAGTTATGATACAATAGCACCAAATTCTACTTTAAGTCATTTACTAGCGCCTTATGAAATTTCACAATGGCACATTAATAATGCTGCAAAGCTATCGGCTGATAGTTTGATTGGTTTAAAGTATGTAAAATCAGGTAAGTCAGTTTTAATGTTGGAAGATAAACAAGACACTGCAGCGAATCTTCTGTATGCCATTTACCCCAAAAACGAAGTGGAATATGTTGTTTTCGATTTTAGAGATTCAGTTAAAGTAACCTTAGGGAAAAAGCCTCATACAACTGAAGAAAAAGTATTGACAGGAGAGATTATCGAAAACTCTAATTTAACACTTGCGATTAACCAGCAATTAAAAAATATCAATATGACTGGTGAAATGGCTGAAACTGTTTCAGGACTTTTTGCTTGGACAATAGATTTTTTCAAACTACATCCCGGCGATCAATTTAAAGTAATATATGATGAGAAAAGCGTCGAAGGAAAACCTTACGCGGTAGGTGACATAAAATATGCATACTTTATGCATCAAAATAAACCCTATTATTCTTTTTATTACGTATTTGACACTATTAAAAATGATGGAGGTGTATTTGATGAAAACGGGAAAGAAATGAAAAGAAAATTTTTAATGTCTCCAGTTAAATTTTCTAGAATTAGTTCCAGCTTTTCTAATCGTAGATTTCATCCGGTTCAAAAAAGATGGAAATCTCATTTAGGAACAGATTATGCCGCACCGAAAGGCACTCCAATTTGGTCAACAGCAGATGGATATGTTATAGCTGCTTCTTTTACCAGAGGAAATGGAAATTATGTAAAGGTTAAACATAACGATACTTATACAACACAGTATTTACACATGACTGGTTTTGCAAAAGGCATCAGAAAAGGGGTAAAGGTTAATCAAGGACAAGTTATCGGTTATGTTGGCAGTACAGGTTTAGCTACTGGGCCTCATGTTTGTTATAGGTTTTGGAAAAATGGCAAACAAATTAATCATAGAGCTGAAAAATTCCCAGCATCAACACCAATGCCGGACTCCTTATTACCCGATTATTTAGAGTTTATTAAACCTATTAAATTATTGTTAGATAGTACATCAATTACATCATATATTCCACAATCTAAAAACACTGAAACTAATGAATAATGGATGAATGCTGTTAATTGGTATTTGTATTAAAGAAATTTTGTACAATGACTTAATTATCGTACTATTTATCCTAAATTTGCAGGCATATTTCCAATGGTAAACTAGCATGTCAGAAGTAAAAAAAATAAAAAATGCCTTAATATCTGTTTTCAGTAAAGATGGATTAGCGCCAATTGTTAAAAAATTACATGAACAAGGGGTGAAAATATACTCAACAGGCGGAACTCAAAAGTATATTGAAGATTTATCAATACCTGTAGTACCTGTAGAGGATCTAACTTCATACCCTTCAATTTTAGGAGGCAGAGTGAAAACGTTACACCCCAAAATTTTTGGTGGAATTTTAAATCGAAGACATTTAGTTGAAGATCAAAAGCAAATTAAAGCCTTTGAAATTCCGGAAATAGATTTAGTAATTGTTGATCTTTATCCATTTGAGGCAACTGTGGCATCTGGTGCAAGCCATCAAGATATTATTGAAAAAATTGATATAGGTGGCATTTCATTAATTAGAGCAGCAGCAAAAAACTATAGTGATGTTGTGATCATCCCATCGGTTAATCAATACAAACCATTTTTAGAAATATTGGAAAATAACGGTGGAACCTCCCTTGAAGAAAGAAAGCATTTTGCAGCTGAAGCGTTCAATGTGTCATCTCATTATGACACTAAAATTTACGGTTATTTTGCACCTGAGCAAACTGAAAATTTTAAGGAAAGTGTTACCATAGCCAATACATTGCGATATGGTGAGAACCCACATCAAAATGGAATTTATTACGGTGATTTAGATGGTATTTTTGACAAATTACACGGCAAGGAATTGTCATATAATAACTTATTAGATGTTGATGCTGCTGTAAACTATATGGCAGAATTCAAAAAAGAGCAACCGACTTTTGCTATTCTAAAACATAATAATGCTTGCGGATTGGCTACTAGAAATACTCTGGTAGAAGCATACGAAGCAGCTTTGGCTGGTGATCCGGTGTCAGCATTCGGTGGCATTTTAATTTCTAATAGAGTTATTGATCTAGCCACTGCAGAAAAGATAAACACATTGTTTTGTGAGGTGGTAATTGCACCTGGATATGAAGATCAAGCATTGGAAGTACTTAAGGAAAAAAAGAATCGCGTTATCTTGATTCAAAAAGATATTGAATTACCGAAAAAACAATATCGTACTATTTTAAATGGTGTTTTGGTTCAAGATAAAGATTTAGTGACAGATTCACCTGCTGATTTTAAGACTATCACAAAGGTATCACCTTCGGCAGCTGAAATAAAAGATTTGGAATTTGCTAATAAACTAGTTAAGCATACAAAGTCGAACACAATTGTTTTGGCAAAAGGGAATCAATTATTTGCTAGTGGAACTGGTCAAACTTCTAGAGTTGATGCTTTACAACAAGCTATTCATAAAGCAAAATCATTTAATTTTGATTTGAATGGTGCTGTGATGGCTTCAGATGCATTTTTTCCTTTTCCAGACTGTGTCGAAATAGCACATAATGAAGGAATCACAGCAGTTATTCAGCCTGGGGGATCAATTAAAGATCAATTATCGATTGATTATTGTGATGCCAATGGTATGAGCATGGTTTTTACTGGAAACAGACATTTTAAACATTAATAACAGAAGCACATTAAGATAATTTATATCTTAGTAAGCTTACAATAACTGAATATAGAGGATGGGACTTTTTGATTTTTTATCACAAGATATTGCCATAGATTTAGGAACGGCAAACACACTGATTATCATGAATGATAAGGTGGTGGTTGATGAACCTAGTATCGTGGCAAAAGATATTCAAAGTGGTAAAATTGTGGCGATTGGGAAAAAAGCTCAGCAAATGCATGGTAAAACTCATAAGTTAATAGAAACTGTGAGACCATTGAAAGACGGGGTGATTGCTGATTTTGAATCTGCGGAGCAAATGATTAGAGGAATGATCAAGATGATTAATACTTCTTCAAGACTGTTTAATCCGAGTTTGAGAATGGTAATTTGCATTCCTTCAGGTATTACTGAAGTTGAGAAAAGAGCCGTAAGAGATTCTGCTGAACATGCTGGTGCAAAAGAAGTATTTTTAATTCACGAACCAATGGCAGCTGCAATTGGTATTGGTATAGATGTTATTGAACCAATGGGTAACATGATCATTGATATAGGCGGTGGTACATCTGAGATTGCAGTTATTGCATTAGGAGGTATTGTTTGTGATGAATCGATTAGAGATGCAGGAGATGATTTTACAAGAGATATCGAAGAGTACATGCGTCGTCAGCATAATATATTAGTAGGTGAAAGAACTGCAGAGCAAATTAAAATTGAAGTAGGTTCTGCCATCACTGAATTAGATGATGATAAAGCACCTGATCCATATCCCGTAAGAGGTCGTGATTTAATGACAGGTATCCCAAAAGAGATTATGATTTCTTATGGTGAGATTGCCCATGCACTGGACAAGAGTATTGCAAAAATTGAAGAAGCAATTCTTAATGCATTAGAAATGACACCGCCAGAATTATCAGCAGATATTTACAAAACAGGTATTTACTTAGCAGGTGGAGGCTCTATGTTAAGAGGATTAGATTACAGAATATCTTTAAAGACAAAACTACCAGTGCATATTGCCGAAGATCCATTGAGGGCAGTAGCACGTGGTACAAGTATAGCACTAAAAAACATAGATAAATTCCAATTTTTGGAGCGATAGTATTTTACTCATAAAATTGAAATGAATATAAACAATGAGAAATCTACTTAAGTTTTTAAAACGATTTAGAAATTTCTTAATTTTTATAGTTCTACAATTTTTTATCTTATCTCTTTTTTTTAATAGCAAAAACTATCATAAGGCAAGTTTTGTAAACACGACCAATTCGGTTTCAAGTTGGTTATTGCAAAAAAAATATAATGTAACAAAGCATTTTAACTTGTCCGAAGTAAATGAACGGTTAGCAGCAGAAAATGCGGTGTTAATCGGTAAACTACCTTATAGTTTTTACGCAATAGAAAACAATATATTTAGCGTCAACGACACTTTAAAAGAGTTGCAATACCAGTATATTTCAGCTACAGTTATTAATTACTCAAATCATAAACGAAATAATTATGCTACAATTAATAAAGGCAGCTTAGCCGGAATAGAACTAGATATGGGTGTAATTGTAAATAATGGAATTGTTGGTTTTGTGATTGATGTCAGCAAGCATTATGCAATTATTAGAACTATATTAAGTGAAAGAATTAATGTTGTTGTTGAAGTAAATGATATTATGGGCCAATTGGATTGGCGTGGCTACTCCAATCAAATATGTCATATTAAAGGCATTACATCTAGTTCTAAAATAACAAAAGGAGATTCTGTATTTACTAAAGGAAGCAATAGTCATTTCCCGAAAGGGATTCTAGTAGGCACTGTAGATGAGGTTGAAGTGATGAATGGTTCTGCAACTCTAACTATTCCTGTTAAAATTAGCACTGATTTTACAGCACTTAATCATGTTTATATTGTAAATAATATTTTTAAAAATGAGCAACAAAACATAGAACAAAAATACTATGGTAATTAACAATTGGATACAATATATCATATACTTTCTATTTATTGTTTTACTTCAAGGATTGGTAGTTAACAATTTACAAATTGGAGTGTATGCCTATCCTATGATTTATATTTTAGCCATACTAGTTTTACCATTTGAATTTGGCATAATAGCAACCTTGGGCATAGCCATTGTGCTGGGTGTTTTTATGGACGCATTGTCTGACACATTTGGTTTACATACATCAGCAACAGTTTTTATTGCATATTCAAGACCAATGATTTTAAAGGTACTAAAGCCAAGAGATGGCTATGAGTTAGCATTAATGCCAACAATCCATGATATGGGAATTCTCTGGTTTTCGGCCTATTTTTCAATCGCTATTGTCGTCCATCATATTTGGTTTTTCATCTTAGAAATTTTTCGATTTGATTTGATTGGCCTCATTGCTCTTAAAATAATAGTGAGCTCATTTTTATCATTTTGTATACTATTTGGCCTGCAATATTTACTTTACAAACCAAGTAAGTAGAATGAATAATTTTGACAATCGAAAATTTGTTATTAGTTTCTTAATTATTATAATTGGGATTGTTTTTATTTTTAGACTTGGGTATATGCAATTAGTTGATGACCAATGGAAGGATAGAGCCGCACAAATTTCAGAAGATAAAATAATTACTTACCCAGCTCGAGGAATTGTTTATGATAGAAATAATGAAATACTTATTTCTAACCAGGTTTTTTACAATCTTTTGGTGATTCCGAGGGAAACAAAAGATATTGATTCGGTTGAATTTTGTAAGTTACTCGGCATTGATATCTTGGAATATACTAAGAGAATGAATAAGGCAAGAAAGTATTCGAAGCGGAAACCATCTGTCTTTGAAAAACAGATCTCTCCTGATGATTTTATTGGTATTGGTCCAGAACTCTATAAATATCCGGGTTTTATTGAGGAAGAAAGAACATTAAGAAGTTACCCAAGACCAATTGGTGCACACTTACTTGGTTATATGAACGAGGTAAATAAAAGAGATATAAAAAGAAGTAATTACTACAGATCTGGTGATTATATTGGGAGAAGTGGTGTTGAAAAGGAGTATGAAAAAGTACTAAGAGGAAAACGGGGGGTTAGATATATCTTACAGAATGCTATCGGCTTATCAACAGGTAGCTATGAGAATGGAAAGTACGATACTCTAGCAGAGCAAGGGAAGAATATCCAAATTGGAATTGATGCCAAATTACAAGCATACGGTGAAAAGTTAATGCAAAATAAAATTGGTTGTGTGGTGGCTATAGAGCCCTCATCTGGCGAAATTTTAAGTTTAATTTCTTCGCCGACATACAATCCTAATAAATTGGTAGGGAGGAATATTGGAAAAAATTATTTAGCCTTATCGAAAGATTCGTTAAAACCACTTTTTAATAGGGCTGTTATGTCAACCAATGCACCTGGCTCTACATTTAAATTGATAATGTCTTTAATTGCATTGCAAGAAGGGGTTGTTAATGAATCTACTAGTTTCCCTTGCACTAAAAGTCTAGTCGGTTGTCATAATCACCCAACTGCTCAGGGCATATCTGATGCCGTTAAAATGTCCTGTAATCCCTATTACTATTATTTAGTTAAAAAAATAATACATCAAAATAAATCATCAAATGTTTTTAAAGATGCCGCTTTAGGTCTTGACGTATGGGAGCGATATGTGAAAAGTTTTGGAATGGGTTCTACAATTCGAACTGATATTAATGGAGTAGCTACTGGTTCAATACCAAGCAGATCATTTTATGATAGAATATATGGTAAAAATAGATGGATATTCAGTACTATTTACTCCATTGCCATTGGGCAAGGCGAAGTGCTGGTTAATGTTTTAGAAATGGCAAATTTGGCAGCTATTATGGCCAATAGAGGCTACTACTTTCAGCCACATTTAATTAAAGAAATTGAAAATACAGCCATTGAAGACAAATACAAAAAGAAGCAATATACACTTGTTGAAGCAAAGCACTTTACTGAAGTGGTTGATGGAATGGCAAGGGTTGTAAATGAGGTTGGAGGAACAGCGTCAAGAGCGCGGATTGATAGCATGGTCGTTTGTGGTAAAACTGGAACTGCTCAAAACCCCCATGGTAAAGATCATTCAATCTTTATAGCTTTTGCTCCTAAGGATAATCCGAAAATTGCAATATCAGTATATATTGAAAATGCTGGTTTCGGTGGAACATGGGCAGCACCAATTGCTAGTTTGATGATTGAACAATACTTGAATGGATCAATTGCGGATAAAAGCATTAGAAAGGAAAAGAGGATTTTAGAAGCAAATTTATTAGATAGAATTGAGAGATAAGTATAACATATTAAAAGAAGTAGATTGGTTATTGGTGGGTTTATACTTTTTGTTAGTAAGTATGGGCTTGTCAAACATTTATTCTGCAGTTTATAGCGAAGAACATCCACTAATTTTTGATTTATCTATGGAATATGGTAAGCAAGTGATGTGGATTGGGATTTCGATTTTTATAGGATTTGTAATTATGCTTTTGGATGCCAGTTTTATAAAGAAAAATGCCTATTGGGTTTATGGGGTCACTATGGTTCTGCTAGTTTTAGTCTTATTCACTAGCCCAATAAATGGAGCAAGAAGCTGGTTTGGGATTGGTAGTGTTGGTATACAACCTTCTGAATTTGCAAAGATTGGAATTAGTATGGCACTGGCCAAATACGTGTCGGAATTGGGGTCTAATTTTAGTGAACTTCAGTCGAAATTTCGAATTGCTATTATATTGGGAATTCCAGCAATTCTCGTTTTATTGCAACCAGATGCAGGCACGTTCATCATATTTGTATCCTTCGTTTTAATGTTGTACAGAGAAGGTCTCTCAGGTAATATTATTCTATTTGGTATTGTAGCTATTATTGTAGCTGTTGTTACATTAACACTAGCTGATGGTAGTTTTTTCTTGCCTTTTACTAAAATTAAAATGACTGGAAAATTTGGCATTTTCTTATTTATCATACTTCTTAGCGGGTTATTTGCAGTGGTGGTTAGACAATTTGTATTGCCACGAAATAGAAAGTCATTGTATAGAGCTATTATAGGCGGGTTTATTGTGTCTATTATTTTTGTCAATTTTGTAGAAGTGGGGTATAGCAATATCCTGCAAAGTCATCAAAAAGAGAGAATTGATTTGCTGCTAGGAAAAATTGTAGACCCAGACGGTAAGGGATATAATATTAATAGGTCGAAAGCAGCAATTGGTTCAGGTGGATTTATTGGAAAGGGGTACATGAATTCTAAGCTGGCGAATGCTAGTCAAAGGCATGTACCAATGCAGAGTACAGATTTTATTTTTTGTACTTGGTCTGAAGAAAGAGGTTTTTTAGGGTCAACATTTTTAATTCTATTGTATTTGGCATTATTATTAAAAATAATTTCGATAGCAGAACGCCAACGCTCTCGCTTCACTAGAATTTATGCCTATTCGGTGGCTGGTATTTTCTTTTTTCATATATTAATTAATATTGGAATGGCAGTTGGGTTGGCTCCTGTTATTGGTATTCCATTACCATTTTTTAGTTATGGAGGTTCTAGTATGATGTCGTTTTCTGTACTGATTTTTACACTAATCAAGCTGGACTCTGAACGTAAAAACATGTTGAAATGATAAAAAGACATTGGCAGGAGACCTTTATCCTGATTTTTTCTTTGCTTTTCACCACACTGATAAGTTCACTGGTTCTAAGTATTTTTGTTAAGCCAATTGTTGGTGTAAATAGTGGGGTTAATACATATATATTGTCAGCGATAGTGTCGCAAATTGTTATTTTTGGCGGTGCGACTATCTTATACTTTAAAATAACAAAACTAGAATTTGGTACTTATATCAATATTGCGAAGCCTACAAAAAACGGGCTATTTTTAACTTTATTGGCTTTTATCACTGCTGTTTTGGTAATTGTATTGTTTTCACCATTAATTGAATGGTTTAAAAACACTTTTGCTAATCATCAATGGGTATTGCACCAATTGGAGGTAACAAAGGTTCAAACTGAAGTTTTAAGTAATTTTAGAGGGTACAAATTACCAATTGCTCTTCTGGTTTTGGCACTTTTGCCAGCCATTTTTGAAGAACTCGTATTTAGAGGTATATTATATAGATTAATTAAAGATATTTCTGGAAATGCTATTCTTAGCATTTTTTTGAGTGGACTACTTTTTTCACTCATACATTTTCAAGCCTTGAGTTTTCTACCAATTGCAATAGTGGGCTTCCTGCTAGCTTATTTGTATGAAAAAACGAATAACTTAACCCATTCAATTCTGCTCCACTTTGCATTCAATGCTATTCAAATTATATTTTGGCAAGCATAAAAAAAGCACCCTCTATAGAGGGTGCCTTATATCTAAATAGGAATTTGATTACTCTCCTAATTTGTTTTTTGTTGAATAGACGATTCTATAGCCACCTACTTTAGGGTCACTTAAGGCGTCTTTAATATTGGCTACAGTCTTCATATTCACATCATCATCAATTTTTAAAATGGTTATTACATCAACTGTTTTCATATCAGGAGGCGTATTTCCTAATTTCCAAGCTGCAATTTTTGACATATAATCCACCTCAAATTGATCATCTAAGAAAACTTCAACTAATGCATTTGAACCACCGTCTAATGGATACCCTGCCCATATATAATCATTCTCATCATCTTTATTTAATTCAATTGCCACAACAGATTCAGGAATCTCAAGCTCTAATTTCGGTTCTTTTTCTTTTGGTCTAGTAGCCACCATAAAAAAGAACAATAGCATGAAAACGATATCGGGAAGTGCAGCTGTATTAACTGGTGGTTGCCCTTTTTTTCCTTTTTTTCTAAATTTTGACATCTTAATTAAATTATTTCGTAATTGGCGGTTCAATTGTTCTGTCCGGCACCATAATATCTAATACTGATATTTTTTCAGCATCTTCTGGGATTTCAGGATCTAAATCATCATAAGCAAAACCATTAAAGATTTCTTTACTGCGTTCATTCTTAATCTTACGAGCTGTCTTTCCGATCACGTTCAATACTGCAATATAGGTGCCATAAGAGGTGCCTGATTGTTGTTTTAACTGGATGGCCATTTGCTCACTAATTTGCAAAAATTTGCCATCAGGCATCACGTCAATGACTGACAGTGTTTTTTCCAACTTTAAGACATTAGATTGTAAAATGATGCTTTCCTCATTTTCGGCTAATAGTCTTTTCGCCTCAGCCAATGCTAGCTTAACAGCATTACTTTCTTTTAACATGTATTCCACTTGTGTGGGGTCATTTTCAATTTGATACATGTTAGCTGTATAATAATCATACAACATAGTTTCCATTTCATCTATGCCTACGTTCTTATTTTCAACTAGTAGTTGATCGGCAGAATTTATACTAATTGTGAAAATGTCACGCATTCTGACTTCTGGAAGATCTTGGTCTTCAGGCACTTCAACTTTCATTGGAAGTACTTTTGGCATTCCTGCTTCAAGATCCATTGTTGTAGTTACAATGAAAAATATTAAAAGCAAGAAGGCAATATCGGCCATTGACCCTGCATTAATCTCTTCTAATTCTCTTCTTGCCATGTTATATTATTTTGTAAAAAAACGTAATAAATTAACAACACTCTGCCACACAATTAAAACAAGACTAATGATAACTAAGACACTAGTTAGTAGAATACCTGCTCCAGTCCATTGAAATCCTGCATCAGTATAATTACTTGTTTCTAACATTTTCCCTTCTCCAACTGGAGAGGCCATTTTAAAACAAATAAATGCAATAATAGCAAGGGCTGCAAATCCTATAGCTGAACGCATGAAACGTTTAGGATTTTTTGCAATGTTAAGTATAGTAAAAATGGCAATTGCCGCGAAAGCAATGTACATCAACCATTTTGTATATGAAATTGAAGCCAAAGTGGCTAATTGAAAACTGTATTCCTTTTCTGCTAAGTAGTGAATATCTTCATCTTTAAATGCTGATCCATAAACCTTATCAGATTTATCTTTCATTAATTTTTCAAGATTCAATTCTTTACCTTCAGATAAGTCATAAGCTTTGTTCTTTTTCTTGTCAATTACTACCGTGTAATCAATCTCTGTAATAGTTTCTGGTTTCCCTCCGTCTTTGCCTGGTACGGTATAAGAATGAGATAGGAATTCCTGATCAGTTAAAGCTAAATCTTCATCAGCGCTTGGTGCGATTGAAATATTATTCCATATAAGCACCAACCCAATGACAAATAATAGAGCCATTACTGCGGTTGATATTATTGATACTGTTTTATTTTGCATAATATATTTAAGATGCGTTAAACAATTTATTTAAAAGTAAACCTTATTGGCTTACTTGCTAGTAGCGTTGTTTTTTAACAAAACATCAATTAATGAAATAGAAGCATCTTCCATATCATTAACAATACTATCTACTTTTGCAATTAGGTAATTATAAAATACCTGAAGTATAATTGCTACAATCAAACCGAATACGGTTGTTAGTAGAGCTACCTTAATGTCACCTGCAATTTGGTCAGCTTGTACACCACCGTTTGTTTCAATCGTATCAAAGGCTTGAATCATACCAATTACTGTTCCCATGAAACCTAACATTGGTGCTAAGGCAATGAATAATTGTATCCAAGACATTCCTTTTTCTAAAAGACCCATTTGAACACCTCCGTATGAAATAACAGATTTTTCAACCATGTCAATTCCTTCGTCAGCTCTATCTAAACCTTGGTAAAAAATAGATGCAACAGGACCTCTTGTATTTCTACAAACTTCCTTCGCAGCTTCAACTCCACCAGAAGCTAAGGCTTGATCAACATCAGATACTAATCTTTTAGTATTTGTAGTGGCTAAGTTTAAGTAAACAATTCTTTCAATAACCATGGCTAAACCAAAGATTAAACAGGCCAATACAATTCCCATGAATGCTGGACCACCTTCAATAAACCTTTGCTTTAATACGTTAACGAAAGATGTTTCTGGAACATCTGCAGCTTGTGTTGCTTGAGCAAATACTGTTGCTGTTGATATGAAAGCAGCTACTAACATTAATCCTTTTTTCATTGTTTTCAAATTTGAGTTATGTTTTTTATTTTAATTTTCAGTCGTTCTAAATTTTAAACGAGTTGCTAAAGTACAAAAATTTATAATTAATACTAATATCAATAAATATATTTTGGGTCAGAAATCTATTTTCTATACATTTCACCGCAAATCACTGATTCTATTAGATAATGTCTCTTTTTAAGGTCATTTGATTTACCCAATACATACATTAATTTTGTAATGGCGGCCTCGGTTGTTAAGTCAACACCACTAATTACTCCAATTTCCAAAAAACGCTGACTCGTTTCATATTTTCCTTGGTCAACTTTTCCTTTTATACATTGTGTTATGTTTAATACAATACCCCCACTAGCAATATACTTTTTTAAAGTTTCGAAGAAATCAGGAGAGGAAAAAATGTTTCCACTTCCAAAAGTCTCCAAAACGATAGCTTCATTATATGCAATATCAAAAACTGGAACTAAGGATTTGACATTAACACTTGGAAATATTTTCACTAAACCAATATTAGTATTGAATTCAGTGAAAATTTCTATTTCAGGTGCCTCCGTTCTATACAGTTCGTCTTCATCAAATTCTATATCAACTCCTGCTGCAGCAAGGTAAGGATAATTAGGAGTGTCAAAAGCTTCAAAAGCTTCAGAACTTACCTTGGTTGATCGGTTACCTCTGTACAAATGATATTCAAAATAAATTGCGACCTCCTGTATTAGTGGTTCATCATGAATGTCGGTCATCCCTGCAATTTCAATCGCAGTAATCAAGTTTTCTTTACCATCAGTTCTAATTTTTCCAATTGGTAACTGTGAACCTGTTAAAATGACGGGTTTTTTAAGCCCAAGAAGCATAAAACTAAGTGCTGATGCTGTATAAGCCATGGTGTCTGAGCCATGTAAAATGACAAATCCATTATAATTTTCATACTTTTCAAAGATCGTCTTTGCTAAATGAGACCAGTGCTTTACTGTGATTTCAGAAGAATCAATTGGTTCTTCGGTTGAAATGACATCAAGCTGATAATCAATTTGCTTTAATTCTGGTACTTGACCATATAAATGATTAAAATCGAATGATTTTAGCGCGCCACTTATTGGGTCGTTAACCATTCCAATTGTACCACCTGTATAGATGATTAGTACCTTAGGATTTTTGTCCATTCTTGTATTACAATGTTAAGCAATCAAAGATATAAATACTCTTAAGATTCCTTTAAATGTAGGTAATATTTATTTAAATGAGAGTACGGCTGACTTGATCAAAATTAAAGTTTATAAATTAAATAGTGATTTTGCATTTAAGGTTGTGATATGCCCAATTTCTAAAATATCTTTTTGATAGATGGATGCTAGTTTTTTCGCAATTATTGGAATGTAAGTGCTTTCATTCCTTTTGCCACGATATGGCACTGGTGCAAGATATGGCGAATCAGTTTCGAGTACTAAATGCTTTAAATCAATATTTGATAGCACTTTGTCCAATCCAGAATTTTTAAAAGTGACCACTCCGCCAATACCAAGTTTAAATCCACCATAACTTAATACTTTTTCAGCTTGCTTTTCATCACCAGTAAAACAATGGAATACGCCAGTTAATGAATCGTCATTTAATTCATCTAAAACAGAAAAGACTTCATTAAAGGCATCTCTAACATGAATTGCAATTGGTAGCTTTAAAACTTTAGCCCACTCAACTTGAATCTTAAAGGCCTGTATTTGTTCATTTAGTAGGGATTTATCCCAATATAAATCAATTCCAATTTCACCTATGGCAATAATCTCTTCTTTGTCAATTAAAGCTTTGATTTTTTCTAAAGCTGAATCAAAGTCTTTTGTGACAGAACACGGGTGAAGCCCTAGCATAGGAAAACAATGGTTCGGAAATTCAGTCTGCAGAGCAAACATTCCTTGAATGGATGATTCATCAATATTTGGCAGCAAGAATTTGTCTACCCCAGCTGATATGGCTTTATTTATGATATCGGTTCTGTCATTTTCAAAGTCATCAGTATATAGGTGAGTGTGTGTATCAATAAATGTCATCTATTCCCAATCTGGGCATGATCCGCACCCATTTTTTAGTCGTTTATATAAAAAGATACCTGCTACCAATTGCCAATCACCATAAACAAATTGTTGTTTTGCACGGTGGTTGGTATTTTTGATAGTTTGCAAATTGGGTAGGTTGATATAACCCATAGACCAATTCGATTGCACAAAGAATCGATTAAAAAAATCGGCTCTCAGTCCAGTATGAACTGATCCTCCAAA
>JBGCFR010000008.1:0-59085 GCA_045107045.1 Crocinitomicaceae bacterium
GCTTGATGGCATAAAATAATAAAAGGGTTTTCTATCGATTCAGTCAAGTATAAATCAGCGGTCATTTCAATATCATCAGCCGTTTTAAATTTAACTATGGATTTTGCTTGAACTGACAGTCCTAAAAAAAAGAGAAAAATAAACAATGCTGATTTCATACTGATTAATTAAAAAGTGAATCTACAAATTCTGTTTTATTGAATAGCTGAAGGTCTTCCATTCCTTCTCCAACACCAATATACTTTACTGGAATTTTCATTTGGTCAGAAATACCAATAACTACACCACCTTTAGCTGTACCATCCAATTTAGTAATGGCTAATGCATTAATATCAGTAGCTATTGAAAATTGTTTAGCTTGTTCAAAAGCATTTTGTCCAGTGGATCCGTCTAACACCAACATGACTTCATGCGGCGCGCCTGGCACAATCTTATCCATTACATTTTTAATTTTAGATAATTCATTCATGAGGTTTACCTTATTATGTAATCGGCCCGCAGTATCAATAATCACAACATCTGCATTTTGTGCTTTGGCGGACTGTAATGCGTCAAAAGCTACCGAAGCAGGGTCAGCGCCCATCCCTTGGTGAACAATTGGCACACCAACTCTATCGGCCCAAATTATTAATTGATCAACAGCAGCAGCTCTAAACGTATCACTTGCACCTAACACTACTTTTTTACCCATTGATTTAAACTGATGCGCCAACTTACCAATGGTTGTTGTTTTACCGACACCATTTACACCTACTACCATCATCACATAAGGGCCTTCCGCTACTTCAGGAATGACCACCTCATCAATGGATGATGCATTGTTCTCTTCCAGCAATGCTGCTATTTCGGACTTTAGAATACCATTCAATTCATCTGCTGACACATACTTATCTTTCGATACACGTGCCTCAATTCTATCAATAATTTTAAGGGTAGTGTCCACACCCACATCTGAGGAGATTAGTACCTCTTCTAAATTATCCAGAACCTCAGCATCTACCTTCGATTTTCCAACAACTGTTCTGGTTAATTTTGATAAAAAACTTTGCTTAGTCTTTTCAAGACCTTTGTCTAAAGACTCCTTCTTATCCTTCGAGAAAAAATTAAATATACCCATAGTATAAAAATAAAAAAGCTTCTTCCATACAATGGAAGAAGCTGTAATTACAATAAAGTTTTATTGATTAGTTTTCTGCAAACCAAGACTTCACTCTGTCATTATGTACAATTTCTTCCTTGAAAGTATATGCTCCTGATTTCTCGCTCTTGATCATTTTTACAACTTTGGTATGCTCTTTACCACCACCAGTTTGTAAACTTGCTACTGTTTTCTTAGCCATGTCTTAATTATTTAATTTCTTTATGAATCGTATATTTCTTAAGAATTGGATTAAATTTCTTAATCTCCATTCTTTCAGGTGTATTCTTTCTGTTTTTAGTTGTAATGTAACGTGACGTTCCAGCAACACCAGACTCTTTATGTTCTGTACATTCTAAAATAACCTGAATTCTATTTCCTTTACTTTTCTTAGCCATCTTCTAGAGTATTATCCTTTATAAACTCCACTCTTCTTAGCTTCTCTAAGTACAGCAGAAATTCCTTTTTTATTAATTGTTCTTAACATTGAAGTAGAAATCTTCAAAGTAATATATTTATCTTCTTCTGGAATAAAGAACTTTTTAGTTACTAAGTTAGGGTAAAACTTACGCTTTGTTCTTCTTTTTGAGTGAGAAACATTGTTCCCAGACATTACTTTTTTACCTGATAATTCACAAATTCTTGACATCTTATTATATCTTTAAGTCTCTATTCATCCCAAACATGGCTAAAAGAACCACTTTCGGGAGCGCAAAGTTAATTATTTTTTTTTAATCCTGCACTATTCCAATCATTTTTTCAAAATATTTTATGTCTATTTTGTCTTTATATTTGCTTCATATAATTCTATCCATTCGTCTGCGTTCATTTTAGCCACCAATTCCCCAATTAATTCATAAGGAATTTGGTCAACCTTTTTAAAACGAATGCAGCTTTTCCCCATGTCCAACTTTGTTTTGACATAATTAGGATATTCTGTCACAAACCAATCGTACACATCTTGATTAGCATAAACCCCCATATGATACAAGGCCACAAAGTTTTTTTGTGAGGCTATATTCATAAATGGTAATGGCAATTTCGGGTCACAATGGTATCCGTCTGGATATTTACTGTGGGGAATGACATAACCGATCATACCATAACTCATTCTTACTTCAATATTAGGTCCCATATTATCCAAAATAGTTTGGTGTAATTTTAACATGGGTTCTTTTCGTTCCTCTGGAAGTCCAGCAAAATATTCTTCAGGAGTTGCTGCTTTTGATTGCATATTATTAAATTATTGGGATCATAAAGATATTATTTTTTTATTAAAGCTAGATCTCAAACTCACCAACCGCTTTTTCACAACCTTCCCAATTTAACCTAACATTTGTTTTGTCAAGTAATAAGTCTTCTGGCTCCAATAAATCAGGGTATCCACTCCATCCTTCTGTTGGACCAAAAAAATGACCAGGTTTTGCCTGTTCGTCCATTGTTGCACGAATAATACCAGTTGCACCATCTTCAGGAGATTGTGCTTGCTTCATAAAATCAGAATTGATATCCATGGCACCATTTTCCGCAGAAGTAACCTGAAGGTTGGTAGCCGCTAAACCAGGATGAGCCAATAATGGAATGACGTTCGTAATGTTAGCAGCTTCTAACTTCTCCTTTAAACCATAAGTAAATGTGGCATTGGCTAATTTTGTTTGGTGATACCGTTCCCACCGTGGGCCTTGAAAACTCACATTGTCTTCCTCAGTACCATCTCCTCCGAGATTGCCACCTTTTTGTTCAAAATATTGAGGCATTAATGGGCCTCCTAAGCGAGCACCTGAGGAATGATTGACAATTCTTGCTTCTTTACTATTCCTTAACAGAGGAAATAATTCTTTAGTAATGAGAAAATGTGATAACACATTGGTTTGCATTTGCACATCATATCCATCTTTTGTGGCAATGTCATTCAATGCCATCACACCTGCATTATTGACCAAAACATCCAATGTTTCATATTTAGACTTAATTGTATTGACAGCTGTCTGCACACTTTCAAAATCTTGAAGATCGCAATCTACGGCCTCAAAACTTCCATTTGAAACAGCTTCCTGTAATTGCTTTAAACTATTTGTTGACCTTTCACTTTTCCGGTTAAGTAAAATTACCGCAGCTCCTTTTTTGGCCAATTCGCGTGCACATACAAAACCAGTACCACTAGTTGTACCTGTAATAGCTACTACTTTATTAGTCATGTCTTTTCCATGATTATTGATTACATCTGCAGGCTGAACTCAATGATATAGTCTCTTTTAAAACCTTTTTGGTAAACATCTTACCTACTACAGGTGCTATTGCCGAATTAGATACTATTGATTTAGATTTCCTTCGGAATATGGCGGACAACGGAATAGGTTTAGCGAGTTATCAGTCTAGGGCGATACTCTGTTTCTTTTATGGTGAATGTATTAACCACAACATTGAGATACCATTACAAACCAAATCGAAAATAATTGAGCAAAATAATAATAGTACCCTTGCTGAACGCATCCATATCTACCCAAACCCGGCTCACCAATATGTAGCCATTGAATTACCAATTTCACAAAAAAACATTGACATTACCATTTATGACATCAATGGCCAATTGGTATTCAAACAATCGGTAATGAAGCCAATTTACATCTGGGATACACAATTAATTTCAAATGGAACTTATATCATAAAAGTGATAATTCAAAATGGTGAAGAACTTACTCAAAAAGTAGTAATTCAACATTAATTACGAAAAAAATTAAATATGATGACTCAAAGACCTTGTTTTCGATTAAATCGAAAACAAGGTCTTTGAGTTTGTACAGGTCTTATCTTTTACGTAAATTTGATAGATAGAATTTCTGATGAAGCAAATTTTTATATTTCTTTTTATAGTTAATGGGTTTATGGCAATTTCACAGCCCCCCCCTTAATCAAAGATATTCTATTGCACCATGTTCAATTTTTGCTAATGTTATTGCTACGGATTCTTGTTATTATGTATCTGGCATGAGAGCATATAGTTCAGGGCTAAATTTCCAAGAAGGTGCATTCATTAAGTTTAATTTAGACGGCACTATTGCGCAGTCTACTTACTTTGCAAATGATACTATAGGTTACATTTTTTGGGAAAGCCCCAATCTGATCAAAACCTTAGATGGTAATTTTGCCCAAACCTTTACAGTAGCACCTCATACAGGGCATTTACATTTTGGTTTCATTAAGCTTAAACCCAACGGAGATACTCTATTGTTCAAAACCTATTTAAACTTGTATGAAGAGAATAATGACGATTGGGTGGTACAGCCAGGTGGTTTTTTGCAGGACCCTATTGACAGTGCTTATTATGGTACAGTCAATGTATCAAGGTATTCTGATTTAGTGGGTGGGACAGCATTGTTCAAATTAAGCAAAACAGGCGAATTCTTATGGCATAAAACCTTTTATGGTACTTTGGGTAATTACAGAATTTTTAAAGGGAACAGCTTAATCAAAATTGCGCCTGACCGCCTCATGATTGGTGGGACTAGAATTCATACACCTGCAGCTAATTCAGACTTTAGATTAAATACAAAATTGGTTATTATAGACACTTTAGGGAATGAAATTCAAAGTAAAGTACTTGGCGTTGGTATACTAGCAGATAATTGTAATGGTTTAATTCAAACCATTGATGGTGGTTTTATCTATGGTGGAAAAAATGGTGAGTTTGTTCAAAATGGAAACGCAATGGTTTATAGAGGAATTATAATAAAGCTAGCGCCAAATTTAAATGAAGAATGGCGAATAGAAGACGAAGAGCCATCTGGAGAGTCAAGAGTGAATTTTGAAAATATTTTAAAAATAAATGACAGTAATTTTGTTGCAGTTGGCAGAACAATTGACACGACAAGCATAAATTCTCATGGTATTCATTCTGGTGGAAGGTTACTGAAGTTTAATTTGACTGGCGACATTATTTGGGACAGAAACTATCAAAGAGTGCAGTTTTTAGACAATGAAAATAATATTCCCACCCACATTCTTTATGATGTTGACATGACTGCGGATAGTGGTTTTGTGATGGTCGGCCAGGCCATCAATTCTGAAGCCTCAAACCCAGAACCGGTTGGTCAGTTAGGATGGTTAGTTAAAACCGATAAATATGGTTGTTTGGTACCAGGTTGTCAAGAATTTGATAATCCTGACACTACTGATACTGTAATTACTCCGCCAGATCCTGAAATTGGATTAAAAGTGTATCCAAACCCTGCCAAAGACGAATTGTATATTTACTATGCCAGCCAAAACCATACTGGAAATGCCATAGCTAGCTTATTTAATATGCAAGGGCAAATTGTTAGTCAATGGCCTCTCAATACTAATTACACTACCTATATGCTGGATGTTGAACATTACGCCAAAGGAACGTATGTACTAAAGATATTAGATGGAGAAGCAGTTTTGAAGGTGGAAAAAGTGATTTTTAGTGAGTAGTTTTTTTATTGAGTAGTGATTAGTGAAGGAATAAGAGTTAAGATAAAAAAAACCGAAAAACTGGGCAAGAAGATTTGTTTGGAATTGGAAATTTATTGGGACCAAACCGCTCTGTTCTCGATACAACTCTTTTCAGTTAACCTGAAATGAGTCACTCGAATTGACGCTTTTTGTATCTTGGGATAGTGACAAGAGGTTGAGGGGTGAAGCACCCGAAACCTACGAAGTGATTACTAAGTTTATTGAAGTATAATTCACAATTAAATTGAAAAAAATAATTAACATTAAATTAAACACAATGGTATTTCAATCTAAACCAATCCGTTTAAATTCTATTCTTTTAATGCTATTTTTTCCTTTAATGGGTAGTGCTCAATATACTCACCCTTTTACATTTGATGATACTTATCATGAAGATTTTGTTTTTAGAGATACTATTTCAAATTCAAATTGTATTTGGCGAATTGGCACCCCACAAAAAACGGTTTTTACAAGTTCAAAATCCTCACCTAATTCAATTATTACGGATACGCTTAATCCTTATCCAATTAACGATACCTCTTCATTTATCATTAAGCATAAAGCAGAAAATGGTTTCCTTTCTAATGTGCTAGTAAGGTTAGGTGTAAGCTATTTCGTAAACTCTGATTCTTTAAATGATTTTGGTAAAATTGAATTCTCTCCTGATAATGGTAATAGTTGGGTATTGATATCAGATGATACTTTAAATCTTATATCGGGAGGTACATGGCCAAATTATATTTTTGGAAATTTTAACCTTACAGGCAATAGTAATGGTTGGGAGTCGGTTCTTATTAATTTGTCAAATTATCCGTATAGTAGCATAAGTACAGGTGATACGGTTCAATATCGTTTTACCTTTATTAGTGATAGTAATTTTGACAATCTTGACGGTTTAATGTTTGATGATATTATAGCTCTTGACGACGCTGTCCCTTGGGGTATTGATGAACTTTCCAGTTCAACAATAAATGCTTATCCTAACCCTTTTACAACTATAATTAATTTAAAAAGTAAATATCACATAAATGCCAGATTAAATATCTTTAGCATTACTGGAAAACTAGTTTATAATACAGAACTCAAAAATGAGGTGCAGGTTAAAATCAACACAGTTGATTTTAAAAGTGGAATTTACTTTTATGAAGTAATTAATGAAAACGGATTAAGTAAGGAAAGAGGGAAAATGATTAAAAATTAAGCAATTATATTTTTTCTTTTACAAAGCTCTGTTCTCGATACGCTTCGACAGGCTCAGTGCAACGCACTTTTTATTCGTCTTACGAGTTCATAAAAAGCACTCGAACTGACGCCTTTACTTGATTAGGTGTAATAGCAATAGACTGAACTGAGGGGTGTGGTGAGGCGACGAAGTTGGAACTCGAACTCCGGATTTGAATACTTCATACTCAATACTAAGTGCTAAAACCTATTTATCCCTAATCAAACTCAAATGCCCTTCTAGATAAATAGATGATCCATTGGTCGATTTAGCTGAATATTGGTAAAAGTAAACGCCATCACTACAAGGCTCATTACTTTTATAGTGATTACCATCCCATTCTTCTAAAATATCATTAAACTCAAACACTTTAACACCATACCGGTTAAAAATCACACAATTAAATTCTGCTATTCCTTCATATGGAAAATAAAAGGTACCGTTTGGGAAACTTCCAGGTGTAAATACATTTGGCATCACAAGTAAAGGCGCAGCATGGACAATCACATCTTTACAAGTAGTGTCTGCACAATCATTATAGTTTTTGGCAATTAAGCAAACTTGATAGACTTGCTCACCTTCGTAAATGGTGTCTACCTGTTCTGACAAGTCATAAGTGAAAAACCAATTCTTCTCTCCTCCCGGGTCCATATTCGTAAATAAATTCCATTGGAAAACAATATCAGAATTGGAATTGTTTGGATCATGAAAATTAGTGGATTGATTTTTAACTCTAATTTTAACATCTTCCGTTCCTTCATAAATATCAGCTACATCAAAATTATCTGATGTAATGATGAAATCAGCTTTAGGGTTAAGTGAATCCAAATAAACACTATCTCTAAACACACAACCATTATCATCTGTTAAAGCTAAGGCAATATGACCTGGCGCCTTCGCCACAAATTGTGGCACATTGGCCGTTTCACCAGTTCCTAAATGCAACCAATTGATATCAGTATTACCCGTACCTGATGTTTCTAAAGGAATACCGACTGATACGGATCCATTTCCACTTTGAAAACCTGAAGTTCTACAAAAAGTAGGTTTAATATCTGTTATTACACCAACAAGTGGAAGTGGTTCTGTCACTGAAAATACAATATTTGTCTGACAAGCCAACTCATCAATTATTCCAACGCTATACTCCCTTGCTGATAAATGATGTATTGAATCCGTAAAAAGGCCATTGTTTTGCTGTGGGTTTGGAGTCCAATTATAATATACACCCGCCAAAGGGCCTTGATAGCCTGACAAATTGGTTATAAATGCAGCACCTGTTGAATCTCCGAAACACAATGGATCGACAACTATCACATCCGCAGAAATAATTGGTGGATTAACCAAAGCAATAGAATCAATTGCCATGCAGTTACCATCCGTATATTCTATCACATAAGTACCAGCAGAAAGTCCTGTAGCAATTGGAAAGTTAGGTGTATTTAAAATCGTCCCCATGCTATTTTTAATCACAATTAATATACTATCTGCACCAGGAAAAATCACATTAAAGGACCCATTTGCTGCATCATGACAAGTAGGATGACCTACTATGACATCAATTTCAGCGACACTCGAAACCAATACAGTATCTGATCCAATACAACCCAACCCATCAGTTACCTCTAACCAATATGTACCTGTAGAATATAAATTCAAACTATCGTTAGTTGTTCCATCTTGCCATAAATAGGATGCATCTGCTGCAACACTGTCAATATTAGTTAAAACATTAACATTACCTGGGCAAATCACTAAATCTGCACCCAAATTAACATTTGGTAGAGGGTTAACAGTAATTTTAAAATAAAAAGTATCCGGACCATCATATACAATATAATCAGTATCTATTATTGGAGAAACAATTATTGATGAGTCATTAGAGATAATCGTATTCGGAGATGAGGCTAATGCCCAATTATAATTCTGAAACCAATCTTTATATAAATAAGTTGAATCACCTTGACAAATCTCGATTGCAGTTTCAAATTCAGTGACATATGATCCAACTAAAGCGGGCAGACCATATAGACTTAGTGTTCCGTTAGCCAATGGAAAACCATTATCTAAATAATTACAGCTTATGCCTTGGAAATTAGGATTAGATATCACTCCTAAGAAACTTGATACGCCTTTTGCAACATATATTTTATTGTCGGGTGCTAGTTGCATAGTTGCTCGAAAACCATTACCACCGTTACTACTCCAAATAATAATTTCAGAATTAATAATGTCGTTAGCCGTTCCAGCCATGCAATCGAATTGCAGTAACTGTTGGCTAAATACATTTGTAATTGAGTCAACAACATTTCTAAACGTATAAAAATACTGGCTATTGGGAGAAAACTCACCATCATAAAAACCAGTAAATAATTCAACATGATTCGAAATTACTCCTGTCAAGTTATCAAAGTCAAATAGACTTGATGCACTAGCTAATTTTTGACCATTTGGGCTCCCACTTAATCCTGTCCAACCTGCATTAAAATTCAATAAATTAGTAATAACGGGGGTGGTCGATAGTCCTGATGCAGTCAGTAAATAGCTTCGAAAGCTGGAATTTAAAGAATCATTTGTGCGAATGATCACCCAAAAATCCACTCCATTTTGATGTTGAATTGCAGTCAATTGTTCTGAAATATTTGGGGCATATATAGGGGCAGCTAAGGTCATACTAACATCTCCTAATCCACCCTGCAATGTCATATCAACCTCAACATATTGAAAACCATTGGCAAATGAATTTTCAACAGCATCCATGGTAAAAACATAATAGATTGCATTACTTCCTGGTTTTTTAATAACTATTGAAGATTGCACGCTGGACGGGTTACCAGGCAAACCAGTTCCGTTGGGCATTGGAACGTGATTACTATTATATATGGTTTCACCATGAGTATAAAATAATAAATTTCCATTGTTGTCGCAGATAGAAGCACAACCTTCAGGTGTATACATGGCACTATTTGATAAAGCCACCGGTGTCCCCGAATTAAAATCTATCCCTGCATATTCACCAAAATACCAGATATTGCCTTCATTTTGAGCAAATAAAAAATTTACTACTAAAAAAGATGATATGATCAATATTATTCTCACTAGTAATTAATGACTTGATTTTTATAAAAGTAAGCCTTTTTTTCGAAAACACTGCTGTTTAACTTGATAATGAATGATAGTGATTCCATAATTTACTAAGTCAGTTTTATATTACCGTCATTTCCTTTAATTCATCCTTTTATTTCGGCTTCACTGCGCATTCGGGAGAAACAAATGAACCTTCTTTAACATGATTTGTATTCACTAAAAATTTAAACTTTTTAACAGTGTCATCATAATAATAAAGCATCAGTTAAAGTTTTTAAAAATTAAACTCGGAAATTATGAAAAGAATTAAAATCATCATGTTACTTGGCGTTATAATAAGTTTGTTGGCTTGCCATGATGCGAATGAAAATATGGCTGTAGACAACATTAGTATTGAGGCTAAAGCGGATTATGACGAAAGTTATGTAACTGAGAGTGCTGGTCAATTAGAGGATTTAGAAGATTTTAATAATGGAGCATATGATGTTTCACTTCAATCAAATGCAACTAGCTACAGTATGACTGACGCTTCGCAAACTAAACCACATAGTAAACCACAACCTGTTTCAGCTCCAAAAAAAGTCAAACCTGCTAAAAATCGGAAAATGATTTGGAAAGGGAATCTTGAATTTCAAGTCCAAAACATGGAAACATCCTCCAAGAAAATATCAGCGATATGTGAGGAAGAAGGCGCATTCATTTCTGAAATGAATATGTCTAGCACCAATTATAAAATTGAAAACCATGTTCAAATACGTGTTAACAACAGCCATTTTCACCAATTAATTGAACGCCTAAAAGGAGAGTCTATTTATACAGACAATATTAGTATCACATCTAACGACGTCACAGAAGAATTCATTGATATTGAAAGTAGATTAAACACTAAAAAAGAGGTTAGAGAGCGTTATATTAATATTTTAAGAAAGAGAACTGGAAGTATTAAAGAAGTGATTGAGGCAGAAGAAGCTATTCGGAGAATTACTGAGGAAATTGAAGCAAAGGAAGGTCGTTTAAGATACTTAAAAGACCAGGTCAACTTTAGCACTATTTCAGTAAATATTTATCAAAAAGTTGAATTTAACAGAGCACCTGAGGTTTATGAAAAGTCTTTTGGTGATGATGTCTCGGATTCTTTTAGCAACGGTTGGCAATTTATAACTATTGTGTTTTTAGTATTGGTTAACCTTTGGCCATTGTTACTTGCCGGAATTATATTTATTGTTTGGTGGAAGTATAGAAAGAGAAGATAATCAAAAATCTAAAAAGGACTAGGAGTCTTCCACATCATACATGGCTACAATGACACTTCCCGCGCCAGGGTTATAACGAGACATTGGCCCGTTTCCTGTTGATATCCATGAATTGGTTATTAATTCACCAGAAAAGAAAACCGCATCTACCAAGGAACCATTAAAATTAATTCTTTTATATGTGAGACTACCAAATGGTTTAACTCGATTGGTGGACTTTTCTATATTTACTGTTGTTTCAACAGGCACTGTTGTTGCTATACAAAGGTTATCACTATCAACAGTAATAGTAACCGTCACTTCCGAATCCTGAGGTCCTGCCTTAGTTGACTCAAAAGCAAACACTCTAAAGGCCTGTCCACCACCAGGATCACCTTCCGTAAAAACACAAGTAGTCATATCTAAAGGCGGAGGAACAAAGCCAACCTCTCCCTGTACTTCAATAATGTCTTGCTCCGCAACGTTTACATTTGTAAGCCCATCAAAACCAATAATAACCCCACTTTGTCTTACAGACGCTAATGCTGTTCCTGTAGCAGTATTCACCCAACTATTTGTTTTTAATAAACCACTAAACTTAAGAATGGAAAAGCAATATTTACCACCATAATATCTATTTTCAAAATACAACTGACCTTCTGCTCTAACACGATTATCAGGATAATTTACCAAATCAACAGTTTGCCAAGTTTCCATATCATATTCAACAGATGCTGCGCCATCAAATTTCACTCTTACTTTTGCCTTTGGATCATAGGGATAATTATGTATATTCATATCAAAAATAAATTCTCTATAAGCCACTCCACCATCTGGGTCTCCTTGAGAAAACACAGTTCTTCTTATCTCATTCATGTTCTTAGTATTTTGAACTCAAGATACATATTTATAATTGATGGCAAAGTATTTTGAAGTAATTGTTCCGAGCAAAGGATCATCAAAACAAGCCAAAAAATTTCCTTCTGGCTGCTACTTTTCTGTACTCGTCGATCTCCTCGGTAATATTTTTCTTTTGAAAATTCATCATTAATTCAAGAGCAGAACGGCTATTTTTATATTCAAACTCTTTCTGAAAAATGGGTACAATAGCCAGCCAAGTCAAGTCTCCCTCTATCCTATTTTCAAGTAGTTCGGTTGCTGCCACAGGTTCGGTCAGAATAAAATGGTTTTGCTTAAATTGGTTATTGATTGATAGCGGAATGGATGATGAGTCTTTTGATTTAGGATGTGCCGTTAAAGTGTCTCCTGGTCCAAACCAAGCTTTTTGTTCACGTTGTCCTGCAATTAACCTTTGTAATACAGCTATTGGCCATTTTTGATTTTCCTTTTCAAGACTCCAATGGCTTGGTAGCAAAAAATACAATTCTATTGCCTGATAAATATTCTCAGTTTGACCAGCCAGTTCATGCTGATTATGGTGCCTTAATCCATCTGTAAACAATACACCATTACTTTGCACAGTTGGTTTATAGTAATAAATGTCGACTGCGCAATCACCAATCGTTTTTTCGCTACAAATTAGCATTGTATCTGCCAGTTTTTCTGCCATTTTGCAAATATACATTTGTTTTTAACTATCCTTGTTTTTTTATATCTTTATCAATAAAAATAAATGAGATTCGCCAGCAGAAGAGACAATTTTTTTAGAGTCATTATGTTCAGTGCCATTTTCATTTGTATAGCACCACTCTACTTTGCATATTTACAAAGGGGATTCTCAGTCACATTTCTTATGGCTATGCTTGTAATTGTGGCTGTGACTGGTTTTTTACTATGGATGTGGCATGGCACGTTTTACGAAATCAAAGATGAAAACCTATTTTACCAATCTGGTCCAATTAGAGGCAATTTGCCATTAGCAAACATCACAAGTATTAAAATTAATACGACTAGTTTTATTGGGTTAAAGCTTGGTTTAGCCCGAAACGGCTTGCAAATTAAGTCTGACACAAATATCAATTTATATATTACACCTGTCAATCCTAAAGTATTTCTCGACTCTGTTTTGGCCGTTAACCGAAACATTAAAATTCTTAATTGATCAAAGCAATGGTTTCTTGAATGGCCGTTTTAATATTGTCTCTTACTTCTAGAATATTTGCTTCTAACATATAGCAAGGTGCTGTTACAATTTTATGCTCTTGATCTACTAGCACCTCAGTGATGGTTTTCTCCTCAGTGCTCGCTCCAGTCGATTGTATGCCTTGATGAAAGTCATTGATATCATAAGGTGAACCAACCTTCGAAGATCCCAAAGTCATTTTTGGTTGAATAGCAGAACCTTCCGTCGCTTTAGCAATCACTACAGGACTCACACATAAACCACAAATAGGTTTGCCAGCATTGACCATATTTACAATTAGTAATTTTACTTCTGGTAGAATATCGGCATCAGGACCATGAAAAGCCCAAGAAGTTAAATTTTTTGCTGCACCAAAACCACCAGGAATAACCAAGGCATCAAGAATTGCTGGTGACATTTCAGAAATGTCCGCCACTTCTCCCCTTGCCATTCTAGCGGCTTCAATTTTCATATTTCGAGATTCTTCCATTTCATCACCTGTTAAGTGGTTAATGACATGTTTCTGATTTTTATCAATACTGATGCACTGGTAGGAAGCTCCCAATTCTGCAATAGCTAACATAGCTAAAACAGATTCTTGAATTTCTGACCCATCATACACGCCAGAACCTGATAATAATATGCCAATAGTCATAAGGATGAATTTTTAATAAATGAATGCTTAAAATTAGTAATTTTACAATAATGAAACCAGCTCATTTTTTAATTGTTTTTTATGATGGTGATTGTGGATTTTGCAATCGATCCATTCAGCGCATATTAAAAAATAGAAAACATGACCATTTTCAATTTGTTGCCTTACAATCAGCATTAGCAATCGAGCTGCTAAAACCTTTTTCCATTGAAATTTCTATGGAAACCATGTACGTACTAAAAGAAAATATACTCTTTGAAAAATCGAACGCTGCCTTAAAAATTGCAAACGAACTCAAAATGCCCTATTTTTTATTAAAAGTAGGTTACATTCTACCCAAGTTTATTCGAGATGGATTGTATTCAATTATTGCGCGAAATAGACATAAACTAAATAAAGGGTTCTGTGTTTTACCCAATGAGACTGAGAAAAGGTTGTTTTCAAGTTGATTTTTGTTAGTTTTTTTTGACTTGCAAGATTTATCTTTACAGTAAACTAAAGACGTTATGACTATTCTCATACCTATCGATTTTTCGGATAGTTCAATTCACGCGGCAAAATTTGCCCTAACACATTATCCTGATGCCGGATTTTGCCTACTACACATTGTTAATGCGCGACAGGCAGGGTCAACCATCTTAGTGGACATCAATGAGGATTTACAAAAATTTTTTCATGAAAGAATGGTAAAAACCTTGGCAGAACTTGAAATGCTCTTTACTGATACTAAAATTGAAGGCAAGGTTGAAGTTGGATTTTTTTCTGAAACTTTGGTTGAAGAAATAGAAAATTCAGAGGCAAATCTAGTTGTGATTGGCACAAATGGTGCCAGTAGTATTGATGAAATCCTTTTGGGCAGCAATGCCTATTTAGCTATCAAAAATTCATCAATCCCCCTCTTAGTTATTCCTCCCAACCACAGCTTAGCTACTCCAAAAAGAATATTGTTTACTAGTGATTTTGAAGATGATTTGGCTGATAAAGTGGTCCAACCTATTTTAGACTTTAAAAATAAATTTAATGCGGATATGCATGTGCTTCATGTGAGTCATTCAGGAGCAGAAGATGACGTGAAAATGAAAATAAATCACCTTATTGATGATGTTGTTAGTAGGTTTCATGTTGTTGGTGAAGAAAATGTTGAAAATACTATTGTGGAATATGCTGACGAACATGAATTCGATCTTATCGTTTTGGCCCCAAAATCTAGAGGCATTATCAGGGGTTTATTCCATCAAAGTACTACAAAAAAAGTATCAGCAGGCATGAAAACAGCACTTTTCGTGATAAAATAATTTACTAAAACACCATTGGTAAGGACAATGAAAGCGTATCATCTTTCATAGATACACCCTTATTTTTAATCCTACTTTCCGAAAAATTGATAGCATTTGTGCGGGGCACTTCTAACAACCGTGGCTCTTCAGGCAATATTTTCGAACTAAGTGAATGATCAACATACACTAGTTTCTCTCTTAAAATTGGTTTTTCAATGACTCGCTCAACAGTGTCATATTTAATAACCTCCGTTTCTAAAGTATCATATATGGTGACATATTTGATGGGTTGATCGGCTAGTTCAATCCTTTTAATCGGAAAAATGAGTAGCATGATTAATGTAATAGCGGCAATGCCAACCAGAGCTTGATACAACGGAATTGGTTTTGCTAAAAAATGGGTTGACTTAACTGGAATAATTAATGGCTTAGGTTCATAGCTATTTGCGCTGGCAAATAATAATTTGGTATCAAGAATGGTTTGTCGCTGTTCATTGTAAGCTGACTCAGTCATTTCGCTTAGCACTAGAGCTTGTTGCACCTTACTTAATTTATTAAAATCTAATCTTTCGATTAAGCTATGTATTTCTTCATTCTTCATCTTTAGTTCATTTTAAATTGTGGACTATCATTCTCTGGCTTATATCCTTTTAATTGCTCGGTCACTTTTTTGGTAGCATAAAATAGTCTTGACTTTACAGTGCCAATGTTAGAATCAGTAATATCGGCGATTTCTTGCATTGAAAAATTTTGGTGATATCTTAAAACAAAAACGGCTTTATGATCATGAGACAATGAATTTATGCTCTGTTTTAGGTCAATTTTAAACGTCTTGCTATCCATCAAGTTATCATCAACCATTCTTAAGCTATTAACTGTTTCTTGGTCTTTTTCAGAGGTCAAATGTTTTATTTGTGGTTTTCTAAACTCAGTTTTACACATATTACTCGCAATCGTAAATATCCATGAATAGAATTTACGGCTGCTGTCAAACTGATGCCCCTTTTCCATTATTTTAATGAAAATATCTTGCAAAAAATCTTCTGCTTTTTCAACATCCCCACCAAACATATTGATAAAGTAACCCAATAGTTTTTTGCTATAACGTGCATATAATTCTGTTAAAGCCTTTGGGTCGTTTTTTTTATTTAAACGACCCATTAAGGCTTCGTCGGACAAATGATTTATATTAATTTTAAAAACACTCAAAGCAATGCTTACTTTACTTATTGGTTAATATCATTCATCCATTTTGTTATCCAGCTCTCTTGACCACCTTTGTTGCCAATCGAAATAATTCTATCTTTCAAAACTTCGGCTTTTGCAAGGTCTTCCGAATCCAAATAATGTCTGTGCAATTTGATGAAGGCCTGCAAATAATATACATTAAAATCATCTGTCTTTTTATCTAAAGGATGAAACGAAAATTTGTTCAACAAATAATCTAGTAAATACCGTTTTTCGTAATTTCTCTTAATTAGTGCAACATTATCTAAAGCGTTTTCACAGTACTTATAACTTAACCCTGTCAAATACAAATTATCATCAAATTTTTCTTGAAATTGCTGAATAGCTGTTGAGGCAATATACACTGGAGAATTGTCATTTTGAGCAAAAATATGTGCAAACATTTCTTTTTGAATTTCTAATGATTGTTCATAAGCCACTGCATCATTCAAACTTTTATCAAAAACTGGAAAACCTTTCCTTTTAAATAATTCATTACGATAATCATCTAAACCTAATAAACTCGTATTCATAATGGTCACATCTTTCCTGAACCCCATTACCTGTTGCACAATCCAAGGCAAATAAGTATCATTATCACCAGCAGTTAGTATAATGGCATTGGGCTCCACTTCAGACAATAAATTGTATGCCCAATTATAAGCAGCTGCAGGCATATCATTTACTTTATAAATTTTTTCCGCAAATTCTAGTGTTTTTGCTTCATCAAATTTTAACAAATAGTGAATCATCATGTCACGATAGGTCCTAGAATCTAAAGGGTTAATGGTATATGCTTTTTCTAGGTAGGAGAATTTTTTCGGATCACTAAAACTATGCCACCATACAATGTGATTCGCTTCAAATGAATTTGGTACTGCTTTATAGGCAGCTTTAGAAATTCCATCACAAACTTCTACATATTTTTCCATGGCTGCTTTATCACTCCAACTTATATTCTTCAATGCTCGATTAGCTGCAAAATAATAATACCAAGCCTCTGCATTTTTTTTGTTTTTTTCAGTTTCTTTTTTCCACAATTCGGATTGTGTTTTATACCAATCCTCACTTCTACGTTCCTTTACAATACTGTACACTTTTTCTGGCTTTTGAGGGAAACTAGCAAGTGTCATTAAGATTCCTGTAAATAAAAATATAATTTTCATAATTTAATTTTAAGATGAAATAGGCGCTTTTTTCAATTGTTCAACAGTAGTACTCAAAAATATCTGATTGGTTCAAATTTTATTTATTTTTTATATTTTCTAAAATTACAGTGTCAAAAAAAAAATGTGTCTTTATTTTTGTTAAAGACTGTTACCAAGCATAAAATTTAAAGTATTTGATGTAAATTTGCTGCTTCAAAACACTATTTACTACTAATGTTAAGTAAAATCAAAACCACCAATACACTGCTATTAATCATAGTAGTACCTCTAGTATTTTTCTTGTTAAAAACACTTTCTTTTATATTTATTCCATTGGTCATGTCAATGTTTATTAGTCTTTTATTTTTACCACTCATGAGGTGGCTGAAAAAAAGAGGTCTAAACAAAACATTTAGTATTATAATTGTTGTTTTAATTATCATCATTTCATTACAAATTGGTACGCAGCTCATTCAATTGTCAAGCAGAGAAATTTTGGCCACACAGGACGCATTTTTAGAAAAAGCACAAATTAGGCTAAGTCAATTGTTAGTATGGGCTGAAGGTCTTTTCGGCATTGACCTAGAAACGGATTCAAACTTAATAGGTCAATTCATTAGTAAAAATGCAATGGCTTCAGGTATCGGGCCAGTGTTAAAATTTGTTGGCAGTACGGTTTCTATGGTATTAATGACCGCCTTTTTTACTGTATTGTGGCTTGCCGAGTCCATTAATGTACAACAAGTGATGCATAAAATTTTAATAAAGGAACGTCATGCTTCCATTAAGACTTTTTTAAAGATTGAAGACGATTTAATAACCTTTATTAAGGTCAAATTTTTTGTAAGTTTAGGAACGGGTATCATCACAGGTTTAGCCTGTTACTTTTTTGATGTAAGCTTCCCTATTTTTTGGGGAATTTTTGCTTTTGTCATCAATTTCATTCAAATGATTGGTTCATTCATCACAGTTATTCTGCTCTCAGCATTTGCATTTGTTGAATTAGACCCAACCGGTCACTTAGCTTTCTTCGTAATTTGTATTACAGGAGCGCAGGTACTATTTGGTTCAATTTTAGAGCCCATTTTTATGGGTAAATCATTCTCCATTAACATCATTACCGTTTTGGTTATGCTAATGTTCTGGGGATACATTTGGGGGGTACCAGGTATGATTATGTCTATTCCAATTACAGTGTTCATTAAAATTATTCTTGAGCAATTCAAATCAACTCAATTTGCCGCCAGAATGATATCTGGTCAAACGGTGATTTAAAATACGGCGAATAAAAGTCTATTTTTTTAAATCCATTTTTGAAAGTAACCTATGTTAACAAGTTCTACCTAACGGTAAGTATAGCAAAATAACGACGTTCTAATATTAGAACCTATTTTTAGTTTGTAAAATTGATTAACTTAGCTAAGACTAATTCAAAGCGCTATGACTCTTAAATCAATTTTATTCATCCTACCCCTATTCTTTTTAATATTGACAAGTTGTAATTTTCCAAATGCAATAAAAGGGAGTAAAGAGATAGTCGAATTTGAAGTTCCTATTAAAGACCTAAGTGAAATAGCTGCATCAGGCATTTATGATGTTCAAATTATACAAGGGCTAGAAGAAACTGCAACTTTTCGCTGCAATGCCAATGTTAAGGAGTTTTTGAATGTTTATCAGGAAGGTCAAAAGCTATATCTTAAAATGGAAAATATGAGTGCCATTTCCAACATTATAATTGATGCTACAATCACGGTAAAAGATCTCAGTAAAATTTCAAGTTCAGGCGCTTCAAACGTTGTTTTAGACCAAGCTAGCTTTAATGATTTAATGCTTGATTTATCAGGAGCATCTAAAATAAAAGCCAATGAGCTTTCAGTTAACAATCTAGATATTTCAGCATCAGGTGCTGCTTCAGGTAGACTGGAAGGGCAAGTCAATACATTGACTACTGATTTTAATGGAGCTTCGAAACTAAAAGCAAAGGGCTTATCCATTGAAAAAAATGCAAATATCAATGCTTCAGGCGCTTCTAACATATCACTAACTTTAAATTGTGACTTTGTTGTCACACTATCTGGAGCCAGTGAACTCCGTCACTATGGAAATGGGGCTATCCTTGAACAAAATATTTCAGGTGTCTCTAAAGTTCGTAAAAAGTAATTGACTTATTATAGTCTCGCGGTGACTGAAAAATAAAATTAGTAGTTAAAAACCAATGATCAATCAATTGAAATTTTCCGCTGGCATTAAGGCTGAAAGAGCCACCATTTGGAATGCACTGTGGAATGATAATTTATATCGAGAATGGGCCGGTGTTTTTTTTGAAGGGTCTTATATTAAAGTTAGCAATTGGAATGCTGGAAGTACAGTTCATTTTCTAGTCCCTGACCAAAGCGGTATCTACAGTATGATTGAAAGGCATATCCCTAATCATATTATACAGTTTACACATATCGGAAATGTGGTTGAAGGAAAAGAGCAACCAATTGATGACGAATCAAAAGAATGGTCAGGTGCTACGGAAATTTATAGACTGATTGAGGGTAAAATCACAACCACCCTTGAGGTTGAAATAGATGTAATGTCTGAACATTTGGAATTTATGACTAACACATTTCCAAAAGCTTTGAAAAAGATTAAAAACAATTGTAACTTACACATTTAAAAGCAGTTAAAAAATTAACCTATTAGATTTTAATCCGTTATATAAATAAGTGCTTAGGGGTACTTGTGCAAATGGACAATAATTGATTTTTCCCCAAATGCCAAATTCTAAACCGAAATGTTAGAATTAGGATTCAAGAAAATTTAGTCGCTTTTTCAATAAATTCGAATCAAAAGAAATTGAACCTTTTATTCTTTTATCATTTTTCTAATTTCAAAAATCGATTCACTTTCCAATTTTATCAAATAAGTGCCTGTTGCAAAATCTTTTGTATCGATTGTCTTTTTAGCCACTAAATAATCACTATAAACAATTTGGCCAGCAGCATTGAAAATATCAATCTTTACATTTTCTTCATTTCTTTCAATTTCAACAATTAGTTGAGTTGAAACAGGATTCGGAAAAATTGTAATGTCCTCATTACTGCCCATTGTTTCAATACCAGCAAAGGACACAAATATGCTATTTGAAGGTTCAGAACTACAGCCTAAAAGTGTAACTATAACATAGTAATCACCATCTACGGTTGCTACTAAACTTGAATTAGTTTCACCGCTAAGTATCCCATTCTGATTATACCATTGGTTGCCACTAGGTGCATTAGATTGTAAAATATTTCCTACACTTGTAATAATTGGCGTACTTGGAGTTGGATTAACTATTACTGGTAAACTTGAAGAAGGACCATCTCCGCATGCATTATTTCCTTTAACAGATATATTGCCCGAAATAGCATTATTACTAAAAGATACAGTGATACTATTAGTTGTACTTGTCCCGGTTACACCAGTTGGTAAAGTCCAAACATAAGATGTAGCATGTGTAATTGTTGGAACAGTATACACTTCTGACTGCTGACCTTGACACAATGTTGTCAATCCAGAAATTACGCCAGCACTATCAGGTAATGGATCAACCAGAATCGGTAAATTGGTAAATACACCATCACCACAAGAATTAGTTCCCATTACAGTAATACTACCAGCTGAAGCAGAATCACTATAGTCTATAGTAATAGTATTGGTTGTGCTTGTTCCCGATACTCCATTTGGTAAGGTCCAAACATAAGATGTGGCATTTGCAATTACCGGAACTGTATACAAAACTCCTAATTGATTTGGGCAAACAAGTGTTGGTCCAGAAATCGGACCAGCTATTGCAGGTAATGGATCAACTACAACAGCTAAACTAGACATTTGGCCATCACCACATAAATTATTTCCCATCACAGTAATATTCCCTGAAATAGCAGTATTACTATAATCTATTGTAATACTGTTAGTAGTTATTGTATCAATTGCTCCCGAAGGTAACGTCCATATATAAGATATTGTATTAACAATTGGTGGAACTGTATAGGTAACTGATGTTTGACCTTGACAAACGCTAATTGGCCCAGAAATTATTCCTGCTTGGGATGGAATGCTATCGATAACAATGGTTTCACTTCCTTCTGGACCCCAACCGAGAAAATTATGAGCTCTAAAATAATAGGTGCCGGATGTATAAACTGTCATACTGTTAGAAGGCGTTAAAAAAGATGTTCCGCCACTGGTCATTCCCTGATAATACATTGTTCCACCCATTCCACCACTAGCAGTTAATACAGCACTGTCACAGTACGTTCCTCCTGCTCCACTGACTGCTGTTGCTGAAGGAATAGTACAATTACTTCGATATGCTGAAACAGCTGTTTTCGTATTTCTAATTGACCTCGCATTATCCGCGTCGGTTGAATCGCCAGTTGATGTCCCTTGATACAAAATAACTGGGTTTGAAAAATGTGGTACTCGCGTATGAGTAATTCCATCTGCAAAGTAACTGCCACCCTCGTACGACATTATTGAGCAATAATCACCACTTGGCACACTCGTCCAACGACCTCCAGCAGAATAAGAAAAAATACCAGGACCAGCTTGAAAATTTTGATCTTTATGGTGACTACATCCTAAATTGTGTCCAAATTCATGAATTCCTGTATAGGTCCAGCTGGCTTGTTGTACTCTAATAATGGAAAAACCGAAAGTGGGAGACCCAGCAGGATTGGTTAGCAAATAGGCAGAACCACCAGTATGACTCGTTTCCTCTAACAATGAAACCAAATCTGCACAATAGTTATCTCTTAAAGTATGAACATTATCCATATTACCATCATTCATATCTCGCAAGTTGGCTAAGTCCTGACCACTTTGAAGTTCAGTATAAGCTACTTGTTGGGAATGAACTAATTGAATATCTAGTAAAGTATTACTATTTGTATTCGCTAAATCGGCTTTTGCCATCAATAAACTGATTGTATTATTAATATTTACTTCATTGGCTGCTGACCATGCCGCTGCAGCTGGCGTGTAAACTAACATTAATGTTACTGTGTCAAGCGTGGTTGGACTTCCTAAAACGATTGGATTTTTGGAAATGGAGTTAATAATAGTATGATGATCTAGATGAACCCCATCCTCCTCAGCTTCCGCTAATTCAATCATTTTTTCATTATCAGTTTGCATTAAATAATAAGTGTCCGTTGCATGAATATATTTAGTCATAAATAATTCATTATTTTCAGGGACTTCAACTGTCAAAAAAGTCTTGCCTTCAAAGGTTGAAATAAAGCAATAAGCGTGCTCGAATCCTATTAACTTAGCCCTTACCATTAAAGTGCCATTTACATCAGTATGTACCTTATCAACGGTCGATTTATACTGTTTATCATTAAATAATTCTAATTCAATTATATCATGAAGTTGAACTTGATTATCTGTTTGAATGTTGTTATTAAGAACAATTTGACGAGCACGTTCAGCTTTATTAAAAATTTGATCAGCATCCTTAGAGATGTCAATTTCTTTATAATGCAAAGGAGCCGCACTGTTTAAATTGATCGTTTTTTGAGCATTAACTGAATAAATTGAAATGAGTAAAATGAGGTGAACGAGAATTATTTTTTTCATGGAAGTTGTTTATAGCATTCAGTCTGAAATTATATCTCACTGAAATACATTCAAATATATGTAATTAATTAAAATTCTGAAAATGCTAAGGTGTTTTCTTTCATTTAAAAACCACACAATTGGGTTAAAGTTAAAAAGGAATACTGACCAAAAAGTCAAAAAAGAATTTAAAATAATTCTATTAACTTTATTTTTAATAAAAAGAAATAAGCTAATTGTTAACGAGTTCACTTATCCTTTGCATGACTGTATTGACTGCTCTAAAACAATCATTAAACTAAATAGAAAAGAATTAGAAATGGACCGACTCACACGACTGACATCAATACTAATTCAGTTACAATCTAAAAAAATGATTATTGCAAAAGAAGTTGCTGAGAGATTTGAAATCAGTCTTAGAACGGTTTACAGAGATTTAAAAACACTCCAAGATGCAGGAATACCAATTGGCTCGGAAAATGGAAAAGGATACTTTTTAACGGAGGGCTTTCACCTCCCTCCTATTATGCTTACTGAAAAAGAAGCAAATACATTGGTAATAGCAGAAGTATTAATCAAAAATCAGGGTGATCATTCGCTTCAAAATGATTTTACTTCATTGCTTTTTAAAATTAAATCGGTGCTAAGGGATTTTCAAAAAGAAAATTACGAAAAACTGGAAAAAAGAATTGCCCCTTCCTACATTAAAACACCTGCTAAAAGCGATTCATTATCATATTTTAAAAGCGCCATTATCGACAATAGAACAACTCAAATTACGTACCACTCTATACATAAAAACGAAAAATCTACCCGTTCTATCAATCCATTGGCAGTTTACTTTTCAAATACAGCATGGATTCTTGTGGCGTATTGCCATTCAAAAAAAGACTTTAGGGAATTTAGACTCGACAGGATATATGACTATAAATTAATGGATAAAACATTTGATGAAGTAAATGATTTCAACTTCACAAAATACTTTACTGAAAAAAATCAACCTAAGTTGACATAAGGTTGTCATAACTCAGACATAATTTTGTTTTGAACAAAAAGAAAAAGATTATGATCATTAAAGATTTTAAACCATTTAACGGGCAACATTGTGAAACAACTACCACTGGAAGTTTGCTTTATCAACTCGACATTAAACTATCAGAACCAATGCTTTTTGGAATTGGTGAAGGTTTAGGTTACGTTTTTTGGAACATGAAAATTATGGATTTTCCATTTATTGGCGGCAGAGTTAAAACTGATAGCTTAACTGAAAACATTTGTAGAAACCTGAATTTGAAGCTAGAAGTCAAGGAAACGTCATCCTTAAAAAAAGCTTGGGAAAACGTTAAATTAAATATTGACCAAGGTAAGGCTGTTGGTTTAAAACTAGACTGCTATCACTTAGAATATTTTACTTCAAAAATTCATTTTGCAGGCCATTATGCTTCAATTTATGGGTATGATGAACAATTGGCTTATTTAAATGACACCAACCAGCAAGGCCGAGATGCTAAAACAACTTTAAAAAATTTAGCTTTGGCAAGAAATGAAAAAGGCCCAATGTCTTCTAAAAATCGCTCATTTACCATTTCAAAAAACGAAAAGCTACCAGAATTAAAAAATGTGATTCAACACGCCATTCTTAATAACGCAAATGATTTTTTAAATCCACCGATAAAAAACTTAGGCCATCTGGGTATTCACAAAACAAGTACAGAAATTAAGAAATGGTTTAAAACAAGTCAAAACATAAAGAAAGACTTTCAAACCTGCGCTTTAATAATGGAAAGTGGTGGAACCGGAGGCTCTTTGTTTAGAAATATCTACAGAGATTTTCTGAAAGAAAGCGGAATACTATTTGAATCAAATGAATTAATCAAAGTCAGCACTGATTATGATACAATAGCCAAACTATGGAAAGATGTTTCTGACTTATTTATTAAAATAGGTGAAGCGGAAGATATTAAATATGTAAATTACGCTTCTGAAGTATTAATTGAATTGTCAGAACTTGAAAAAACAGCAATGGAAAAACTTCAAAAATTCAGTTTAAAGGGAAAAATTATTTAGTAACATTTACTATTAACAAAACTACTTTTACCTTTTAAAAAAAATCTAATTAATGTATATTGGCGACCTATTTAAAGGAAAGAATAATGGAAGAGAATAAAATATTGAATTATATCAAAAATGTTTTAGAAAATATGCCAAATGGTTGGTTGAGTACAACCACACATAGATTAGATATTTATGATGAAAAACTAGCTAAAACTCAGTTTTTAAATCAGTTTGAGACCTTGTTCAATAAAAATAATTTCGCACCATTTGCGCTTAATGAACTACCTACTGCTTACGATTATATTAGATTAGGTCATCCATTATCATGTGTGTTGGAATGGACCATTGCTAAATCACATCAATTAAAATCGGAAAATGTAATCAGTTTCGATTCAAAAACAATTCCAATTCTTGCTGTTTTAAGAAAAAATTTATTAGCTAATAAAAAAACTCTAATTGCCTACAGTGGTGAATTACCAGTAAGTTTTGATGCTGAAGTAATCAAGACTGTATATGGCTATCAGTTTGAACTAAAAAAAGTGGAAAATATGGAAAGTCTTTCTTCATTTGAAGGCAGTACTATATATATTTCACATCAAAATAAAATTTCTAATATTGGCTTATCCCCAAATATCGACTTTTATATCGCCCTTTATGGTCAACTAGGAAGTGTTTTATTAGTTAATGGCGCACAAAATGAAAGCTACATTTCGGAAATACAACATGTACGAAGAAGAGAGACTATTGCTATGACACCAATCAATTGTCATATTGCATTGCAAGCATTAATCACTAACACTGCATTTGGAAATGACAACAGTAATGTTGAAACCAATAAAGCTAGTGTTTTAAATGCGATTAAAGAAATTACTGTGGCACATACAAAAGCAATTGTAGGCTCAAGCGGCCTTTCTATTCAATATGCAATTATGATGGGACTTGTTCATCATGCACAGGAAAATCACAAAGGAAAACTCATTAAATTTATAGTCCCTACAAATTGTTATGGCGGCACAAACGATCAGGCAAGACGTGTTGCAGCTTGCATTGATAATGTTGAAGTAGTTGACCTAGCAGTAGATGGAGATAATGATATGGTACAGAGTATTGACTCCGTTTTATTGAAAATTGCTAAAGAAGATGCTGTTCCATATATTATTGCTGAAATTCCTACAAACCCTAGGGTTGAAGTTCCAGATTTAGTAAAATTAAAAGAAACGTTAAGTGCACCCCGTCAAACCACAGATGGAAACCTTGCCATTGATCCAGTTTTTATATTAGATCAAACATTCTGTCCAAACATTCACTTTTTGGGTGAGGGTGAAATTCTCTCAACGGTCAGAACCATTTCATATGCCAGTGGATCAAAATTTCCGAGTGGAGGGCAATGTACCGCTGGTTATTGTGTTGGTAATAAAAAGGCAAATGATTTAATGGATAAAATTGAGCTCCACCTGCTACTTTGCGATAATGAAGCCACTCGATTACAGTATGAAATATTAGCCAAGCAACTACCTTCAATGAATCAAAGAATTAAGGATGCTTATCAAAATACACGTGAATTTGTCAATTTTATTAATGACACTCTACCATCTGCCAAAATCAATTTTGTATCGGAAGCATTAGCTAAAGAAGGATTTACCCCTTCAGTATTTTCATTAGACCTTCCAACAAAAGGTGATACTGCCGAGGAAAAAGAAGCATATAAAAGAGACCTTAATCATAAATTAATTGATTTGATGATTACAGAAATACCAGATGAAAGTAAGTACTGTGTGAGCTATGGACAACTAAAAGGTTGTTATTGGACTATCCCAGCAACATCTACACAAGGCACCACCAAAGAAGGCGACAAAGATTATATTGCCCGTGTCGCATTATCCGCTAATATGGATCTTGAATTGCATAAAAAGGTTTTTGTAAAGTTTGTTGAAAATATTTAATTTGATAAAACGGTTACTAATTCTGGTCGATACTTCTGCCTTATTATTGCCATTTTCTGTTAATTCTCCTTGTGAAATATTTAGTCTTCTTTTTTTTCTTCCCCCTAACAATTTCAAAAACTATCCTTAAAACTTGGACAAATGAAGCAAAAGTTAAGAATAAGAAAATATAAACTCCCATGATAAACTTTCTGAAGGTACATTTTTAAGGGTTTTATTGCAATCAAAATTAGAGAAAACAAATTTAGCGTTTAAGATAATAAGAGTCTGAATTTATAAGTTCAAACTTTTAACTCCTTCATAAAACTAATAAAAACAACACTTTACTAAAGCGTCAACTTACCAAAACCTAAACCAATTCTCATTGAACTATAAACGCCTTCTGAATCCGCAAAAGTTGAGTTATCTGACAGAAAAGCAGGGTTAAGTCCAAGACCTATTCCCCATGTTAAAAAAATATTTGGCTTCCTAGCAAAAGACTTCTCCCTATCAAAAGAAACTCTGACACCAATATTTCGTTTATTCAATTCACTATAGTCTGTAGGATTCAAAACAAGTTCTGAGTTAGGTAAACCGTTTACTGTAGTGATTTTATTAGTTGCTAAACCAGGACTCAATGGAGAACCAAATAATGCTTTAATCGATAATTGACCAGTTTTTGAAAAATATCTAGCACCTCCTCTTGAAACGGAAACTTTATAGTTATTAGATGCCCGCCTACTAATACCTATTGATAAAGCAGCATAGCGTTGAGAAATTAGCACTAGATCACCAGTAGGGTCATCCCTTACAACTCTCTCTCCGGTCATGCTTCCTATGTCTAATCCACCGTCCAAATATATTGACTGTCTTTGAACATAATCTAATTTTGTATTATAACTTAAAGTAACATCAATGCTTTCTTTGTTGGATTCTAACCATAAATTTGCTTGCTTTTGCTTTCCTTTATTGAATAGTTCATAATGAATTTCAGGAAAAAACTCGAAATATGGTTTAGCTAATGGTTCGTATGAAATATTTGGACTACCTCCTGCTAAGGAAATTGCAATTTTACTATCAAAAAACAATTTTTCATTAATCTCATAGTATGGCTTTAAAATGAGCGCCAAAAAGTTCTCCTCTAACGTTAAGATACCTAGACTTGCACTTATTGACCAATCGTAGATATCGTAAGGTTTATCGAAGTAGAAACTGTAATCTAATACTTTTCCATCTTCAAAAGTTACTTGACGCTTTTCTTGTGCAAACAAAACAGTAGATTGAACCAAAAAAATAGCAAATAAAAGTACTAAGTATTTCATATTAAGCTTAATTTTAGGATTCAAATATAAAAAGATAAATTACTTTTGAATATTATTCAAATTATAAAAGTGAAATGTTGAATCTAGAATAAAGTTTAAGATGGTTTCTGAGATAATTTATATTTTTAAAAATAATCATTTGGTTATGAATTCTTTTGCTTTAAAAAGTGTATTGTTTTTATACGTTTTGGTCTTTTTAACAAGCGTATCTGGGCAATCCCTTTCTGGAACATATTCAGTTGGAACAATTAGTTCTGACTATTTAACACTAAATAGTGCAGTAAGCGCTTTGGTGAGTAATGGTGTATCTGGGCCAGTTGTTTTCGATATTGAGGCAGGTGTTTATCAAGAACAAATTTCAATTCCTAGTATTACCGGCACTTCATCTATAAATACCATAACCTTTCAATCTTTAGCACTTGACACTAGTTCTGTTAAGATAGAGTTCACAGCAAGTAATAGCGTATTTAACTATGTTATTAAATTGGATGATGCGGAATATATAAGATTAAAGTATTTAACTATTCGTCCTAAAGGAAATACATACAGGGTTGGTGTTTTACTTTCTGGAGGTACAAATAATACAATTTCTAATAATTATATCTATAATACGATTGCTGGAGGTGTTAATAATGATAGAACACCTTTAGTCTATTTGCAGGCTATTCCACAAGGCCAGCCTACAAATCATTCATTTGAGAATAATACATTTTTGAATGGAGGCTCTCAAATAAAGTTTAATGGTACTTCACAAAACACTACAATTAAATTTAATCAATTTTTAGGCACAACAAGGGGTATTATAGATGTAGTTTCTTCAATAGGACTAAATATTTCTGACAATACTTTCAGCAATTATATAGTTGGGTATATCGCTGCCATTAATATTAATAGTTCACATGGAAATATAGTAATTGAAAGAAATAAAATAGAACTCTTGCAAGGAGATGGTATTAGAATTCAATCAACTAATACTAGTATCTTAAATCCTATTGTTTTGAGAAATAATTTTGTGTCATCAGAAGTATGCCTTAGAATAGAATTGAGTCCCTTCATTAATATTTTTAATAACAGTTTTAATGCATCAGGATTCACAAATCTAAATTTTCAATCGAATCCTAATATTGTTGAAAACGTTAAGGCATTCAATAATATTTTTCGAACAGAAGGATCTGGTATGCTTTTTAACTCATTTGCTCAAGTAAATCCTATTGAAATTGATTTTGACCATAATGTTTATTTTAATAGTGATGGAGGTTCAAATTTCGGAATTGGTAGTGGCAATGTTGTATCATTAGCTACTTGGCAAGACACTTTCAACATTGACAGTAATAGCTTTATTACCAATCCATTATTTACAACTGACACTGATTTACATATTAATAATGCAATAATGCTAAGCGGTGCTGGCATACCTATTACAGGGCTTACACATGATATTGATGGGGACATTAGAAATGTAACAACTCCAGATATTGGGGCGGATGAATTCGTTATTGATACCAATACTTTTATTGATATTGAGTTAGTGGGATTAAAACTGCCGGTAGGCAATAGTTGCATAAATATAGATTCTATTGTCCTAGAATTGACTAATCATTCCATTTTCCCTATTGATTCTATTGATGTATTTTGGTCTTTATTTAGCACACAACGTGACTCTCTTACAGTTTTTCAAACCATACAACCTGATTCAACTATAGAGGTAAATCTAGGTGCTTTTGCTTTCAATTCGAACACTATTTACGAGTTAAAATTTGGCATTACTAAGCCAAATGGCTTAGTTGATCACTTCCCCAATAACGACTTTAAAACAGTAACTTATTCTCATATTGCTGATTTTAATATTTACGAGCGGTTAAATGCAACATGTGGTACTGATAAAGAATTGTTTATAAAAACTTTTCCCCGAAATTCAATACTATGGTCTACTGGTTCAACTTTATCGCATATTGGTCCTGTTACTCCCGGGAATTACTCTGTAACTGTAACAGATGATACTGGATGTTTAGTAACTAAAAATTATACAGTCAATTAAGTAAAAGCATGAAACAATATGTAGTCTTTATCATGTTATTTTGTTGCAGTTTATCAACAACTGCACAAGTCACTACTGAACAACTATTCAAGCAATTAACAGCAGCTGGTTTAAGTAAGGTTTTTGACCATGTTGAAGTAGATGATGGAATAATATTATCATGCATGCTTGAAAGTGGTCTTCTGGCCCAACCTGTAATTTTGAAAGTTGATTTTAGTGGAGATGTAATTTGGACCACCAGAAATGGCTTCACAAATAAGTACACGAGCATTTGGGAATTTAATTTAAAACTATTTGAAGATGGATATCTTTACGGGCACCTATTGTATAATGAAACAATTAACACTAATAATAAAAGGCTGTCTGGATTTTGGAAATTAAATGCAACAACTGGAACGATTTCGTGGGCAAAAGGTTTTATAACAGAAGGCTCGAACGCAGCATACTACGAGTATTCTGACCTTGATATATACGATTACGACTCTTCAAATTTCTATATTACATATGGTAAGAAAATTGGGCCAAGTACTTCATTCCCTAGCATTGCAAAAATGTCAAAAGCAACTGGAGATACGCTTCAAACTAGGCATTTTTCAGGATCAATAGGAGGTCAAGGTATTGCTGTTGATAAACAAATGAATATTTATTATTCGAATAAAGCTAATGTCCTAAAATTCAACAGAGACGATTTAAGCACAATTCTATGGGAAAAATCTTTTCAGGATTTGGACTATGATACTGAAGGCACTCACGAAATCTATTTTGATAATGAAGATGAACTATATTTATTTGGTTTTGAAAATTTTGGTATCAGTGATGGCGGAACTCAGTTTTGTATTAAAATCAATAAATCAAATGGTAAAAAAATATGGCTATCTGACGTCTACTATAATGACGTGAAACTGCAAGATATGATTGAAACTAATTCAAAGTTATATTTTTTATATCGGCACATATATGTAGGTGCGAGCATTTGCCATTTTTCTACTGCTAAACTCAATAAGGATGACGGAGTTGTTGACTGGAATAGTTTTGAGCACCATACGCCATTCCCGTCGTTTCAAGGGAGTCCTGTATCATGGGCGTCTGAAGCTGCTCTTTCAATGGATATGGATTGCAATGAGGACTTGTATCTTACTGGCTACTACTGGGACGGTAATTATGGTCCAGGTTCATGGGGAACCATGAAAGTAGATGGAAATACGGGAAATAAAGTTTTTGATTTTACGATCACTATAGATTCAGTGAATAATAATGAAAAAAGTTCTGGAATTGCTTCATGTATTTACGGAGACTCGGCTATCGTAATCGGAAATTTAGAAAATTTAAATGGTGCTATTGAACCTACATTTGTCAAGTACAAACAAGCGGATGGTGCTGTTCTTTTGCAAAAACCTTTTGATGATAGGTACAAATATTTATCACGAACCATTGATATTAAAAAAATTGAAAATGACATTTATATTTTCAAGCAGATTGGAAAAGATTTAAAACTTGAAAAGTATGTTGGAAATCTATCAAATTTGCAATGGCAAAAAGGCATTTCAGAAACTCATGTTCTACTTGGTAAGCAAATGGAAATTGTAGGTGAGAATATTTTTATATCTGTCCAGAAACAGGCTTTAAATCTATATTCTAAGCCTTTTTATAGTGATACAATAGAAGAAATAAAAATTTACCAACTTCTAAATCAAACTGGAGTAATTCAGGCACAAGACTCTATTCCAATTTATACTATTGAAAGTAAATCGTTAGAAATAGAAGCTGATAGTTCTCAAATGTATATTTTCTTCGATAAGAATGATAGTGTCTTCTATTCAAAGTGGAATACTGTGGCTGTTTCACCTCCACTTTTTATTGAGCCGTCAGTTAATAGAACTCCGCTATACAATGACTATGATTTAGCGCATAACATTTCAAATTCGATAGTATATACTGGCGCTACAGAATTAAAGTTTATTAGTAAAATCTCAAATACGCTTACTAATACTTTTCCGTATGGTGCAACAAATACTTTTTACAGCACATATGGCAATTCGGACACATTGTTTGCTTGCGGACAAGATGCTCAAAATTCACCGGTTATAAAAGCATTTAACCTCGGAAATTCGACTTTAATGTGGGAAAAATCTTTCTCCACAACAGGTAGTTTTATTAACATTGAAAAATCAAATTCCGGTGAATTATATACTACAGGAATTTCAGAAAATAAATTAATAGTGAATTCCTTAAATTCTCTTAATGGAGATTCTTTATGGGCTTTCGAAGAAGATACATTATTGTACAATGGTGTAATTCCAAATGACATTTCTATCAATAAAGCTAGCAATTATCTAACCATAGTAGGCACCATTCCAAATGCTCAAAATACCGATATTTTTATTAAAATAATGAGTTTACAAGGAGATACATCAGTTACTATCGTAGAAAATGATGACGTTGAAGAAGTCAGTTACGCATCAACTTCAACAATGATAAATGATAATAATTCTTTAGTTGGTGGCACAATTAATCAAAATGGATATTCCAAGGAAGGTTTTGTTTTTAAAACAAACTACTTTTTTGTAGACAGTAATTTAGTAGATACGACAATTTTGCAATCTATTAATATTTGCCAAGGGGATAGCATTTCAATTTTTCAAAATTATCACGATACTACAGGTACTTTTTACCAAGTTCTGACTAATTATCTTGGATTGGATAGTGTCATTATTCAAGACTTGATTGTCAATCAAACATACGACTCAAGTTTAGTACCAGTATCTATTTGTCCAACCGACAGCATTTTAATTTTCGGCACTTACAGATCAGCTACAGGTATTTATTTCGATAGCTTGCAGACAGTTTTTGGATGTGACAGTGTTTTTTCACAAGAACTAAATCACTTTACCAATTTTTATGGTTCGCTTCCACAAGAGTTTATTTGTTTAGGCGATAGTACTTTAATTTTTGGAAATTATCAGTCTCTTTCTGGAAGCTACTTTGACAGTTTGCTTACTGTAAATGGTTGTGATAGTGTTATCCAAGTAGACCTAGCCTATTATAGTGATTACAATATCCAACTACCACAAGTATTTATATGCAATAATGACAGTGTTCAAATTCACGGCAACTACCAGCAACTCCCTGGATTTTATACTGATAGCCTACAAACTGCAAGTGGCTGTGATAGTATTTTAAATCAAGAACTTAGCTACTACCCAGACTATTTTACTCAGCTGCCTAATGAAATTATTTGTGAAGGCGATAGTATATCTCTTTTTGGAACTTATCAAAATCAGCCTGGTGTCTATTTCGATACATTAAATACTGTTAATGGCTGTGATAGTGTTTTTGCTGTTTCTATTTCTGAAATAACTATTGATACAAGTTTATCAACACAGCCTCTTGTATTGACATCAAATCATATATCAGGTTCTTATCAATGGATAGATTGCTTGAATAACTCATTACTTGTGGGTGAAACGAATCAAAGTTTTGCCCCGATAGCAAACGGAATTTATGCTGTTGTTATCACCGACAACGGCTGCAGCGACACATCAACTTGCTATGTAATAAGCAGCATTAGTATCATTTTTCCAACCGCCATAGTTTCATATCCTAATCCAACAACTGGAACTTTTACAATAGATTTAGGGGAAATGTTTACCAACGTACAATTTACTGTAGTTGATGTTTTAGGAAGAACTATTCTAACTGAAAATTATGATTTCGTTCAAATTATAGAAGGTAACTTAGATGAGAGCAATGGCACTTACTTCGCAGAGGTAAGAAATGTTGATAATTTAATTAGGTTGATAATAGTAAAAAATTAGGCTAAATATTAAGCCTAATGCCCAACAAACTGAACTGTCACCTGATTGCCTTGTTCGTCAAGAATCGATAGTTGATGCGAACCAGGTTTAATGTCTAGAGATAGTTGGTGCTTACCTACCGTGAGACCAACATACACATCATCTAAATGCCAAAATAATTGAGCCTCTGAATTGTTATGAGTGGCTTCAACCACTACTTTTTCATATTCTTGATCGAAATTTTTAGGAATGATCACTTCAGTCCGGTCTTGGGGATAAATAATTGCTAAGATTCCTTGATCGCTTTGCTGACATTTTTTAGAAAATGGTGGAATATTATCATAGTTTGGATGATTTTGTTTGTAATAATGGCTGACAATTGGATCTAATACAAACCAATTGGTATCCGAAATTTCAGAATCAGAAACACAACCTTTATACACTCTTTTATACTCAGCATTGAGATGAATAATTTGATGGTATGTACAATGTGTTGGCATCTTGCTTTGCTCAGCCGCCTCAACTTGAATAGTGGGACAATTGGGTGAAGCAGATAAGCCTGAGGTTTTACAGAGATTAATCAGTTTAAGGTTAGCCAAAGGTTTTTCAAACCATGCTTGGTCCGAAAGGTGTTGGAATATATTAAACATTAATGGTGCAGCAGTTGAAACACCTGTTAAACCTGGCCGACCTTCTCCCTGCGCGTTTCCTACCCATACTGCCACCAAATATTTAGCATCATAACCGACAGCCCAAGCATCTCTAAAACCAAAGCTGGTTCCTGTTTTCCATGCCACTTTTCGTGAAGAGGAATACTTTCTCCATCCACCTTCTAATCCTGGTCGTTGCACTTCAAGTAAGGCATTTGATACCAACCACCAGGTACCATAATCGTAGGTGGCTGAATTATTTGGAAGTTCTTCTGATTCCACTAACCTGACTCCAGTTCTTAAAATGTTCTCATCTATGAAAAATGAATTCAATTTTCGTGCTTGGTTAGCATAGCTTTGTGCTACTTCCCAAAGGGAAACTTCAGCGCCACCAAGAATTAAAGTTAAGCCATAGTTATCAGCTGAACGATCAATAGTAGTAAAGCCCAAATTGCTTAGCTGTTCATAGAATCGGACCATACCAAAGTCCTTCAACAAATTAGTTGCAGGAACATTTAAGGATCTAGCTAATGCCTTTTCAGCCCTAACGACCCCCTCATATTCTTTATTAAAATTAGAAGGAGAAAATCCATTGATAGAAACAGGAACATCTCGCAATAAGGTTGAGGGATGAATTAGACCTTCCTCAATAGCATTAGCATATAAAAACGGTTTTAAAATACTTCCAGAACTTCGCCTTGCCTGGATCAAGTCAACAAAAGCAGCATTTGACCCTTCAAAATTAGCATTGCCAACATAAGCCTTCACATTAGCAGTTTCCAGATCAATGACTAAAGCACAAGCATTATTAACACTATTTTCTTGCAAATGTTTAACGTAATTATTGACACTTTCCGTCACTTGAATTTGAAGATCACCATTAATTGTAGATTGAATTCGTTCTCCTTTTTGCCCTTGTTGAGAAATATGCTCTAACAAATGATAAGCATTTGTGGGTAAATCATTTGGTCTTTCCGGTAATGATTCAAGCAGCGATAATGAATAGGTAGATGAATCAATCACCTCATGATCCATTAACTTCTTAAGCAATCGGTCTCTTTTCGTCTTTAGTTTTGTACTGTTTTTTCCCGGACGAATTAATGATGGCGCGTTTGGTAAAACGGCTAAAGTGGCATATTCCGCCCATGATAGTTGATTTAAAGGTCTATTAAAGTAGCGCCAAGCAGCGGCTTCAGCCCCAACCACATTTCCACCATATGGGGCATGGGATGCATACAGTTTTAAAATTTCAGATTTCGAATAGCTGAACTCCATCCTCATGGCGAGATAGATTTCTTTCAACTTCTCCCAATAAGTTCGGGGAGGATTATTTCGTGACATTCTTAATACTTGCATAGTAATGGTACTACCACCACTAATTGTTTTACCAGAAGAAATATTTTGCGTAACCGCTCTTACTATTGACACGGGGTTAACACCAGGGTGCCAATAAAAGTACTCGTCTTCAAAATACAAGATGCAGGCTTCTAATGCCTTTGGCACACTATCTAACTCCGGAAACCGCCATTGGCCATCTTCAGCTATTTTTGCAGATAATAATTGACTATCATCATCATTTAAGACAGTTGAATATGGATGATTGAATAGTTGATTAGGGAAACACCAATAAAAAATGAAACTGAATAGAATCAAACCTATCAGTTTTCGCTTATTTACCTTAGAAAGTTTCATTCCTTAACGACTTCAACCCAACCACCAGCTTTAATGGACGAAATACGTTCGTCATACATTGGTGCACAAAAAACTGCTGGCTGATAAAACCTGCCTAGGAATGTTGCATTCAATTGTACTTCAATAGTCACAGTTTCTTTACTATTTAAACTGAAATAAGAATAAACCCGATCATCTCTAAAATCTTGATAATCTATTTGACCATTCCCTTGAAAATCATCATTCAACCTTGTATTTATAATTTGCCAACCGGAAGGGAAAATTTGATTTAAAGCAATTTCTTGATAAGCCTTTCTAATACCTGGATGACTTACAGTTACAATGGCTTTAAAATCTTGCCCTTGTTGTAAACGAGAAACATCAATTGACTGACCCTTCAAATTTTTATAATTAACGGTCATTTCAAGGTCTTTTTCTGCTGTCACAATTTTATTTTCAGTTGGAATACCTGCTTGTGTAAAACTTACAAATAATGGTCTATCATTATTATTCTTTACTGAAACGGCACCTGACTTTAACTGTTTATTTACTAGTTCTAATTGATACATTGGCAATGCTGAATTTAACTGTTCTGTTTTGCCATTTATGGTTACCGTACAATTCAATGTTTTTGAGCCGCTAGCTGACCCTATGCTTTTTCCAATAGCTAATAGGGCATAGGATCTGGTTTGTGTACTATGCCAACCTACATTCAATTCCTTTGCGATATCTAACACCAATTCACCCGCCCTATTATTGTCTTTCAAATAGATCATAGTTTCTAATATCATTGCGCGATCTCTTAAATCTGACCCGTAAGAATAACCCATATCACGATAAGAATTAACCGTATAATCTCGATTGGCGAGCTCAGCAGCAGCTTTTTCTCGTCCAATGATTGCATAGGCAGCGGCCAAACGCCATGCAGCTGCATTGCTCAATTTACTGTCATTCTTTAAACGATTCATAGCTCCAATATTAGGTGATTCAGCCAATGCTAAAGTATACAAACGATACGCCTGAGATAAATCACCTTGGTATCTACCCCAGTCAAAATAGGTGTTTCTGCTCCATTGTGAGGCAGCACCTTTTTGAAACTTTATCCAAGATTTTAACATTCCTGAAGGCAAGTCATACCCTTTATTTTTCGCTTCAATCATAAAATGACCTGCATAGTTTGTTCCCCATTCATTGGCTGCTGAATTCCCATCTGGCCAATATGAAAATCCTCCTTTCGAATTTTGAAAACTTCTATATTTGGTTAGTGCAGCTAAAATATTTTCATCTATGTTCTCCTTTTCCGACTTTGTTAAATTAACAAATGATTCTAAATATAATTGAGGAAAAACCGCAGACGTCGTTTGCTCAATACAACCATGTGGATAACGAATTAGATACCCAATTTGTTTTTCAAGGTTTAAATCAGGAATCTGAGAAATTTGAAGTTTAGCTGTATTCGTACCTGAAATACCAAAAGATTTATAATCATATTGCCACGAACTATTACCATTAACCATTGAAAATTCAGATGCTTCAACAATTGGATTTGACGGACGTACTAATATTTCAATCTCTTCATAGGCTTTTTCTTTGCCTGAACTCACTTCAACCTTAAAGGTTGCTACACCTAATTTTCTCGCCACGTCAAAGTCAAAATAGATGGTTTGATCGCCCGTCTTTTTGAAAGTTACTGTCCGTTCTTTACTCTCTTTAGCAATCAATAAATTATTGGTACTCACTTTTACTCTAACATTTTTAATGCGAGAACTCATTGAAATGACATTTACAGGAATGGTTACTTTTTCTGAAGGACCAAGTACTCGAGGTAAAGTTGTTTGAACCATTAATGGTTTTTTAACTTGAACTTCTTGTTCTGTCGATCCATATGCTCCTTCATAAGCGCCAACTACCATTACCCTTACTGCACCAATGTAATTTGGAATTCTAATATCATGACTTTGTTCATCTCCAGCATCTAAATAAAAGGGTCCGATATATTTAATTACTGACTTAAATCGATTAGCAGTAGCATCTGCTTTATAAACCAAACCTTCATCACCACCCACAGCCAATAAAGCTGTCATTTTTCCAGTTTGAGCACTCATCACGTATCTGTACATATCCCAGCTGCGAACGCCTAATGCCTCTTTTTTATAAAATGTAGACCACGCATCTGGTGTTTTAAATCTTGTTAATGACAGCAAACCTTCATCCACAACAGCCAATGTATACGCCATTTTTTTACCATTCTTTTCCTTAACTTTAACTTTAAAATTGGTTTCTGGTTGCACAGTTTTAGGTGCATTAACAATAGGGTTAAGATGAGTTTGTGGATCACTCACATAAATTGGAGCCACACCATACATTCTGATTGGTAATGAATTCTTATCCTGCGCATGGGGCTGAATTAAAACAACATTAACATATACGTTTGGTGTCATCTCTTTACCAGTTGGCACCTTAAACTTGGTACTACCCTCTTTCGCATTTACCCAAAATTGATCAATTACATGGTCCCCCTTTTCGACTGTAACATAAAGTTTCCCAATTCCTCCTGAAGGGACAGTAATTTCGGCTGTTTCTCCAACATTATATTCTTCTTTATCTAATTCTAGGTTTAACATTGAAGCCGCTTCAGTATTTCCGTCCATATCACTGTACCAACCTGAATAGTCTCCATAAAACTCCTCCATTGTGCTGTGTCCTGAAATAGGGTCTATAATTCGAAGCATATATTTCCCCCAACCCCTTTTAGGAAATTTAAGATTGTAAATACCTTTGCCATTAGAAATGTTAAAATAGTCCGACTTAATTAAGTCATCAGATTTTCGATTGATGTAGCGCGTCAATTCATCAGCACCATCACCTTCCCACCACCAATTATAGGACACTTTATAGAGCTCTATTTTTACTTTCCTATTCACTGGTTTACCATTCTCATCTAAAGCAACTAATGACACCCCATGACTATCCTCAGTACTCAATGCATTCCTCCAGTTGCCACCACCGGGTAATTTAACTCCTACATAACTCTCGTACGGTGAGTATTTTGTTGACAGAAAGTCTTCGCTAAAATCACCTCCTTTTTCAAAAACCTTGGTTTTAAATTTCATTTTTAGCATGCCAGGTGCATTGGAGGGTTTACGCCATTTGAAATTTATTTTCACCTCGCCATCACCTGATGTTGTACCTTCACTAATCACCGGATCATTCATATTAAATTGATTGGAGCGGTCATCAAATTGATAATTTTCATAGCCCTTAAATGCCGTTTTCATATTAGTGACATCTAGTTCAACTCTTGTCTTCAATTGTGATGCAGGTGAACCATATAACCATTTTGCAGACAAATTTGTACTGATTGACTGATCACCAGAAATTACACTAGGTAAGTCTAAATCAATCTTAATTCTGTTTGGTTTAATAGTTTCAATTTTAACAACTTGCTCAAATTCTGAATTACCAACAATCGTCTTAACTCGCCATGAACCTGTTGGTGACTTTTCAGTAGTTTTAAACTTAAAACTATACATGCCTTTAACCCCCTTGGCCGATACTTTTTTATCAAATAGTTTCCCCATAGGATCATACAATTCCATAACGACTGGATGCGTTTCGGGCATTGTTTTTAATTTATCTTCGAGAATAAATGACATGAAAAGTGAATCACCTGGTCGCCAAACACCACGTTCACCATAGATATACCCTTTTATACCCTGTTTAATTTCTGAGCCTCCAACTTCGTACAAACTCAATGAAAGTGCTGAACTATTGTCCACGCGAAGGTAGCCCCTTTGAGTGCCTTTTTTGGCCATTAATAAATACGGTTTTTGATGGGCTTTAAACCGAACCATTCCATCTCCATTTGTTGTATTTGTTGCTACTAATTGATTTTGAAAATTATAAGCTTCTACTGTTACACCACTTAACTGGTCTGTTGATCTTAAATCTGTAATTGTCACATCAAACTCATTATCAGCACCTTCTTTGGCAATGATCCCAAAATTACTAGCTAATATATTCCGACTGACTTGACGTTCATAATACTTATAATATGAATCAGAACAAGGGTTTTCTCTTTCTTTATAATCTGACCAGCCTTCAAACCAATTATTAGCATTAAAATAATAATCATTCGAATCGAAATTTACCGGTCTTCGCTTCATTGGACTAGCCACACCTGTGCTATCTCCACATGGATATAAAGATTGGTACCGTTCAAAAGACATCATCACTCTATAAATAGCCCCAGGTTCAGCATCAATAAATCTATTCAAATCGACTTTAAAATTATTCCAAACGCCATAATCTATAGGCTCTGCGGAAACCAAATCAATAGTGCCATCATATACCATTCTGCCAACCCTTGTAATATTAGAAGAACCATTATGCTGATTATCCTGAAAAAATTGAGTTATATTATTCTCATAAATTTGAATGACACGAATATTTGCCGCCTTTAAATTAATCGCTTTAAATGGAAAATCTAATTCGCCATTGGACGGCATAATTACACCTTCACCAATTAATTCAAGTGCTGGTTTTTCAAGATTAAATTGTACCACCTTTTCAAATGAAGCTAGCAACTTTTTTCCATTAATATTATTAATGTTTTGATTAACAATAATGGTCTCTTCACTATCCAATTTACCAACAGGATAGGCCTTTACTTCATTTTGAACAATAGTCAAACGTAATTCTTGTCCTGACGCCAAATAAACTAGCCCTGTCAGATCTTGGCTAGGATCAATTGGGTCAGAAAATTGGATTGAAAAATGTAAACCGGGCTCTCTGATTGTAGTTGCTTGAATAACAGAAAACTCGTCTAAAGGTGGCATTCGAATTGACTTTTTGTCATTAATATCGACTCCTATACTACTTCCATTCCATGATAAATCAATATACTTTTCTTTACTTCCTCTTACAACGTTAGTAATTGTGTAATCATGTGTTTTTGACCCTGCTTTATGCGTCCAGGTGATATTTAATGCTTGACCACTTTGTTCTGCTTTAAAACAAGCTTCCAAATCTGCTGGAACTACCACGTCACTTGTTCTCACAGAACCAAAAATTTCCTGTTTTGAAAAATCATTTAAATCTGTTGGCTTTATACCTTGAAAATCAACCGACAAATTTTGATGGATGATCATAAATCCAAATACCATCTCATCAAAAGACTCCTCAACCGATAGGAGTTTACCCAGATGAAATGTTGCCTTGTAATGTTGTCCAGAACTTAATTTTTGGCTAGGTCTAAACTCTATGGTTTGTTGGTCTAACCAATAGGCTTGCCCTTCTATTTTTGGGTGAAAAGAAAAAACATTTTCGGTTAGCGGTTCACCTGGATTAGCATTCTCAACTGGTTGAATCAAAACCACCTTAATATTGTCGCTATTAGACATCACCCCTGACGTAAATGCATTCACATAATTGCTAAATCCAGGGTCAACAATAATTTGTTCGGATTCCCCTTTACCACAGCCAAAAACGATTAATAGAATTGTAAAACAAACGAGTATTCTTTTCATAATGTAGACTATTGAATATTGGGTTAATTTGACCTGATGGTTAAATGTAACAATTTTCATGAACTAATAAACACCTTGATTTATGTAATTCAGTATTAATAATTGTTGAATTATTATATGATTGATATCAATCATTATTCGTCACATTCCTTTACATGATTAATTAACTTTAATTAAGTGATCAATTTTTACATCCATTAAAACGTTATGAAAAGTATTTGAAAAAAGTAAAATATTGACCTTATTTAAGGACATTTTTTATTTCAGAATATTTCTATATTTGAACAAACTAAAAATACTATGGGTTTATTGGATGGCAAAATAGCTATAATCACAGGTGCTTCAAGAGGCATTGGAAAAGAAATTGCAAGAGAATTTATTAAGCAAGGTGCAACAGTTGCCTTCACTTACCTTTCTTCTGAAGAAAAAGCAAAAGCTTTAGAGGCAGAATTATCCGCTGACGGTGGTACAATAAAAGGTTTTAAGTCAAATGCTTCGGAATTTGATTCTGCTCAACAACTGGCGGATGATGTGATAGCAGAATTTGGGCAAATTGATGTACTGGTTAATAATGCAGGTATTACTCGTGACAACTTGCTAATGCGAATGACTGAGGAGCATTGGGACGAAGTAATGAATACTAACCTTAAGTCAGCATTCAACTTAACCAAAGCGGTACTAAGACCAATGCTAAAAGCTCGAAAAGGGTCAATTATCAATATGAGTTCAGTAGTTGGTGTTTCCGGTAATGCTGGTCAGTCTAATTATGCTGCTTCAAAAGCGGGTATGATTGGATTCACAAAGTCCATTGCACAAGAACTTGGATCAAGAAGCATTAGATGTAATGCCATAGCTCCTGGTTTTATTGAAACTGAAATGACTGCTGCCCTAGATGAAAAAGTGGTTCAAGGCTGGAGAGATTCTATTCCTTTAAAAAGGGGTGGAACACCGCAAGATGTGGCTAATGCTACTGTTTTCTTAGCTTCAGAAATGTCAGCTTATGTTTCAGGACAAACTATTAATGTTTGTGGCGGAATGTTAATGTAGCTAAACGAACGACCCATCAAATATTGAAAACCTTATTTTCCAGAAAAATAAGGTTTTTTTATATCTTTAACTTTACCTATGATGAAACGAAATAGAGGCTTTTCTGAAAGATTTATTCTACTTTTTAAAGCCATTCTTCCTAGCCCGCTTAGTATTGCCTTAATTTTGACTTTGTTGACCTTTGGTCTTGCCTTAGTTTTTGCGGAACATCAAAACCAGGGTCTTTTAGATAGAACGTTGCAATTCGCAAAATTTTGGGAGAAGGGATTGTGGGGAATGGACCTAATTGATGGACATTGGAAAAGAAGCTGGCAACTTCCATTCTTAGTTCAGATGATGCTCATGCTAGTACTTGGCTACATTTTAGCTATGAGTAAGCCTTTTAACAGTCTTATTAAGCATTTAACAAAATATTGCAATACAACTGCCCAGGCCGCATTTATAATTTCATTTTTCACCATTTTAGTTAGTTTGTTTAACTGGGGACTTGGTTTAGTACTAGGGGCCATTTTTGCTAGAAAAGTGGCAGAATATGCCACTGCGAATAAAATTGCTATGCACTATGGCTTGATAGGTGCTGCTGGTTATTCCGGAATGTTAGTATGGCATGGTGGGCTTTCCGGATCTGCACCAATAAAGGCAGCTGAACCTGGTTCGTTGGCAAACATGATTTCAAACAATAAGGTATCAGAAATTGGATTGGATCAAACCATATTCTCATCTATGAACCTATTTGTTTCATTTTTAGTAATTACAGCATTACCCCTTACATTCTATTGGCTTGGAAAAAAACGAAAAGGTAAACTATTGGATGTGCACCCTCATGATAAAACATCAAAATTTAACACAGGATTGTTTGGTGCTGAAAAATTAGATCATTCTGGTATTTTCTCAACCATAATAGGTGGTTTGTTTATATTGTATTGCATTTATATCGCCTTTATTAAACCAACTGAATTATCATTGGCTTTTTTAACGCCCGACTTCATTAATCTATCGTTGTTCGGATTAGCATTTATTTTTCATCAAAATATAATTGCTTTTTTGAGGAGCCTGGATCATGCTATTGGAAGTTCATCTGGTATTCTAATTCAATTTCCGTTTTATTTTGGGATTTTGGGAATTATGAAATATAGCGGATTAATGACAGAGATGTCCGGCTTTTTTGTAAGCATCTCAAATAAGTCCACTTTTGCTATAAATACTTTACTTTCGGCTGGAATCGTGAATATTTTTGTGCCAAGTGGTGGTGGCCAATGGGCTGTTCAAGGACCAATTATACTAAGTGCTGCCCAAGAATTAAACCTATCTATACCAAAAAGCATTATGGCCATTGCTTATGGTGACCAACTCACAAACATGCTTCAACCATTTTGGGCCTTACCACTTTTAGGTATTACAGGTCTAAAACCAAAAGCCATTATTCCGTTTACACTAGTTTTAATGTTGGTGGGTTTAATTATATTTACATTAGGACTTTTACTATTTTAAAATGACAGACATTAACGAGGGCTTAACAAACAATTACTTGGTGCATGGTGTATTTACAATTTTAGCCGGAGCACCACTTATTTACTTTCATTTTTTGTTTTGGATTCCTTTTCTTATAGTTGCTATTGCTTTGTTTATGAGCTCCAACGGTTTATTAATTGATTCTGAAAATAAGCAATACAAAGCGTATGGAAATATATTAGGATATAAACTTGGAACATGGAAACCAATTGAAAATCTATTTCATGCAACCCTTATTCTGTCTATTGAACGGGCTAAAACTAACCAAACATATATTATGGGGGAACGTGGCCAGTCTCGATCTAAAACATACGACATTCTATTAACTGAAGAGTTTGGAAATTCTATTCTTATGTATGAATTTATGAAATACAAGGATGCCATAAAAGCACTCACTGTTATTGAAAAAGAATTCCTTGTTAAAACAACGGATGCGGTAGCTAACCAGCTTATTAAAAATAAGATTAATCCAAGACGCTAAATTGTGCGAAGATTAAAACAATCAAAAACGAAAAAGCCCCTTCATCTGAAGAGGCTTTAATAATTTTAGTAGGATGGCTAATTACTCACCAACTACCTCAAATTTGAAATCTTGCTTTACTTCTTTGTGTAAGTTAGCAGATGCATCATAAGTCCCAATTTCTCTTATTGGTTCATCAACAATCTTAATAGATTTTCTATCAATTTCAACACCTTCAGCTTTTAAGGCATCAGCAATTAAAATTGAATTAACTGATCCGAATATTTTACCATTCTCACCAACTTTTGCAACAATCTTAACAGTCAAACCATCTAGTTTAGCAGCTATTGCTTGTGCATCTTCCTTAATTTTTGAGTCTTTATGGGACTTTTGTTTCATTACTTCAGCATGTGCTTTTTTCTCTGAAACAGTCGCTAATTTTGCATAGCCTTGAGGAATTAAAAAATTTCTTCCGTACCCAGCTTTCACTGATACAACTTCATCTTTATATCCTAATTTATCTACATTTTTCTTTAATATAACTTCCATGATAAGTTTTTTAAGTGTTTAACAATACAGAACTGAATTTTACTTCATCATATCTGCTACATAAGGTAAAATAGCTAAGTGTCTAGCTCGTTTTACCGCCTTGTTTACCTTCTTTTGGTATTTTTGTGATGTACCTGTTAAACGTCTTGGTAAAATTTTACCTTGCTCGTTAATAAACTTTATTAAGTAATCTGGATTTTTATAATCCACATATTTAATACCACTTTTTTTGAATCTACAGTATTTTTCTTTTTTGATTTCAATACTGATTGGATTTAAATATCTAATATCTGATGCCATAATTCTTTTAAATTAATTGATTAATAATTACTTCGCTAATGTTTTACCTCTAAACTTTTCAGCAAAGGCAACATGATGCTTCTCCATTTTAATAGTTAAGAAACGCATAATACGCTCGTCACGCTTATACTCAACTTCTAACTTACGGATCAATTCACCATCAGCTTCAAATTCAATTAAATTGTAGAATCCAGTTGTTTTTTTCTGGATTGGGTATGCCATTTTTTTCATACCCCAGAATTCTTTGTGCACTATTTTACCACCATTATTGGCAACATAATCTTCAAAGACTTTTACTGCTTCCTTTGCCTGGTCTTCAGACAAAACGGGAGTTAAAATGAAAACAGTTTCGTACCTATTCATATTATTTTGTTTTTAAATTGGCTGCAAAGATAAGATTTTATTCTGAAAAATCAATACTTATCAACAATAAGTATTATTTCAGAACAAAGAAAGCAAAATACAGTCAGAAAAATTATATTTGTACCCATCAATTATGAGTAATTTTGTTGTTTCAGCCCGCAAGTATCGTCCACAAACCTTCAACACAGTTGTAGGGCAACCTTCTATTACGACAACGCTTAAAAATGCAATTAATAAACAACATTTAGCCCAAGCTTTTTTATTTTGTGGATCACGTGGTGTTGGTAAAACCACCACTGCAAGAATTTTAGCTAAAACAATTAACTGCTTCAATTTGGATGAAAAAGCAGAACCTTGCAATACTTGTGAGTCTTGCACTTCATTTAATGAAGGGCATTCATTCAATATTCTCGAGCTAGATGCTGCCTCAAATAATTCGGTTGAAGACATTCGAAATTTGATTGATCAGGTGAGAATTGCTCCACAAGTTGGCAAGTATAAAATTTTTATAATTGACGAGGTTCACATGCTTTCTCAAGCGGCATTTAATGCCTTTCTTAAAACATTAGAAGAGCCACCAGAGCATGCCATTTTCATATTAGCAACTACTGAAAAACATAAAATTCTGCCCACTATATTATCTAGGTGTCAAATTTTTGATTTTCACAGAATAAATGTGGATGATATTGTATCACATCTCCAAGGCATTAGCAAAAAAGAAAATGTAAAGACAGATGAAAAGGCCCTTCACATTATCGGCCAGAAAGCTGACGGTGCATTAAGAGACGCTCTCTCCATTTTTGATCAAATAGTATCCTTTAGTGGCGGTAACATTACCTATGAATCGGTAATTGAGAACTTAAATGTTTTGGACTACGATTACTATTTCAAAATTATTGATTTTGCATTAGCTTCTGAAATCAATTCCAATCTAGTCATTTACAATGATATTTTAGAAAAAGGGTTTGATGGCTCTCAATTTATTGTTGGTTTAGCAGAGCATTTGAGAAACCTGCTTGTTTGTAAAAATGAGGACTCTCTTAAGCTTTTAGAAGTGCCGAGTGATATTAAAGAGGCTTATAAAACTCAAGCTCTAAATTGCCCAACTCAATTTATTCTATTGGCTTTAGATTTATTAAAAGATACTGAGTTTAATTTCAAAGGTGCAAGAAACAAACGCCTCCATGTTGAAATTTCCCTCATGAAATTGTCTTCGATTCAAGCCAATTTAGAAAAAAAAAAAATCTAATTGACTTTAGAGACATAGAAATCATTGCATTTGACGGACAACTTAAGCAAGTTCAAATCAAGTCTGAGCCTACTCCTGCTAAACCAACAGCTCAAACATCACATATTGGACAACAAATACCCAAACCAAAAAAACTAGTAAAACCAACAGGCAAACTACAGTCTTCAAATGTTGGTATTAACAGTATCCTCAATCCACCGAAACAAAAGGAAACAAAAAATCCTGAACTTGAAAGAGGTGTAGAAATGAACCAAACCGTTACACCGGACTTGCTAGACCATGCATGGAAGTCCTTTATATTGAAACTACAACGTGATAAAAAAAGCAGCCTATTTTCTACCTTAAATGCGGCAAATCATAGACTTAGTTCTGATCTAGTTATTACCATTGATATTAATAATAGTAACCAGGAGGAGCAGATAAATGCCATTAAACCAGAATTTTTAGGATATTTACGTGATCGTTTACAAAATAGTAAACTTAACTTAGAGTATAATAGAATTGAAATGACAAAAGCGAGTTTTACTGACAATAAGTCTGTTTTTGATGGACTTAGTAAAGAAAATCAAAGCTTGGTTAAGTTTAGAAAGATGTTTGGTTTAGATATTGATTTTTGAAACTAATTAAACGCTGAATCTAATTTCTATTTTTGTCCCATTCTGATTGAAAATATTTTTTTCTCCATTAATTTGTTCTGTTAACACATCAATTAGTTCTAGACCCAATGTGTTATTTTCTAAACCACTTTCAGGAATGCCAATACCATTGTCGCCAATTAGAAGAAAGTACTTACCATCATTCACTAATTCCAAGTTAATCACTATTTTTCCTTGCTTTTGACTATTAAATGCATGTTTTACTGAGTTGGTCACTGCTTCATTTAGAATTAAACCTAATGGAATGGCTTGCTCTAATTTAAGAACTATGTTGTTAGTGTTGATTGAGAAAGTAATATCGGTTTCCTCAGAATTATAGGCTTGTCGTGTCGAAGCGACTAATTCATTGATATAAATACCAATATCAATTTCATCTACTTCATCATGTTGGTATAGTAATTCATGCACTAAGGCCATTGACGATATACGTTGCTGAGTTTGCGTTAGAATATCATCCGTTTCGGGATACAAACCTGTATGCTTTTGCAAGTTCATTAAGCTAGAAATAACTTGGAAATTATTTTTCACTCTGTGATGTACTTCTTTAAATAGAATACCTTTCTCATCAATCGTTTTATTCAATTTTTTATTCGTTTTATAATTAATACGGAGTATGATAAATAGAATTGGTGTTAGTATAACAAATATCGCAATTATTAACAGCAAAAATTTATTAGCAGTTGACTTCTCTTTTAATTCTGACTGAGCTTTATTTAATTGATATTCACCAGTAATAGATTTAATACTATCTAAATAATCGTTTCTATTCAACTCAAGCTGATTTTCAAATTCGTGTGAGAAGAATACTTCCGCATTCTTTAAAATTTCGTTTTGTAAATTCAGGCTCATTCTCATATACCGGTAAGCACTTCCATAATTACCAATCTTGGCATGAGTTTTCGCTAATAATAATTGAGACTTTATTAGCAAACGATCTACTTCTCCATTTTCCATATTCATTAAAGTCCTCTCTAATATATCTAAAGCACTGCTATAGTCTCCCGATTGATAGTAGTATTGTCCTTTGTATATGTTAGCCAAGTTCACACCTGCCAAATCACCAAACTGTACCATAATTGACGAAGCAGTATCAATATAAAAAAGAGCTGAATCAAGTTGATTGTCCTCTAATAAAAAATGGCAATAAGTCAAATAGAAATTACTCAATTCTATACGGTTTCTTTTGTTTTCAGGAATTTTAAAACCTTTGTCAATATACAAAGCAGCATTTGCTAGATTTCCCTGCTCAATGTATGCATTCGCTAATCCAAAATAGCAATGCTTTAACATGGACTCGTTGTTTAGCTCATCATACTTTATAATAGCCTTTTGAAAATAATCAATTGATTTTTTTTCAGCAAATAGAATGTAATTGATTCTTCCTACACTGCTCAAAGCATGTGCCTCTATTTCTTTAATTTTTATAGAATTTAAACCTGCTTCATAATCATTACTATTAATGCTAAAAAGAATATCAAGAAACTTTATTATAGATTTATCATAATTACCGTTGACATAATAATTTGTTGCCATTCTTCGGTTTAAATTATAATAGGTAATAGTTTTTGGTTTATTTATAATAGCCATTAAACCTAGCTCACACTCCTTTTCCGCTAAATCTGGTTTATTACTCATAATCGATAGGAATGATTTCTCAAAGTAATACTCAGCTGTAGAATAAGGGTCATTTAAAGATGATAATTTTTTATAAGCCTCTCTGAAATATACCTCAGCTAAATCTCTATCCTCCGCTCTATGGCTTGAATATTTTTTTGCTGAATCGATTAAGTTTTCAAAATCAAGTGTGTTTTCCTGTGCCGACACTCTTAAATTAGTAAATAAAATAATTGTTATAAATAACAAATAATGTTTTAACATTGGATACTTTTGGTGTTTGGGTAAAGAACAAATAAAACGATTATTTTCTATAAATGCTAAGTCTGAATAAAAAAACAATTATTAAGGTTGCTGCACCAATAATGATCGGCACTTTCATTCAGAATATCGTCATGATAACAGATGCTATACTGGTCAACAAACTAGGTACAATAGCATTCAACGCCGCTAACAATGCTGGCCTATTGTTTATTGTTTTTTTTATGATTTCAAAAGGCCTTGGAGATGGCACTCAAATACAAATTGCCAAAGAATATGGTCTTGATGAACGCAAATCTCTAAACAGTTCAATTAATCACTCCTTTATTAGTCAAGTGGTCTTATCTGTCGTTCTTATAGTACTACTGTACCTGTCAATGCCTCTATTTACCCAGACATTAGTCAAAAATCACAACATTGGTTTAGCCATGAATGATTTTCTTTCGTACAGAATTTGGGGACTATTGTTTGCAGGCATACAGTTATCAGCTATGGCTTTTTTTATTGGAATTGGCAAAACTAGAATAATTATTTTTAGCTCTATACTTTTAGCTACTTTAAATATATTTTTAGATTTTGGTTTAATTTATGGCTACTTCGGGTTGCCTGAAATGGGAGTTGGTGGCGCTGGACTAGCATCTAGTATTGCGGAAGCCATTACAGCAATATTCTTAGTCATAGTTCTTATAAAGAATAAAGCTATCCATAATTATCAATTCACTTTTATTAAACGCATTTCTCTCAAAAAAATTCAACACTTACTTAAATTAAGTTATCCATTAATGGGAAGCGGCTTTTTGTCAATAGCCACATGGTATATTTTCTTTTCATTAATTGAACAACGTGGAGCTTTTGAACTAGAAGTCTCCCATGTGGTCAGAAATTTATTCTTCATTTCCTTTATCCCCATTTTTGGATTTGCTGCGACTACAAGAACTTATGTATCCTACTATCACGCTAAAAATGAAATCAAGAATGTAAAACTAGCAATTAGGCGTATATTATTGATGAGTGTTTCTGGATACTTAATATTTTTTCATGGTGCCATACTTTACCCAAAATTTCTTTTAGGTTTAATTACAGATAATACTGAAGTAATTAAGGCATCAGTTAAAGTATTAAGACTCGTATTTGGTTCAATGCTTATTTTTTCAATAGTTTCTGTAATATATCAGACAGTGGCTGCTATTGGAAAAACTTTTCAGTCAATGATTATTGAAATAGTATCGATTGTCATTTACCTTTTATTTGCCTATTTATTCATTATTCAATGGCAATCCAATATTATAGTTATTTGGACAGTCGAATATCTTTATTTTGGAGTTACAGGCTTACTTTCTATATTATACCTATTATATTACCAAAAAAAAATACAAAATGATTAAAAGAATTGTATTTATGGGGACGCCTGATTTTGCAGTAGCCTCATTATCTAAAATACTAGATTCAAACGTTCAGGTGGCTGCTGTGGTTACTGCTCCAGATAGACCAGCTGGCAGAGGCCAAAAATTAAAACAATCAGCTGTTAAAGAGTTTGCGCTTAAACATGAGATTCTAGTTTTACAACCTGAAAAACTAAAAGCAGATGCTTTTGTCAGAGAATTACAAGAAATAAATGCTGACCTATTTGTTGTCGTTGCTTTTAGAATGCTACCAGCATTAGTTTGGCAAATGCCCAGATTAGGAACTATCAATTTGCATGGTTCGCTGCTGCCAAAATACAGAGGCGCTGCTCCAATTAATTGGGCAGTCATAAATGGAGATGCTGAAACTGGTGTTACCACCTTCTTTATAGAGCAACAAATTGACACAGGTCAGATTATTGATAGTGCAAGCACTGTTATTACTAAAAATGATACCGGAGGATCTGTTCATGATAGATTAATGGTTATTGGTGCAGATTTAATAGTGAGAACTGTTCATGATATTTTTGATGGCAAAGCAACAAAAAAACCGCAACCAGAATCAGAAGTCAGTCATGCTCCTAAAATTTTCAAGTCTGATTGCAAAATAGATTGGTCTAATCATGCAATTGACATTTTTAATAAAATCAGAGGACTATCACCTTACCCCACAGCATTTACATCCATAACTGATGGAAATGTGAATAAAACGCTTAAGCTTTTTATGGTGGACTATATAGTAGACAGCACTAATAATGTTGCCAAATTAAAATTAGAAGATGACAAATTGTGGTTTGGATGTGCAAATGGATGGCTACAAATTATGGAATTGCAGCTTGAAGGAAAAAAAAGGATGCCAACTAGTGACTTTTTGAAGGGATTTAATATATTAGAATGGCACCCTGTATAGCAGAAAGGCAAGGGAACATAGGGAAATCAAGCTTTTTTTACTGGGTTTATTAACAATTGACCTGTTTTATTAACAAAAACAGAGCATTTAGTCCTGAAGCTATTGACAACTAAGGATTTTAATATATATTCGTCTCAAATAAATTGTTTAACCAAATTAAAAAACAAAAAAATGAACAAATCAGAATTAGTAGACGCAATCGCTGACAACTCAGGATTATCAAAAGCAGACTCAAAAAAAGCCTTAGAAGGATTTATTTCTGCCACTGAAGGTGCTTTGAAAAAAGGAGATAAAATTTCTTTAGTAGGTTTTGGTTCTTTCTCAGTTTCTAACAGAGCTGCTAGAACAGGAAGAAACCCTCAAACAGGAAAAGAAATTCAAATAGCAGCAAAAAACGTTGTAAAGTTTAAAGCTGGTGCTGATTTATCTACAAAGGTAAACTAATCAATATTTAGATTAATAAAAGCTCTTACCTTTTGGTAAGGGCTTTTTTTTTGAATACTATTTTTTGTAATTTTAATCTCTATGCCTAAATTATACCAACCCGAAATCCTTTTTGAAGACAATCATTTATTAGTAATAAATAAAAGAAGTGGTGATATAGTCCAAGGCGATAAAACCGGAGATGAACCTCTGAATGAATTACTAAAAACATTCTTAAAGAATAAATATAATAAACCTGGAAACGTTTATTTAGGAACTGTTCATAGACTAGACAGGCCAACATCTGGCTTAGTAATATTTGCTAAAACAAGTAAGGCTTTAACAAGAATGAACAAATTGTTTCAAACTAAAGATATTCAAAAAACATATTGGGCTGTGACCGAAAAAGCGCCCCAGATTAAAAGTGGTGAACTAACAGATTTTTTAATTAAAAATGAAAGACAGAACAAAAGTTATGCTCATCAGAATGAAATAAAGGGAAGTAAAAAGGCCACTCTCTCCTATCAGTTTTTAAACAAAGGTGACCGATATTTTTATCTTGAAATAACCCCATTCACTGGTCGTCATCATCAAATTAGAGTGCAACTTTCAAACATCAATTGTATTATTAAGGGAGACTTAAAATATGGTGCTAAAAGGCCAAATAAAGATGGTTCGATTCATTTGCATGCCCGTTCAATTGAATTTATACACCCTGTTTCTAAAGAAACTTTGACAATAACAGCACCTGTACCTCAAGAAGTCATTTGGCAAGACTTTCAAAAAAAATGTAAATAAAATCAAGCTATCGCGAATAAAAAAAATTTGACATAATACATTGCATTGAATGACATAAGTCATTTGTATCACTCTATATTATGGCTTATCTTTAAAGAAAATAATGAGTATGAAAAAAGAATATTATTACCTTAGCTTAGTACTTATTACTAATCTATTCTTATCATGTGGAGGAGAAAATATTCCAACAGAGGATTTTTCTAAGGCAACCAATGAGACAATTAGTGAAGTAAAAGAAGATTCAAAATATTCCGCTGGAGAAGCAGTTTACAATAAGACATGTATTGCTTGCCACCAAGCTGATGGAAATGGTATGGAAGGAGCGTTCCCACCCTTAGCCGGTTCTGATTATTTAATGAAAGACAAAAATAGAGCCATTGCTCAAGTCATTCATGGATCAGAAGGTGAAATTACGGTAAATGGTAAAGTCTATTCAGGAATAATGCCACCTCAAGTTATTACTGATCAAGAAGTAAAAGATGTTATTAATTATATACTTAACAGCTGGGGCAATGATGGTGGTGAGGTAACAATAGAAGAAGTTCAATTAGAAAGAGGTGCTGAATAGTTTAAATTTTAGTTAGTTGTTTAAGAAAGGAGGTGCTTAAGCATCTCCTTTTTTTGTATATTTGATTTTTAAAATCTCAATCATTCATGATATTATTAGACGGTAAAAAAACTTCGCTAGATATTAAAAATGAAATCAAGGAAAAGGTTTCAAAAAGAGTAGCAAATGGACTAAAAAAACCACATTTGGCAGCAGTGCTAGTTGGTGAAAATGGTGCAAGTTTAACCTATGTAAATGCGAAAGTTAAAGCTTGTGATTATGTTGGTTTTGATTCAAGTCTAATTAAACTTTCTGCTGATATTTCGGAAGAAGATCTATTGGCAAAAATTAATGAGCTAAATAATGACAAAAATCTGGATGGATACATTGTTCAATTACCTCTACCAAAACACATTAATGAGTTAAGAATCACACAAGCTATTGATCCTTTAAAGGATGTGGATGGTTTCCACCCAGAAAACATTGGAAAAATGGTGCTTGACCTACCTGCTTTTCTTCCAGCAACGCCTTATGGAATCATACAACTACTAGACCGCTATAACATTGAAACTTCAGGCAAACACTGCGTTGTAGTTGGTAGAAGCCATATAGTAGGCTCCCCAATGAGTATACTAATGTCAAGAAATAATAAAGTAGGTAATAGCACGGTCACCCTAACCCACTCTCGCACACAAAACCTTGAGGAGATAACCAAAAGTGCTGACATATTGATTGTAGCCCTTGGAAAAACAGAATTTATCACCGGTGACATGGTTAAAGAAGGTGTTGTGGTTGTTGATGTTGGGATAACAAGAATATCAGATGATAGCAAAAAGTCAGGTTTCAGGCTTTTAGGAGATGTAAATTTTGACGAAGTATCCAAAAAAGCATCATTTATTACACCAGTTCCGGGTGGTGTTGGACCAATGACCATTGCTTCACTATTAATGAATACTTTGCTTGCTGTTGAAAACTAGTGTTTACTTTTTATTGATTTTACTATCATTGGCTTGCCAAAAGCGAATCAGTTACAAAACAATTGGACTGCAGCTATTAGATGAATTTACTGAATCGGAATTGGCGGTAATATCTGATTCATTAATCCATACATTTCAATGCCGAGTTGTTGTTTTACCTATAAAAAAAGCTCCTGATTCACATATCACTCGTATCAAATCGTTCAGGTACAGAGCTGACTCCTTACTTAATTTTTTAGATCAACAGAAACCAGACAGTATTGATGTTATGCTAGGTTTAACTAAAACAGACATTGCCATTACAAAAATAGACAAGGAAACAGGCCTTGTAAAAACTCCGAAAAGTACCTATACCGATTGGGCTATTTTTGGTTTGGGCAGAGTGAATGGTTATTCTTGCGTTGTTTCCAATTATCGATTAAAAAAACGTGTTTCAAATTCTGGTTACTTAACTCGATTCACCCGGATTTGCAATCACGAAGTTGGCCATGTTTTCGGATTACGTCATTGCCCTACCCTAAATTGTTTAATGAATGACGCTAATGAAACGATAAAAACGATTGATAAAAGTTCAGGTAAACTCTGTGATTCATGCAGGAGTATTATATTTTAAACTCCTTTTAAATTTCCTTTTTATTACTTATCTAATGTAAAGATTCAATCAATAAGGGTCCGAAACACAATATAATCATTGATATAAAATTAATCTAGCTTACTCTTAATAAACTTAAAAGTAGTTTCAATGGTCCTATTTAATCCATCTGGAGAAGGACTCAATGCTGGAGCACTTGATATAAAACCAGATTGATCAATTAGAATAAAATAAGGAATTGAGGCCACTTGGTATTCTTTCGATATCTCATGTCGTTCTCCCAAATATACAATCGGCCAATTTAAATTTGGATGCTCTTTCATAAAGGCCTCATACTCTGCCTCAGATTTATCCACGCAAAAAGAAACAAACTGTATATAATCTCCATACGTAGCCACTAACTCTTCAAGAATAAGCATTTCCTTTACTGATTCTGTATTCCATTTTGCAAAAAAATTGACGTATACAAACTTGTCTTTATACTGCGATAGCTTTACAGACTCACCATTCCATTCAAATTCAAACTGTGGCGCTGGATAACCGGTTGCCACACTGGTCACTTCTTTTAAAATATTATTTGCCGCTAAACCACTGCTTCGAAACTTTGCATAATCTGCAACAGAATCTAACATTACTTTGATATTCTTCTTTTTATATTGGTTAGTATAGTATGCATTACCAAGCATCCTGACCATCATTAATTCTCTTATTTCATCTTTATCATAGTATGGGTCTCTATGCATTGCAGTCATCAATCTGCTAGGGCTAGAATGGTGAATAGCTAAAACGATATCGGATTGAATCTGATTATCAAAACTATTAAAGTTATTGCTATAAAAACCTTTCAAATAATCCATATACTGATCATTAAAGGCAAATACTGGAAACGGTTTAATGTACTCCATGTACAATGCAACTTTTGGTTTTCGATATCTAGCACCAACTTTTAATTTTTCAAGTGTTGCAATATTATAACGTACATAGTTAACGAAGTAAGGATTGGTTTCCTTGGCATAAGCCTCATAAGCATACATTTTAAATGTATCAATATAGGGTGCAATGCCCCCTCTTAAGATGTCCTCTTGATTTAAGTACAAGTATTCATCAAACCAATTACTGTATTGTAATACCTTATAATTGATATCACTCGTGTCTAAATTTTTAAAATACGTAGTTGCCTTTTGGCTTCCAAACGCATTGGCATAATCTTTACCGCGTTTGTAATAAATTTCATAATGTGAACTTGGTTGTAAATAAATCTCAGCATTTGTATTTTCAATCTCTAGTAAGACCTTATAAATACGCTTACCTTCATAATGAATTGAAAAGGATGAGTCTTTTGCCTCAACGACTGCTTCACCTAAAACGACTTTATTTAGTGTTAAAAAATCGGAATAGGTGTACATGATTACCTTCTCACCTATAAATTCCGGTGCAAAACCGTGTATAGTAGTTGCAGCAGCACTAAAGCCAGTTATTAAAAGCAATATAATATATCCAAAAATTTGATTCACCTATTCTATAATTAACCGATCGTAATTTGTTACAAATGAAGTAATATCACCTTCACTTTTAGCTATTTCCCTAATAATTGTAGAGCTCAAATGAGATAATTCAGCATCAGTCATTAAAAACAACGTTTCAATATTCATTAACTCCTTATTCATCAATGCAATAGATTTTTCATAATTAAAATCAGTTGTATTCCTTAAACCACGTAGCAAATACTGAGCCTTTTTTTCTTTACAAAAATCAACGGTTAGGCCTTCATAACATTCTATTACAATTTTTGGTTCGGTTTTATAAATTGATTCAATATGATTAATTCGGCTTTCAAGCGAATACATATACTTTTTTGATGTATTACCACCTATTCCAATAATTATTTGATCAAATAGCGGTAAAAATCGATTAACAATATTTTCATGACCTTTTGTAAATGGATCAAAAGATCCAGGGAAAACACCAATAATATCCATGTTAGTTTGGTTTAAATTTATACTAAGTTAAAAAAACTAAAGTTGACACCGCCATACTTTCTAATTTCTATAAATTTCGGATGATTCGAAAAATCTGTTTCTTGACCATGTTCTATGATTAAATCACCGTCAGGTTTTAAAATCTCATTGTCAAAAATTAGGTCAGGAATACTATTAACACCTTTTAGTCCAAAAGGAGGATCCGCAAAAATGAGTGAGTATTTTTGGTTAATTTTTGGCACAAACTTAAATACATCTTGTTTTAATATTTGCCAGCCACCTTCATTCAACTCATGCTGGGTGGTTTTCATATATTTATAAGCGGGATAGTTTTGATCTATACTCAAGACGGACTCAGCTCCTCTTGACAAAAATTCAAGACTGATGTTACCTGTACCTGCAAATAAATCGAGGACGTCTAAGCCGTCTAATTCAATTCTATTTTCAAGAATATTAAATAAGCTTTCTTTTGCGAAATCGGTTGTTGGTCGTGAAGGAAAATTTTTTGGAGGAGAAAAACGTCTACTTCTATACTTTCCTCTAATTACACGCACAATAATTGGTTTGTTAACATGAATAAATTTTGCTGATTCGTCTTTTTCGATAATTCAATGGGTGAAGACACCAAGTCCTTTAACTGTCTATACACCTCATCTCCTTCATCAAGACCGAAAACCGTTAGTACAATTTGGGTTGCATCAAACCCCTTCTGTTCTAGCGAGTACAAATAATAATACACTAAGTCAGCCAATTCTTTTGATTCAAATAAGTTAAAGAAAATCAATTTATTTTTATCAGTCATTGCAATATAAAATAGTCCGTGTTCCTTATATAAATAGGCCTTAGGTTTATATTGGCTGGTAGCAAAAATTCCTTTTAATAGAACTGTTGAGTGATGGTTAATTTTAGACCTTAAAAAACGCTTAACAAAAACAGATTTTATCCAAAGTGGAATTTCATAAATACTAATGAGTCCAAGCTCAGGAAGTCGTCTATAATCCAAATTGTCAATTGGTGAAGTATGATTCAACTTAAAGATATCCTTTGGATTTGAGGCGTTAAAAATGGCATCAGGAACTATAGTATGTCTTGCAGAAGACACGGAAATTAAAACAGATTGAAACTCATACTTAAAATAAGCAGAATTATCTAGTATGGCAGCTAACCCTTCTTGGTCAACAGTGTCAAATTCTATCGAATTATAATAAGCAACGACTTTGGACTTAGGGTCTATAAAAGCATACCTAAAGCCATCTTGACGCAATTCCATGCACAAGGCATATTTGTAAGCATCAGCTTCAGATGGCACCATCATTAAAATTTTAAGT
>JBGCFR010000009.1:0-96057 GCA_045107045.1 Crocinitomicaceae bacterium
AGTCAAACCCCAATCACTTGTACTTTTTCCTAATCCGGCCTCAAATCACTTTACAATTCAAACTCCTAATATTATGAAAGACGGTATTGTTCAGATTGTCAATGCTCGTGGACAGCTTGTTTACGAAAAATCAATTTTAAATCAATCTGAAATCAATCTAGATCTTGAACTATCTGCTGGCTGTTATATAATTAAAGTAAACACCTTAACCGATACATATAATGAACGACTTATTATAAGGTAAGTAAATCGCCTAAAATCATCATTTTGTTAATCAGCTAACCCTTTTATTAATTGCTCAAAAACAGGTTTCAAAACAGACTTAACTTTACTAGCTCTTACAGCATCATACTTCATCTCGGCATCATCCATATAAAGAATCTTGTTCATCTCTAATTGAAGGGCATGTTGACTTTCGTCCGGCTTACCGAAATACCTTGTAATATGGCCACCTTTAAAGGGGCTATTATGATTAATTTGATAAAGACCTTTTTTCAGAGCACTAAATGCCATGTCAATAATACCGCTACTTGCTGTTTTTCCATTATCATTTCCTAAAATCATATCTGGAAATGGATTCTTTTGAATGGTAGGAACTAGTCGGCGGATAGAATGCGCATCCCATAATAATACTTTGCCAAATTCAGCTTTTCGTGCATCCAGCAAGGCTTGGACTTTATTATAGTATGGCCAATAATAATTGTCAAGTCTTCTTTCTATTTCCGCCTGAGTTGGATCTTGAGCCGCTTTGTAAATTGGTTTTCCAAAAAAATCAGTAGTTGAGCACAGTCCAGTAATAATTCTGCCATCATTATATAATGGTTTACTTTCTGGATCTCTATTTAAATCTATAGCCCAACGGCTATACTTTGCTCTAATAATAGTTATTCCTAATTCTGAAGCAAAATCATATACATCATGCACAAACCAATCTGTATCATCTAATATTTTTTTCTGAGAATCTAAATAATCACCTTGTATTTCTGCTGGAAATTCAGTACCCGAATGAGGCACACTGATAATAATGGGCACTTTTTTAGTCTTAGGTTTTATAATATAAAATGGATCTGACATATATAAATTTGAATACCCGCTAATTTACGATTTTTATAAAATAAGATTAACTTTAAACCAAGACATTTAAGTTATGACAAATTCTCCAAAACATTATACATTAATTGGCGCTGGAATTATGAGTGCAACGCTTGGCACATTAATCAAGCTATTAAATCCTTCAGCTAAAATTTCTATTTATGAACGTTTAGATTCTGTTGGTGCTGAAAGTTCAGCAGCTTGGAATAATGCTGGCACAGGGCACTCTGCTTTCTGTGAATTGAATTACACACCGCAAAGAGAGGATGGATCTATTGACATGACTAAGGCATTAAAAATTGCAGAATCTTTCGAAATATCTAAACAATTTTGGGCCTATCTGATCGCTAACAAACTAATTGAATCTAAAACACCCTTCATAAATGATATAGACCACATGAGTTTTGTTTGGGGAGATGAAAATGTCAAATTCTTAAAAAAACGATACGAGACCTACCAGCAATATGCCATTTTTAAAGACATGTTGTATTCCGAAGATCATCACAAAATATCAGAATGGGTGCCCCTAATAATGGAAAATAGAAATGGATCAGATAAAATCGCAGCTACAAAGATGGCGATAGGCACAGATGTAAACTTTGGTGCGTTAACGCGAGGGATGATTCAGCATTTAAAAGGGGCTGAAGGTGTTGAATTACATTTAGGACACGAAATTCAAGATTTTGAAAAACTGGATTCTGGTCAATGGCAAGCTGGTGTGAAAGATTTAAGCGATAAAGAATACTTTCAATTTAAAACTGATTTTGTATTTATTGGTGCTGGTGGTGGCGCTATTCCTCTGTTAGAAAAAACCGATTTACCCCAGACTAAAGGTTATGCTGGTTTCCCTGTTAGTGGTCAGTGGTTAAAATGTAACAACCCGGATGTGATTGCCAAACACGAAGCCAAAGTTTATGGGATGGCTGAAACAGGTTCACCTCCAATGTCAGTGCCTCATTTAGATACTAGAATGTTAGATGGGAAGAAATCACTGCTTTTTGGTCCTTATGCCGGCTTTTCAACCAAATTTTTAAAATTCGGATCTTATTTTGATTTACCATTATCATTAGAAGTTCATAATATTTGGCCGCTACTATCAGCCGGAATTAAGAATTTTGCCTTAACAAAATACTTGGTTAAGCAAGTGATTCAATCACCCGAAGACCGATTTGACATGCTTAAAAAATATTATCCTGATGCCAATTTTGATGATTGGGAATTGGTACAAGCTGGGCAACGGGTTCAAATTATCAAAAAAGATGAAAATGAGGGAGGTGTTCTAAAGTTTGGAACAGAAATAGTAAGTGATACTGATGGTTCCTTAGCTGCCTTGCTGGGAGCTTCTCCTGGAGCATCAACCTCTGTTTCAATAATGATCGACGTATTAAAAACATGCTTTCCTGAGCAAATGGAAACCAAAGAATGGCAAAACAAATTACGTGAGTTCATACCCACTTATGGCTGCTCTTTAATTGAAGATGGCGATTTGTGTTTGGCGACTCGAGAGGCAACTACTAGAGTTTTGAAGTTGGAGGAAGTCAATTAGTTCACAACGGCTTAAATAATTATAGTTTATGTATTTGCTGTTTTAGGAAAAAAGAGGCCCTAACTTTAAATTAAAAACCTACCTGGAAAAAATTGCAGAAACTTCAAGTTCTATTACCTTTATGCTATAAATTTGACATTGCGAGTTATCTGAACTTCTAATTGAACGCAAAACCGCACAAACAGAAAAAAATGAGTTTACAAAAAATAAGAATTGGTGGTGTACCTGAACATTTCAATCTGCCGATTCATTTAGCAAAAGAAGAAGGAGAATTTGAACGAAGAGGTGTTGATTTGGAATGGACCGATTTTAGAGGAGGTACTGGACAAATGACAAAAGCCTTGAGAGATGGTGAAGTAGACATGTGTGTATTATTAACTGAAGGCATTGTGAAAGATATCATTGCTGGAAATCAATCAAAAATTATTTCAGGATACGTTAATACGCCATTAATTTGGGGAATTCATACTGGGATCGATAATCAATTAGAACATCACAAGCAAATTTATGATAAAAAATATGCCATCAGTCGATTTGGGTCTGGTTCGCATTTAATGGCTATTGTAGATGCAGTAGAGAACGAACACGTTATTGATACATCACAATTTTCAATCATCAAAAACCTAGACGGGGCACTTGACTCTTTAACTCAAAAGGAGACAGATGTTTTTTATTGGGAAAAATATACTACCAAGCCTTATGTTACCAACGGAACACTCAAGAGAATTGGACAATTTGTAACACCATGGCCTTGTTTTATGGTAGCTGCTACCAACAAGATTTTGGAAGAAGCGCCAGATAGTGTGATTAGAACATTACGAGCAATACATGATAGATGTGATCAATTCATGCAAACAAAAGACAGCATTGCACTAGTTGCAAAACGGTATAACCAACAGCCGGAGGATGTTACAAAATGGTTTCATAAAACTGAATGGGCCATTCATGGTTGGATTAGTGACGTCATGCTAAATAATGTTGTGCACAACCTTAGAGAAGCCAATATTATAGATGAAGATGCCATTATCCCTGAATTAGTTTGGAAGCGTTAATAATTCAAACCAGTTTTCGTTAGTTTTTTTTTATCTTTATTGAATGTCTGCACTCAGTAATGAAAGACGGCACGCATTTTGAATCATAAAAAGAAACGTACCATTTATGAAATTAATTTTCTATACAATATGCCTTTGTGTTATCACTTTTAGTTCATTTTCTCAAGAGGGAACACCACAAAAAACGCAAAAACCTATTATAAAATGTACTGATGCCCGTTTTGAAAGAGTCCGAAATTGTGCTGACATTGTTACTTTTGATGAGGACCAAAATGCCGTTTTTCATCAAAAATCTGGCAAGCCTTATACTGGTTTTTGCAAGTCTTGTTTTTTTAATGAAAATTTAGAAATGTATTTACAGTTTGTAAACGGAAGAGCAGAAGGGCAAGATACTATTTACTATGAAGATGGCAGTGCAAACCTGATTCGATCACACTATCAAGGCAAGGAAGATGGCACTTGGCTATTCTATAACAAAGATGGCACTTTAAAATGGGAAAAAAACTATTATGGCGGTCAGGCAGAGGGTAAACATATTTTCTACTATGCGGATGGAAATATTTTTAAAATTGAAACTTGGCAGGCGGGACAATTGACAGGTATTAAAAAAGAATTTTTTAGAAGTGAAAATGATGAGCCTGGCAAAATCAAAAAAGAAATTGGATACAAAAATGGCAAATTTGATGGTATGTATCGCACATATTTTAAAAGTGGTGAAATAGCAATTGAACAGAATTTTAAATTGGGGAATAAGGATGGATTATCATCATATTATTATGATGATGGTAAGTTATTTTACACCGAAAATTATAAGAATGGTGTGAGAGAAGGGCAAATTAAGCGATTATTTCAAAACGGAAACACTTGGATTATTGAACGGTATAAAAAAGGCCAAAAGAATGGTACTTGGGAAGAATACTATGAAGACGGCACCATTAAATATGAAGGTAAATGGGAAAAAAACAAATTACTGGAAGAACACTTCTACAATGAAAATGGTGATGAGATGCGAAAAGCTGACGAAAAGGAAGAAGAATCAAACGATAAAAAGAAATAACTGCCAATCTGTCCATTTTATTGCACAAATTTGGTTTAGTATAATTTTTGCTCCCTTAGTTCAAAAATAATAATTAATGAAAGTATTACATTTCCTTTTCCTATTGGGCGTTTGCTTTACAGTATTTGAATTTCTTTGGGGCCTATTTAAATTGACATTCAATTTTGCAACAAGTAGTATTCAAAGCCCAGTAAAAACGAATTCAGTTCGTATTATTAAATACATTTTATTCTCAACAGTTATTGTTCAGTTTATTCAAATTGTAAACGCTGACCCAATATTAATTGGCAAGCAAAGTATTTCTATTACTATTAGTGCGGTTTTAATCCTCTTCTATTTAATAGGTAAATTCCAAAACAGGGCAGCTTTTGTTCAAATAAAAGGGCTAGCTAATCAATTTTTAAAAGGAATCCTATCTACATTTGACTCCAAATTAGAAATAGCTTTAATCTTTGGTTCAATAGGCTTATTTATCCTAGGCAGTATATTCCCAACCTACATCAGTAACCCAGTTACAAATTGGTTTGCTGCTGCAATCATTAATATTTACAACACACCATTCTTTGGTTTCATATTCATGGTTATTGCAGCCTTTGTATTGATGAATACTTTGTCTCGAGGAGCCAATATAATTGGAAAATTAATCTCAGGTGAGTCTTTTGCTAACGCCACAAAAAAGGAATCAAAAATATTTGAAAGATTCAATGCACAAGGCTTTAACCGAAGTAATTCTCAAAACTCTATTCCAAATGAGCCAGAATTTACCGAATATGAAGAAGTGACAGACGACGAAGAGAGCGCAAAATAACACTCTTTTTTCCAAATTAATTTTAACTTTGCCAAAACTTTTTCAATGGCCGAATTTTACAGTGATACATTCAAACTTGGAATTTTAGGAGGTGGTCAGCTAGGGCGAATGTTTATTCAGGAGGCCATTAATTTTGATGTCAATGTTTATATTTTAGACCAAGGACATTCACTACCCGCAAGTAGTGCAGCATATCACTTTACGGATGGCGACATTAAAGATTATGATACCGTTTATGCTTTTGGAAAAGATAAAGATGTATTAACAATCGAAATAGAGAATGTTAACATTCTTGCTTTAAAGCAGCTAGAAAAAGAAGGTGTAAAAGTCTATCCCCAACCACATATTATTGAAATGATTCAAGACAAAGGCGCTCAAAAAGCGTTTTATGTTGAACACCAAATTCCAACTGCTCCTTTTTACTTAATTGAAAACAGAAATGAAATATCATCATACATTACTGAATTGCCATTTATGCAAAAAATGCGAGTTGGTGGTTATGATGGAAAAGGGGTAACAGTACTAAGAGATGAAAATGACATTATAGAGGGATTTGATGCTCCTTCAATTTTAGAAACATTTGTAGATTTTGACAAAGAACTATCTGTAATTGTAGCTCGAAATGCAAAAGGTGAAGTTCAGTCTTTCCCTCTGGTTGAGCAAGAATTTAATCCAGAAGCCAATCTAGTTGAGTTCTTATTTTCTCCCGCTGACGTAACAGATGAAATTGGAAAAAAAGCGCAAGAAATTGCTGAAAATTTGGTTGAGAAACTGGATTTTATAGGGATTTTAGCCGTTGAGTTGTTTTTAACAAAGGAAGGCGAACTGCTTGTTAACGAAATTGCACCACGTCCACATAATAGCGGACATCATACCATTGAAGGGAATTTTACCTCACAATTTGAACAACATTTAAGAGCCATATTAAATTTACCTCTCGGTTGTACAGATATTGTAATTCCAAGTGTAATGATAAATGTTTTAGGTGAAAAAAGATTTACTGGAAAGGTAAAGTATCATGGTATGCAAGCTGTTTTATCTATGCCTGGTGTAACACCTCACATCTATGGAAAATCAGATACAAAGCCATTTAGAAAAATGGGACATATAACAGTAGTCAATCCTAACTTGGAAAAAGCCAAGGAAATTGCACTGGCAGTAAAAGATACATTTAAAGTGATTAGTCAATAAATAATAGATATGGTAGAAGTTGGAATTATTATGGGATCACAGTCGGATTTACCGATTATGAAAGCAGCTGCAGAAGCACTGAAAGAGTTAGAAATTGAGTATGAAATAACCGTTGTTTCAGCTCACCGAACTCCGGAAAGAATGTTTGACTATGCCAAAAGTGCTCATGAAAGAGGCATAAAAGTAATTATTGCAGGCGCTGGAGGAGCAGCACACTTGCCTGGCATGACAGCTTCGCTTACCGCCTTACCCGTTATAGGTGTACCGATTAAGTCTAGCAATTCTATTGATGGTTGGGATTCCGTACTATCAATACTTCAAATGCCAGGTGGAATTCCAGTAGCTACAGTCGCGCTAAATGGTGCAAAAAATGCGGGATTATTGGCTGCAAGTATAATCGGAGCTTCTAATGAAAACGTTTTCAATAAATTAACTAATTACAAAGAGGCACTTAAAGAAAAAGTCTTGAAATCAGCTGAGGATTTAGAAAATGGAAACCACTAATATGACTAATGGTGTCAACCTTATTTTTAAATATTTTCCTAATCTGACTAGCCAACAAAAAGCTCAATTTACTGCGCTTTATGATGTTTACAAGCAATGGAATGACCAAATTAATGTGGTCAGTAGAAAAGATTTTGATCAATTTTACGAAAAGCACGTGCTACACTCTCTAGGCATAGCCAAAGCCATTAATTTTAAGGCTGGATCTGATATTTTAGATGTAGGAACTGGTGGTGGATTTCCAGGAATCCCACTAGCAATTATGTTTCCAGACTCTCATTTCTTTTTAGCAGATTCAATTGGGAAAAAAATAAAAGTAGCAAATGCCGTAAAAGATACAATTGGCCTAAAAAATGTAACCGCTAAGCAAATTAGAGCTGAAGAAATTAAGCATAAGTTTGATTTTGTAGTCAGTCGAGCTGTTACGGCCATGCCAAAGTTTTTGACTTGGGTGAGAAAGAAAATAAAGAAAAATGATAACAACGCCTTTCCAAATGGCTTGTTATATCTGAAAGGTGGAGATTTGACAGACGAAATGAAACCGATTAGAGAATATTACGAATTCCTGGAGCTAACAAATGAATTTTCCGAACCATTCTTTGAAACGAAAAAAGTGGTTTATGTGGATTTAAGTTCTTAATTCATCATAACTAGCAAAACTCAATATTTTACCACACTTTTGCTTACCCATTAACAAAGCTAAAAAATAGCATGACTATTTACTTAGTCAATTTTAAAAGTAAAGCCTGAATAATACTATTTCAAACTCAATAAAAGCTTAAATGCAATAATTTAATCGGCTGCATTACCGATACACTCTAACAAAAATAACATATCATCTACCTAAACAGCTTATTAAATAATAATTTATTTCATAGAAAACTTGTAAATGCAATATATTTTATTTTTCTTTGAGATATAAACACATGAAAGTTAGATGAATTAATACTTACATGTGTTTTTCTAAAAGAGTACTGGAATATTCTTTTCATGAGTCATATTTTGCCAATTTCCAGATTGACTAAACTATGCGCTTTAACTAATTGTATACCCCTGCATGCAACTGTGTTAAAGTAACCAACTTTATTAGTAGGGAATTTAAACTTAAAATTATGAAATATAAATTATCAATACTTACGTTCAGTATTTTATTAGGAGTGGCTTGTCAAAAAGAAGTACAACCACTCATAAAACAAGAGGCACCAGTAGCTAATGAATCACAAATTACTCAGAAAGCACAATATGCTGGTCTAATTTTATGGGAACTCTATGATAGTGGTGGTACTGATGGTGGTAGTTGTTATTATGAATGTACAGGATCACCAGGTAATTGCGGTGTAACCATAAGCGTTTGTGGTGCAAGCAACTCTGACATCATCAACGATATCTATATAGCCATTGATGCTAATGACAATGCAGAAGTTGCTAATCTTTTTTCTATTTACGAAACGGAACTTATTACACTATTTAATGAAGATGTAGTTAATGGAGTCATTGATGCAACTTTAACTTTAGAAAAAGGTAATGGTAAGACTGGCGACCCAGCTATTTACGTTTTATTTAAAAACCAGAACAACGAAATTGAATTTGCACAACGAATTATTAACTAATAAAACTAAAACTATGAAATTGAAAATATTAAGCTCGTTAACTATTTGCCTACTTCTGATGTCTTGCAATAAAGATATTATTGAGCCAGCAAAGCAAGTAGAAAACAACAAAACGGAAGTTTTGGATGAACAGATTGCTGTTACCAAAGGTAATAAAGGTCGCCATATTATAATCATAACAAACGTCACAACTGGAGAAGTAACCCATGTTGAATGTTATGGATATGGTGGAGGTTGTGGTCCAACAATTACAGTTGATGCATCTGCCTTTAATCCTGTTTTAGATATCATTAATACTGAAGACAATTTTGATATTGCAGACATTTTTGACACTGAACAAAACCAGCTCAATCCTATCTTTGGAAGCTTAGTTGTATCCAGTGTAATTAATGGTGATTATACTGTGAAGAGTTTAGGAACATATGTGCAAACCAATGGCCAAATATTGACCTACATTCAAATTTTCGACCAAAATAATGACGTTATTAGTAGTCATGAATTAAACATACAATAATTCTAACCAGTATGGTTCCATATTTATGGAACCATACTTTTTTTAAAAAAATGAATAAGACAAATATACTTCTGTGGATCTTTTTTATCAGTTTAGCTTATGGGTGCACTACTGAAAAAAAACAAGAACTAATCCATATTGATGAAAAGGAATACCTGAATGGTTTTTTAGGAAACAGCAAAATGACAAAAGTAAATGGTAAAACTTTTTTATGTCATTACGACTTAGTCACTAATAAAAAAATTATTGCTGAATCTCTAGAAGATGATGAGAAACACATTATTGATCTTTCTGAAGTGATTCTAATGAGTGATTCTAGAATCAAAGCGTTTGAAATAATTGATTGGAACACCATCTATTTATTACCAATTCATTCCACACATCTTTTAGTAGCAAATGGTGAAGGGCAGCATATTAAAACACTGAATTTGAGCCCGTACTTAGAACAAGAAGGTCAATTTGAGTTGGTAAACTGGACAGGCTCTTTTGTGATTAATGATACCTCCATGATTTTTCCATTAGAGTTTAGACCGGAAAGCTTACCGTTAACAATGCGTGATAGTTTTGAAGCTTATGATAGTGCCAGATACACCGCACCTAGGCTTTTTAAAATTGATAATTTCTTGAAAGATTCATTATCTGTTCATTTTGGAGCTAGTCATTTATATCAACGTTTTGTTGAAGAAAATGTACTCGCTTACGATAAAAGTAATTTTCGATTCATTAATGGTCAAATTATCTATTCAAGTATGTACACTGACTCTATATACCTAATTAATCCTATTACACTTAAAGTCACAGCTAGTTATAAAATCCAATCTGACTATACTGGTTTAATTATTAAACATATTACCCGACAAGAGTTTACCAATTCTGGTCAAAATTTATTAATGTATAATGCCTATTCCAATGGTAATATTAATGACATTTTTTTCGACCATATTAGTCAAAACTATTTCGTTTCTGTATTTCATAAGCCTGAAGAAGAAAATCAATCACCAGCTAAGTTAGAATGGTCATTCATTGTTTTAGACCAAACCTTTAATAAAATTGATGAAATAAAAATGAATGCTGACTTATACAATCAAAACTGTTACTCAACAAATAATGGACTCTATTTAGCGGCAAACATGGCACATAAAAATGATACCAATTATTATAAAAAGAACAATTACTCCATTTTTAAATATGAATAAATCTATTCTTATTCTACTCGTTTTATTTTTTGTTATAAGTTGTAAAACCGAATCAAACTATGAGCATTTAGACAATTACATTAAACTTAAAAAAGAGGATATTAGTCTGGCTGATTTCAATTCTGTAATTGTGGTCAGTGAGGCCGGTACTTGTCCATTTTGTACTGATCATTTTACTAAAGCCATTTCCAATCACATTAATAATCAAAATATTCTTTTTTTGGTCACAACAAGAGGCATGAATGTTGACATTTCATCTTTTATAAAGACAACTCGAAATAACATTGTAATTGACTATTCAAACGACTTTTCCAAACTGAATTTAGCCAAAGGTTGTGCTATTATAGAACTTAAAGAGCAACAAATTGACACCATTATTCAAATTCAACCAGAAAATTTACAGCCAAGTATTGATTTATTTGAGAATCATTAAACCTTTCGTATTCACTATATGTAGTTAAACAGTTGACTTAAAACTGTAATTGCACTTTAAAAACAAGAGAGTACAAGAAGTCCGTGAATATCCAACAATTATCTTATTTTTGTTCTATGCGACATCTTTTGATCATTGGATTGCTGTTTGGTTTTATATTTAATGGATTGAGTCAATCTGAATTAAAACTAAAATACCCAGTAGCTATTATTGAAGATATTGAAACAAAAGTTTTAATTCTTAATGCTGATGAAAATTTTCCAGCCATTATTACAGTCAATGGCTCAAAAATAGAACTTGATCGATCAGATGAATACGTAAGTTTTTCACACCGATTTATAAGAGATCAAAAACTAACAATTTCTGGTTATGTTTTTAATCAACCAGAATCAAGAATCATCCCACTCTGGCTTTCTATTTTACCCCCACTTTTTGCCATTTTTTTTGCACTTATTTATAAAGAAGTCATATTTTCGTTATTCTCGGGTATATTTTTAGGTGGGGCTATTATTGGTTATTATGCTGCTGGTTTTAAAGGTGTTTTCATTGGTTTTCTTAGTGTTATTGACACCTATCTTTTAAGCGCTTTAAATGACTCCAGTCATATCAGTGTCATTTTGTTTTCAGTGATGATTGGTGGTATTGTAGCCCTAATTTCTCGAAATGGAGGGATGAAAGGTATTGTAAATGGCATTATTAAATATGCAAAGAATGCAAGAAGCGGCCAGCTAACCACCTATCTATTAGGTATTTCTATATTTTTTGATGACTATGCCAACTCCTTAGTTGTTGGGAATACAATGCGCGCTATTACTGATAAGCTGAGAATTTCACGGGAAAAGCTAGCCTATATTGTTGATTCCACCGCTGCTCCTGTAGCCGCAATCGCTTTTGTAACTACGTGGATTGGTGCTGAATTGGGTTATATTCAAAATGGGTTAACCAAAATTAATGCGGATGGAGCTCAAATTTCTGAAGGTGTTTACAGCGTGTTTTTAAATAGTTTATCGTATTCTTTCTACCCTATTTTAACCTTATTTTTCATGTTCTATTTAATTTGGCGTGGTCGTGATTTTGGACCAATGTTGACTGCAGAAAAACGTGCTCGGGTTGGTGGGATTATTAACCCTGAGGAGAATAATGCTGATTTAACTGAAATGGAAGACCTTGAACCAGTTCCTGACATTCCACTCAGATCCATGAATGCAATCATCCCTGTAGTCATAATCGTATTGGGCACATTACTTGGACTTTTAGTGACTGGATTTGACAGCCTACAAAATAGCTTATATAGCCTGCAACCTAATGGACAGTTTGACACTTGGGGGCAAATTTGGGCCAATATGAATTTACTTGAACTGCCTGCACATTCTTTTGGACAAAAATTAGGCAGTTTAATTGGTGTCTCCGATTCTTATACTGCTTTATTATGGGCTTCAATCACGTCAATGTTTGTGGCTATTGCCCTAACATTGGGCCAGCGAATTATGAACTTGCAAGACACTATAGAAACGTTGATAAAAGGCTTTAAAACTATGATGCCAGCATTGCTAATATTAATATTAGCATGGTCACTAGCATTAGTTACTGAAGATATGCATACTGCTGACTTCTTATCAAGAGCTATTGAAGGTAAAATTGATCCTTGGTTTATTCCAACTTTCACTTTTGTATTATCCGCATTTGTAGCCTTTTCTACAGGGTCATCATGGTCTACCATGGCACTTGTTTATCCTATTATTTTACCAGCTGCTTGGCTATTGTGCATGAATGATCAAATGCCTCCTGAACTGGCCATGCCAATTTTTTATAATGTAGTGAGTTCAGTTTTAGCTGGATCGGTTTTGGGAGACCATTGCTCACCGATATCTGACACGACCATTTTAAGCTCCTTGGCAAGTGGGTGTAATCATATTGATCATGTCAAAACACAAATTCCATATGCGCTAACTGTTGGCGCAATTTCAATACTTTCAGGTACGATTCCATCAGCACTAGGATTGCCTCCAATATTAAGCTTTATACTTGCCTTTGGTTTAATTATTGCGGTTGTTGAAATATTTGGCAAAAAATCAATACAATAATGGGAAGGCTCCTTGCAATAGACTATGGACAAAAAAGAACTGGCATTGCAGAAACTGACGACTTGCAAATAATAGCTTCTGGACTGACTACAGTCAACACTCCTGAGTTATTCAAGTTTTTAACTCAATACTTTGCTAAACATAAAGTAGATGCGATTGTACTTGGTGAGCCTAAAAGACTAAATGGTGAGGACACACATAACTCAGCACCTGTTGAAGCACTCAAACAAAAATTGAATCAAACTTTTGGGCATATTCCTGTTAAAATGGTGGATGAGCGATTTACATCAAAAATGGCTGTTCAAACTATGATTGATTCCGGCTTGAGTAAAAAAAAACGTCAGAACAAAGCCTTGATTGATGAGATTTCTGCAACTATCATCTTACAATCATATATGAGTAGCATTTAAAAACAATATTATGTCAGAAGAAGCATTAGAAACCCCAGTTATTCAAGAAGTTTCCCCATTTAAGAAAAAGGTTAAAAAGGCATTTCGAAATTTTTTAATTTACAGTGGTATTGGTCTGGTTCTATTTATAATACTCTATTTTTTATATACTAATTACACTTTTAGCGAAGGAACCCGAACGGGGTATCTAATCAAAACGTCCAGGAAAGGTTATATTTTTAAAACTTATGAAGGACAGTTAAACCTCGGTGGGTTTGGAACTGATAAGTCAACTGGCTTAATTGGAAATATTTGGAATTTTTCAATTGATGATGTAGAAATGTATCAAAAAATACAATCTTTTGAAGGAGAAAAAGTGACTGTATCTTATAAAGAGATTAATAATGCCATGCCATGGCAAGGTGAAACGAATTACTTCGTTTATGATATTAAGGTTAAAAAATAATTGGTTTTGGCAAATGCTCATTTCTTAATTTGAGTATTCACGAAAATTTTCTGATTTAAATCAATAATTAACAGTTTTTGGTTTAACAATCCTAAACTTATCCTCATATTTGCAAGTCAGAAAAAATGAATACAAACTCAAACCATACACCACCTCGCCAAACTCTTTTAGGCAAATGGTCTGCAAAATTGCAAGAACGTTGGGGAGTATCTGCCAATAGGGTTTTCATTATCCTTTTTGTTTTTGCTTGCACAGGTACAACAGTATTAATATTAAAGCGTCCAGTTGTCAATTATTTTTCAGGTGGTACTGAAACACCCCTGTTATTTTCTGTTTTATATTACATTTTTATTTTGCCTATTTATAATCTAATTCTATTGGTTTATGGCTTTATTTTCGGTCAATTTCAATTTTTTTGGAATTTTGAAAAAAAAATGCTCAAGCGAATGGCCGGTCGTTTTCAATCAAGAAAATAATTTTTTACAATTCAACTGTGTTATTCTACAGTTCATCATAATCTATTTCTTTATTCTTACTTAAGCCATGATATTTGATTTCAATTAATCAAAGTATTATGAAAGCAATTATTTTAATAGTCGGGGTTTTATGTCACTTATCTCTATTATCTCAGTTTAGCATTAGCGGTAAAATTTTAAATCAAAAAGGAGAGCCGCTCATAGGCGCTAGCATTATTATATCTGGCACTTATGATGGAGCAGTTACCAATCAAACTGGAGATTTTCAGTTTAGCACCAATCAAACTGATTCCATCAAACTGGTATGTCAATATATGGGCTATGAAACTAAGACACTCGATTATTATATATTCAAGAATGTATTGAATTTAGATATTAGATTAAAAGAAAAATTTAATGAGTTAGATGCTGTCACAATAACAGCGGGGGCTTTTGAGGCAGGTGATAAAAAGAAGGCAGTACTATTAACGGCATTGGATATGGTTACTACTCCTGGTGCTAGCGGCAATGTTGTAAATGCATTGCAATATTTACCTGGTACAAGCAGTAATGCTGAATCTGGAAAGCTTTTTGTTAGAGGTGGTTCAAGTACCGAAAGCCAAACTTTCATTGATGGGGCTTTAGTTCAAAACCCATACAACGCATCTGCTCCTAATACATCAGTTAGAAGTCGATTTAACCCTTTTATGTTTGAGGGTACTGTATTTAGTACGGGCGGATTTTCTGCAGAATTTGGTGACGCTTTATCGTCAGTATTACTTCTTGAAACAAAAGGCATGCAAAATGAAGATCAACTTGACATCTCTATTCTATCAGTAGGCTTAGGTTTAGCTGGGACAAAAAAGTGGGAAAAATCAGCTATTACAGCCAGTATTGATTATACAAATCTAGCGCCATACATGACCATAGTCCCACAAGGGATTAATTGGAATAAAATGCCAGAGACAGTGGAATACGCTATTAGTTTCAGACATAAAACGAAAAAAGGATTATTTAAAGTTTATACCAACTATTCTGAATCAAAATTTGCAATGATGGATTATAACTTAGATAGTCAAACAGAAGATGAATTAAAATTAGGCAATCGAAATACTTATATCAACACATCTTATAAAGGACTTGTGGGTGAAAATTGGATAATGAATTTAAGTGGTGCTTTTACAAACTATATTGAAACAGTTCACATCAATTCTAACTTATTTGAAGAGGAAACGAATGGTATTCATCTTAAATCTAAATTTACCCGCTCCATTACTAAACAGTTTAAAGTAAATACAGGAATTGAATCATTTTCAACTCAATTCGTACAAGAATTCAACACCTCATCATCATCTACTAACAATGGCTTTACCAATCATCATTTTGGCAGTTTTATAGAGTTTGATTGGTATTTATCAAAAAAATTAGTGACCCGCTTTGGCGGAAGAATTGATCATTCAGATTATTTATCTGAATCCAAATTAGCTCCAAGAGTATCGTTAGCCTATAAATTGACAAAAAACGGGCAAATGTCCTTGGCCTATGGCCAATTTTATCAGACCCCACAAAATGATTTTCTTTTATTTACTAATCAATTGGATTTTGAAAAAGCCAATCAATATATGTTAAACTATACCATTTCAAAAAACAGAAGGTCTTTCAAAGCAGAGGCTTATTATAAGCCCTATCATAATTTAGTGAAATTTGACCAAACCAATCCTTTTTATAACCCTGCTTATTACACCAACAACGGGACCGGTTCAGCTTATGGAATTGATGTATTCTTCAGAGATAAAAAGACCATAAAAAATGGAGATTTTTGGGTGTCATACTCCTATTTAGACACTGAACGTAACTATCTTAATTTTCCAAGTGAATCACAACCGCGTTTTGCCAGCAAACATAACTTATCAATAGTTTACAAACAATGGGTTAGAAAATGGAGAACCTTATTTGGCGCCTCTTTTACCTATGCCTCACCTCGTGTGTTTAATGATCCGAATGAAACTGAATTTAATAATCAAAAGATGCGGGCTTATCAAGCATTAAACTTAAATGCTAGTTTTTTATATCGAGAAAATGTTATTTTTTATGCTTCAGCTACTAATGTTTTGGGTTACAAGCAAGAGTTTGGATATGAATTTGCTAATTCGCCTAATGCAGATGGGGTGTACGAAAAATCCCTGATTACACCGCCAGCTGACCGCTTTTTTGTTTTGGGTTGTTTTATCACTTTAAGTAGAAAGGGAGACAAGAATCAACTTGATAAAATCAACTAGTTTCCCAAGTCGACAATTCATCAGTTAAAAACAACAGTTCAGTATACTTTATTTTAAAAACCAAGACTATAACTGCACCTTTACATCAACAAATAAAACTAAATATTATGAAAACCTTAATCATTACAATCACACTATTATTAACCCTTCAATTATCTGCTCAATCAGAAATGTTTCAGCAAAAAATGGGTGAAGCATTAGCTCAATATGGACAATGTAGAACAGCTGAAGATTTTATTAACACTTCTTTTAAATTTGAGCAAATAGCCAATGTAGAAAAACAGAATTGGTTACCTGAATACTATTTTGTGATGTGTTATACCATGGCTAGTTATAATGTTAAAGCTGATAATCCTGCGCAAAAAGACAAATATTTAGACATGGCAGAAACACACATTGCGACACTTAAAACAATTGCTCCGGAAGAAGCTGAAGTTTTTGCATTGGAAGCTTTGTTTTATACCGCTCGATTAAGTGTCAACCCAATGGATCGTGGACAAAAATACTCTATGCTAAGCCAAAAATCGGTTGGTACAGCACTGGCTATGGACCCAAACAATTTAAGAGCTAAACAAATGAAAATTGCCAATGATTTTGGTACTGCTCAATTTTTTGGATCGGATACAGCACCTCTTTGTGAAAAAGCGCAGGTTTTATTAGCAGATTGGGATAATTATCCGTCTAAAAGTCCTTTTCATCCAAATTGGGGAAAGAGACACTTAACCTCTATTGCGAAATCTTGTGAACCAAAAACTGAGGTTTCAGAAATAAAACAAGAAAATAGTGCAGTGACTAGTCCTAAATTAACTTTAGAAATTACCAACTTGACATCTAATGAAGGTATTATACTTATCCAAATAAAAGACGCCTCTGAAAAAGTTGTTATGTCAACTAAAGGAAACATTAAAGATAATAAATCGACAATAGTATTTAACGATCTTCCAGCAGGTGAATACGGTATTTCTTATTTTCATGATGCCAACACTAATATGAAAATGGATTCGGATAAGTATGGACGTCCACTTGAAGGCTATGGTTATTCCAACAATGCAAAAGCAATGATGAAGGCACCAGATTTCAAAGACACTATTTTTACACTTGATAAAGATTTAACCCTATCTTTAAAAACAAGAAATTAGTTAGATGTCAAAAAACATTATATCTCCGATTAAAAGTTGGTGGGCATTTTTGCTCATCAATTTTGGTATGGGTGTAGTTATTACACTTCTATTCTTCGATTTTAGTTCTTCAATCGAAAGAATAGCTATTTCTATTGTTTGGTCATCAGCCATTTCAATATCTCAATGGCTTGGACACTCTTACATTCAAGGAAGAATTAATGCAAAATACAATTGGTTAAAATTTCCTGTACAACGTTTTTTTTGGACCGTTATTTCGGTGGTTGTGTATTCTGTAATAGCTTATGCTGTTGTTCAATCTATTATGAATTGGTTAGTGGTAGGTCGCACACCTATTGAAACTATCACTCAAGATGTGGGATCTTGGCACCTACCAATTTACATTTCATTCTTAATTTCTCTTGTCACAGGTGCTATTGGTTTTTTTACAAATTGGAAAAAATCAGAATTGAAGCAAGAACAATTAAAAACGGAAATGTTAAACTATAAATATGAATCTTTGAAAAATCAAATCAACCCACATTTTATGTTTAACAGCTTAAATGTGTTAAGTGAATTGGTACATGAAGATCAAAATTTAGCGGTTAAGTTTATTCAACATTTCAGTGATATGTACAGATACGTCCTTGAAAGCAAAGATCATGAACTAAGATCACTTAAGGAAGAGCTTGAATTTATAGATAAGTACATATTTTTATTAAAGATTAGGTTTGAGGATAAACTTAGTGTTGATATAAATATTCCAACTTCAGACACTGATTTGATTGTGCCTGTTGCCCTGCAATTAATTATTGAAAATGCTGTAAAACATAATGAGGTATCAGCACAATTCCCCCTAAATATAGAAGTATATAAAGAAGTCGATTGGGTGATTGTAAAAAATAAAATTCAACTCAAAACCACCAAAGAGCCTTCCAATAAAATAGGATTAAAAAACTTAGAACAGCAATACTCTTTTTTTAATAAGCAAATTGAAATTGAAACTAATGACTCTGATTTCATTGTAAAAATTCCCATCTTAAACGCCGAAGAAAAATGAAAGTATTAATTATTGAAGACGAAACAAGGGCAGCTAAGCGGCTAGAAAAATTGTTATTGGACCTTGAACCTAATTTTAAAATAATTGACACGTTTGAAACTGTGAGGGAGAGCATTGCATTTTTGAACAGTGAATCGGTAGATTTGATTTTTTCAGATATTCAATTGGCTGATGGCTTAAGTTTTGAAATCTATCAACAGATAGATGTAAAATGTCCCATTATTTTCACAACTGCATACGATCAATATGCCATTGAAGCATTTGAAACCAATGGAATAGATTACTTGTTAAAACCTATTGATGATGATAGATTAAAAAAAGCCATTCAAAAATTTAAACAGCTCCAAAACACTGCTCAACCTACTGTTGATTTAAAAGTACTATTCGACCAACTTTCAAATGAACCCAAAGCATACAAGTCACGTTTTATGATAAAAGTGGGCGAAAAAATTAAGACCATTCCAACCACTAATATCAATTCATTTTACAGTGAGCATAAAGGCACTTATTTACTGACCAATACTGGTAGAAACTATGTACTTGACCAATCTTTGGAGGACATTTCCAAGTTATTGGATCCAAAAAATTACTTTAAAATCAATCGTAAGATCATTGTTAACATTCATGCAATAGACGAAATTATTGCACATTCTAACAGTCGTCTAAAACTTAAAATTCCATTTTTAGAATTAGATGAAGTCATAGTAGCGCGTGAAAAAGTGAATGATTTTAAGGCTTGGATTGATGCTTAAAGTAAGCGAATGCCTTTCTCTTCTATCACAATAATCTTCTCTTTATACAGGCTTCCAATCGCCTTTTTGAAAGATTTTTTACTGATCCCAAAAATGTGTTTAATCGTATCAGGAGATGATTTATCAGTTACTTCCATATAACCCGATTGAGACTTTAATTTGTCTAAAACACTTTGAGTGACTGAATCAAAATTCCAATAGCCTGCTTTTTGCAAATACACATCAATTTTATCATCTTCGCGCACTCTTTTGATATAACCTTTGATAAAATCGCCTCTTTGAATAGGTTTAAACACTTCATTATCGTACAATAAACCCCAAAATTCATTATTGATAATCACTTTATAACCTAAATCTGTTTTGGAATAAACCATAAGCGCTACTTCTTGATCGGTTTCAAAATCAGGAGGAATTTGATCTAAGTACTTATCTAATTTCGAAGAGCCAATAATGCGCTCAGTCATGTCATCCATTAAAACCTTAACAATAACCTTATTTCCTTTTATTAAATCCGCTTTTTGCTCAGCAAATGGTACTAATAAATCCTTTGCTAAGCCCCAATCAACAAATGCCCCCATTGGTGCTGTATCAACCACTGTCAATAAAGCAATGTCACCTACCATGGCCAATGGAAAATCAGTAGTGGCAATTACCCGGTCTTCAGAATCTAAATATATAAACACATCAACAGATTCTCCAACTATGCAGGCTGGCGTAATGTAACGTAATGGCAATAATATTTCGCCAAAATCTTCGCCACCATCCAAATACATTCCAAAATCAACTTCTTTTACAATTTTAAGATGATTTATTTTTCCAATGTTTATCATACTGCAAATATACCAATCAATCAATATCTGCTACAAATTATTTTTAATCTATGTCACTTTAAATTTTACGCTCTGTTTTAGACCTGTATACAAATGGTAAAACATTGATGTTTATTGTTTTGCTGGCTATTTATTTAAAACTAGATTTATACTAATATTTAAAACCCAATATTATGAAAAATTTATTTTTAGTCAGTATTCTTTTAATAACTATTATTGGCTACACACAAACATCTGTCATTCTCGACCATAATAATGTTGCCGCTACAATTAATACCAATGTTGTTTTATTCAACAATGACGTTAATAATTCTGTAGGCTATGAAATTCCTAAAAACTCGGGGAATCATGCTATTTATTCAAGTTCTTTTTGGTTTGGTGGAGTAGATATTAATGGACAGTTAAGGTTAGCTGCACAAAAGTACACTACTGATAACGATTTTTCTACTGGACCATTAAGTACATTTGGAGGGAGCACTAATACCAATACGGGCATGGCCTTTGGAGATGCGGAGATTACACCCAGTCAAATCACCGAATATAATAGAACATGGACGGTGACTTGTGCTGATATTCAGTCCCACATTTTGCAAAATGGTACATCTCAAAGCATTTTAGAGTGGCCAGCTCATGGTGATGTTTCTTTAGGACAAGATTTTTACTTAGCTCCTTTTTATGATAATCCAAATGGACCAAACGGAGCTAATGGTATATATGCCCCACTTGTAGATGGTGACTACCCTCTAATTCGTGGTAATAAAGCAACCTACATGATTTTTAATGACAAGGGGAATACTCATTCCTCAGGTGGCGAACCAATAGGTTTAGAGATTCATATGATGATATACCAATATAATACTTATGATTTTTTGAACAATACAACCTTTGTCAATCTACGGGTAATTAACAGAAGTACTCAATTCTTATCGCCCTTTAAACTAGGTAGTTTTACTGATCCATCAATTGGAGACTACAATGACGACTTTGTTGGCTGCCATCCCAGTAAGAATTTAATTTACGCATATAATAGTGATAATAATGATTTAGAATATGGTCAAAACCCACCAGCTATCGGTGTGATATCACTAAATAATTCAGTAGATGTAGCAGGACATATGAATAACCAAAGTAATAACTCTGCCATGCATACACCAGAAACAGCTTCAGAATATTGGGGATATATGAATGCAGAATGGGGAAACTCCGGTGTGCATTTTACTGATAGTGGAACTGGTTTTGGCGGAACCATATCTACAAATTATATTTATTCTGATATTAATACATGGAGCGAAGTTTCTGAATCTAATGTTGGCGGTGATAGACAAATGTTTCTTGCCACAGAGAGCACAGAACTAGTCGCAGGTGATTTAAAAGAATATGATTTTGCATTTATCTATTCAAGAGATGGCGATAACTTACAAAATGTTAATGATTTATTTGATGTTGCAGATAGTGTTCAGGCCTTTTTTGACAACGGAATCAATACTTGTGACCAAAATAGTTTATTGAGCAATAATGATATAATCAAGAATAGTCCTGTTGTTATATATCCCAACCCCGCAAATAATCAGTTTAAAATTGATTTAGATGGTGTATTTGATATTGAAATTTATTCGATTTCTGGTCAATTAATAACTATTCATCAGAAAATTAATAGAAATAAGGTGCTTGAAACGCCATCAGCTCGTGGTGTATATTTTATAAAAATTAGTCAAAATGGGCAATATAAAACTGAAAAGTTAATCGTTGAGTAGTGGGTCAATCATAACTTAATCCACAAAAAAAAGCACTTCATTACTGAGGTGCTTTTTTAATTCATTTAAATATTAATTATACATTAATTAGCTGAGCTTTAGGATATAACTCCATCCACTTATCTAATTGTTCTTGTGTTTTTAATGTAATTGTAGTTTTACTATCTAATTGTAATTTAAATTTCGGCGTAGAATTTTTGATCTCTTTGAGAATTTTCTCTACTTTTTCTTTGGTTTTCTTTCTTGCCATGGTCTGTTAGTATTTGTTTATCAAATAAACGGAAAATCTTTAACAAAAGTGCAATAATAATTGAATTTTCTTTCGTTTTTTTATTTTTTTAACATGCCTTAGTGCAATAACTTGTATACTAACTCCTTCATCAGTGCGGCACTTTCTTGTCCACTGCTACCTACACCTTTAGCCGTCAAATCATAGTCTCTTAAAATTGTAAAGTTTCTTGAGATCATTTTTGGCGGATGTTTTGACTTTTTGGTTAGTAGCTCTTTCGCAGGATAGGGATGTATTTTTAAGGCTGTAGCAATTTGTCTAGGATCATTCGTTTTAAAAAAATGAACCTTAAACAATCGCTGATATAAATTCAATAAATTAGAAATGACAACTGTAATATGAGCAGCCTTTGGGTTTCTATGAAAATAGTCTATTATTTTAATGGCCTTGGCAAAGTCTTTATCTAAAACCGCATTGACCAATTCAAACACATTATAATCTTTACTGATTCCAATATTTTTTTCAATATCTTTTTCAGTGATTTGAGCGCCATCCTCAACTAATAAAAATAGTTTTTCTAACTCATTGGACAGGCGAGATAGATCATTCCCTACAAATTCGCAGATTAAGGCGACGCCTTTATCAGTTATTTGTTTTTTCTTATCCAATACATATTGTCTTACCCACTTTGACAATTCATAGTCCTTTACTCCATTTGACTCAAAAATTACAGCATTTTTTGCCAATAACTTATACATTTTGGAGCGCTTGTCGAACTTTTTGTATTTGTGTGCAAATACTAGAATAGTTTGTGGAGAAGGGGCAGTAAAATATTGCTCAAATATTTCCCATTGGCTCCCTTTTTTAAACTCTTGGGCTTCTTTTACAATGACTACTTGACGTTCTGCCATCATTGGTAATCGTGCTGCAGCATCAACTACTTGAATGGGTTGCGTATCCTTGGCATATAAAATAGTTTGATTAAAGTCTTTTTCTGACTCATCTAAAACATTTCCAGCTATATAATTGACAATTTGATCAATATAAAAAGGTTCTAAGCCATGTAAAAAATAGATGGGGCTATAATGTTCGTTTTTTATATTTTGTATAACGTCAGTATGGGTCATTCTGCCTTTACATATTTCTGATACCAGTCAATATAGAAAGCATCTTTTATATCTTTATTATATTCTGGATTTGGAAAACTCGCTTCGCCATCACATTGTGTATTTAAACGATATGGAATAATACCAAAAAACGGAATGGTCCAGATACTCACTGAATTGTAAACAAATGTATAATTCATACTAATAATATAGTCCACCGTATCATTCAATCCAATAGCATTATAAGCACTTATTTTAGTCGGACCACCATCTAATTTCGCAATTCGAATCGCCTTAACTTTTACACTTTTCTTCTCAGAGTCATAAGTACAGGGGACGATATCAGACTCTAATACCCTCATCAGGAAATTTTCTGAGTCGCTGCAACAATCACAATAGTCCAAAATAAAGGGATACTTTTTTAAGTACTTTTTAACTTCTTTTGCTTGTTTATCGGTTATGTCTTCCCATGAATCGGCAAAAGCATTAAAACTTAACAAGGATAGGAATAGAATCAATATCTGTTTCATGTTATTTTTTTCTGAAGAAAATTCTAATTGGCACACCTTCAAAATTGAATCGTTGTCTTAATTTATTTTCAATAAATCGCTTATAGTCTTCTCTAATATACTGGGGTAAATTACAAAATAATGCAAATGATGGTGAATGGGTTGGCAACTGTGTGACGAACTTTATTTTGATAAACTTTCCTTTTACTGATGGTGGAGGATTTTTATCAATAACATCTTGTAAAAAATTATTTAGTTCAGACGTTGGAATTTTTTGCACTCTGTTTTCATAAACAGTCATAGTTTTTTCGAGTGCTTTATGTAACCTTTGCTTGGTTAAGGTTGATGTAAATATAATTGGCACGTCATTGAATGGCGCTAAATCTTCTCTTAACCGATCTTCGTATTCTTTGACATATTCAGGGCTCTTATTCTCAATTAAGTCCCACTTATTAACCAATACAACAACTCCCTTTTTATTCTTTTCAATAATATAGTAGATATTAAGGTCTTGCTTTTGTAAACCTTCAGTGGCATCAATCATTAGAATACATACATCTGAATACTCAATGCTTCGCACTGATCGAATGACTGAATAATACTCAATATCTTCATGTACTTTATTCTTTTTTCTAATTCCAGCAGTATCAACCAATTTAAAATCAAAACCAAATAAATTAAAGTCACTATCAACTGCATCACGAGTTGTACCAGAAATTTCGGTCACAATATTTCTTTCTTCACCGGTAATAGCGTTTACGAATGATGACTTACCGACATTTGGTTTCCCAACTACTGATATTCTTGGAACATCAGATGCTTCTACTTCAACATCATCTTTAAAAGCTTTGACCATTTCATCCAATAAATCTCCTGTACCCGATCCATTTATGGCTGAAATTTGATGTACATCTCCTAAGCCATAATTATAAAACTCAAAAGCATCATTAGCTCTTTCAGCATTATCTACTTTGTTAGCCACTACAAAAACAGGTTTATTAGCTTTTCTCAGCAGCCCGGCGACAGCTTCATCTAAGTCAGTTATTCCAACTGTGACATCTGACACAAAAACAATGATATTGGCTTCTTCAATGGCAATTTCAACTTGTTTTCGAATTTCCGATTCAAATATATCTTCTGAACCACGGACATATCCACCTGTATCTATCACACTAAATGTACGTCCATTCCAATCGGACACCCCATAAATTCTATCACGTGTTACCCCACTCATTTCTTCAACAATGGCACTTTGCGATTTTGTTAATCGGTTGAAAACTGTTGATTTCCCTACATTTGGGCGTCCTACTATTGCTACAATATTCGACATGACTTAATATCCGTGTTTTTCTAATTTATTATCGTTTTGACGCCAGTTCTCGTCTACTTTTACAAACATTTCTAAAAACACCTGTTTACCAATGAATTTTTCCATGTCTTTACGTGCATCAATACCTACGTGCTTTAACTTTACACCTTGGTGACCAATTATGATTCCTTTTTGCGTTTTTCGTTCCACATAAATAATGGCTCTAATTCGTACAATTTTCAATTCTTCTTTATACTCTTCAATCTCTACTTGTGTAGAATAAGGAATTTCCTTCTTGTATTGTTCAAATATTTTTTCTCTAATAATTTCACTGATGAAAAAACGCAATGGTTTATCTGTCAGTTCGTCTTTACCGTAATAAGGTGGTGCTTCAGGAAGCAATGAAATTATTTTTTCCCAAATCATTTCCACATTAAAGTTTTCAAGTGCAGAAATTGGTAAAATCTGTGCTTTAGGCAAAATTTCAGCCCACTGCCCTACTTTACTTTCCAATTTCGCTTGATCGCCAAGGTCAATCTTATTAACCAAAACAATAATAGGAATACTTGTTTTTTGCAATCTTGCTAAAGTTTCCTGATGATTCATGGTCTGCTCAAAAATATCTGTCATTACCAATAATACATCTGCATCCTTTAAAGCTGAGCTCACAAAACGCATCATGTTTTCATGCAATTTATAATGAGCATCCAATACACCTGGTGTATCTGAAAATACAACCTGGTATTCATCAGTATTCACAATACCTAATATTCTATGCCTAGTGGTTTGGGCCTTTGAAGTAATTATCGATAATTTTTCACCCACTAAACGATTCATCAAAGTTGACTTACCAACATTTGGGCTACCAATGATATTTACGAAACCAGATTTATGTGACATTTTTTTAAAATTAACGACAAATTATTTTGTTTTGCAAAGAAACAAAATATATATTTGCACTCGCAATTAAAAAGAAGTTATTTAAACATATATATTGCGGGGTGGAGCAGTTGGTAGCTCGTCGGGCTCATAACCCGAAGGTCATAGGTTCGAGTCCTGTCCCCGCTACTAGAAGAGAGTTTGTTAGAAATAACAGACTCTTTTTTTTTGCAATAATTTTTTTTGGTTTGAAAACAGGACTCGAACCTATTTATGATTGGAAGTTGAAAAGTTGAGTCTTCCAAAGCGCCTTATTAGAAAGCTTCAATAGGTTTAGAATAAGAGTATTAAAAATATTCATCAAACCAGTTGAAGTGGCTGCTCATAATATCATCTTTATTTTCATTAATATTATCAATAAAACTTTTGGCTATTGATGATAGATTTTTCGATTTCAGCCAAACTAAATTCCAATTAGTTGTTATTGGAAGCTCTTTAACTGAAATTATTTGCATGTCACCATTTTTGAGTTCATTTTTAATTCCAATTAGTGGCATAATTGAATAACCTAGTCCCGCAATAATCGCTTGCTTTACAGCTTCGTTAGATTTTAATTCCATTCTTTTGTATGTTGAAATTTTATTGGAAGCTATAAAGTGTTCCATCTTCTTGCGTGTTGCTGAACCTTTTTCTCTAAAGATAAGAGGTAGTTGTTCAATATTTTTATTGGAAATGTACTCTTGAGTTGAATTAAATTGTTTACCTCCAACTAGGTAAAGTTTGTTATCCATTAATTGAATTCGGTTTATTTTTAAATGTTTAGGTATAGTAGATACCAAGGCAAAATCTATTTCGTTATTTTCTAACGACTTTACAACTTCTGCTTTATTAGTAACGTCCATTGAAAGATCGACACCTTTGTGTTTGCTAATGAAATCAGCCAAAAAGTAAGGCATAACGTATTTTGCAGTAGATACAATTGCAATTTTAAGTTTGCCCGCTAATTCCCCTTGAAAAGACAAGGATTTGTAATTGATAGTACTCACTTCATCCAAGATTTTTTCGGCAATTAAGGTTATTTCTTCTCCAAACTCAGTGATGTAAATTTTTCTACCAACAACCTCAAATAGGGGGATCTGAAATTGATCTTGAAAATTTTTTAATTGAATTGATACTGCAGGCTGCGTTAAAAATAATTCCTCTGAAGCTTTTGTAACGCTTTGAAGTTTACTGACTTTATGGAAGATTTCTAGTTGATGTAATGTATATTTCATTAAAAATTTTAATAAGTAATATTTCAAATATAAATAAAAATTTATGATTTAAATCTATGATATTTGCCGAAATTAAAAAAACGTAAAAACTATGAATGATTGGGTAATTAGAAAAGAAGTAGAAGAGATGTCATTGTTAAAGTTCTATTTTTTAGAAAAAGTAACTAGAAAAGAGGTAAATGCTGTGTTCCATTGTGCTTTTTTCCTCGGGCTATTGTGCAACTTAGCAAGTTTATTAATCTAATTTATTAAATAATCTAACTCAAATATACATGGATCTACATTTATTAATAGATAATTTAACAAATCCAGCGTTGCTGTTTTTCTTTTTAGGAGTTATTGCGGTTCAGTTAAAAAGTGATCTTAATATTCCTGAAAACTCGTCGAAATTTATTTCGCTGTACCTACTTTTGGCTATTGGTTTTAAAGGGGGGCAGGAACTTGCGCATAGTGATTTTTCAATGGAAATATTTTGGTCCTTACTATTCGGACTTGCTTTAGCTATCGCAGTTCCGTTGTACACTTATTTCATTCTTAGAAGAAAATTTAATGTCGAAAATGCAGGTGCTATTGCAGCTGCCTATGGCTCAGTAAGTGCAGTTACTTTTGTTACAACTATTTCTTTTTTAGAGTTAGAACAAATACCCTTTAGCGGGCATATGGTTGCTGTAATGGCTCTGATGGAAGCGCCTTCAATTATGGTTGGTTTGTTACTTATGACTTTTTTTAAAAAGTCTACCAAGGGGGAAGAAACTGTGCCACTGAAAAAAGTAATTCATCACGCATTCACCAACGGAAGTGTACTGATAATCATAGGAAGTCTAGTAATTGGTTTTATGGCTAGTGAAGCTCAGGCAGAAGGAATCAAACCTTTTACAACTGATATTTTTAAAGGATTTTTAGCTGTGTTTTTATTAGATATGGGGATAACGAGTGGGAAAAAATTATCAGATTTTATCAAAAAGGGATGGTTTACTTTAGTTTTTGCTGTTGTAATTCCAGTGATAAATGGAAGCTTAGTTGCTATTGTTAGTTCTGCTATAGTGGAAAGTGAAGGTAATAGATTGCTCTTTGCAATATTAGCCGCAAGTGCTTCTTATATTGCTGTTCCGGCAGCAATGAAAATTGCAGCCCCAAAGGCCAGTCCAAGCTTGTATATACCTATGGCTTTAGCTATTACATTTCCCTTTAATATAACTTTAGGATTGCCCTTATACTTACATATCATAAACATCACATAATATAAGTTAATGATTTGTATAAAATATATATATAAAAACTAATGAAATATTTATTGCAATTTTGTATTCAAATAAACTAAAACAGATTTTAAATTATGGAAACATTAGCACAATCAACGTCTACACAGAAAATAAATTTAATTGATGGTAAGTTTTCTGCTTCAGAAGCCTCAGATATTATCAATTCAATTTTAAAAGTTAAAATTAATTTTCATAAATTAAACCGTCTTTCAATTACCGAAGGAAACCATAAAGATGAATGTGTTTATGATAGCGGGAGAATTGTTGAGCTTATAGAAGAGCAACAAATAGCTAAAGAATTTTTCTCACAAGCTAGCTTAAATGGTAAAAAGTTAAAAATTAAGAGTATTATTCAAATTGAAATAGAAGATTAAATAGATCTCAATCTTAAAAATCTAATCCTAATTGCCTTTGTATGATTTTATATATTGGCTGTTAGGATTTTTTTTATGCTCTATAATTCTTCGGGTATAGGATCTCTTTCAAAAAGTAAAATTACCAGTTTCAAACTGCCTCAAGAGCTTGGTCTTAATTTTTTTGAAGCAGTTGTAACTGACATATTTACATAATGTTAAAAGTTGTTTTGGCGGCGTCTTTCTTTAATCTATGATTTGTTACTATATATAGAATATGCAAAACCGAGTTTATTAAAAGTGAGAGTTTCGCCTTGCTGAACGCAGTCGAACGTATTCCCGCTACTAAGAAACATCAATCAAAAGGTTGGTGTTTTTTTGTGGAAACACAACGTGTGTTAATTGAAATACAACTTAGAAATTTGGCCACTCGATTGACTTATGTAAAATTAGTTTATGATGGGTTTGATTGAGTGTATTTGACTCTCTTGCCAACCCCAAGAGATTGCAAAACATACTGTTCCATTATAAGAGACAAGCACTAATTTGTATTTGATGCAACCTTCAAATGTCCTAGGAAAAATGGTGTTACGTTTTGGTGTTACAAAATGCGCAAAAATGTACTCAAATGCTCATAATTGCGTGTTTTTGCAAAAAACAACCCTTTGAAACCCATTAAAACCGTTAAAAACTGTCGGCTCATAACCCGAAGGCCATAGGTTCGAGTCCTGTCCCCGCTACTAAGAAAACATTGATCGTAAGATTGATGTTTTTTTTTGCAATAATTTTTTTTGGAAGAAAACAGGACTCGAACCTATTGTTAAATTGTAAATAGTAATGAGTCTTATAAAGACTATTCTTAGAAGTTGGATTCGCATTGCCCTGCGCGCTTGTACTGAGCTTGTCGAAGTATGCCGAAGGGTCCCCGCTACTAGAAGAGAGTTTGTTAGAAATAACAGACTCTTTTTTTTGCAATAATTTTTTATGGAATGGATACTGCACTCGAACCTGACAGCACTGCTGTGCCATAACCATTCCCCTGTTCAGTCGTTTCATACATTGTCTCTTACCTTCTTAGACAAATTGTAGTTGAAGTATTAGTATAAGTATAAATAGGGGTACTAATACTAGTATCATTTGAAACATAAGTCCCTTCATTCTCTATCTCATCTTTTTCTTTATTACTACCACTAAAATCATAACAATTTGTATATGTTTTATTTGCCGAGGCAAATTCATCTGGATAACCCGAAACTTTTAAAGTAGTGCAACATTCCCAATCCTTTGTACAACTAAACATGACCAGCAATATTGCTAGTATAAATATTATTCTTTTCATAATTAAAAAGGGTTTCTGTCGCATCTGTCTTACTAGATTCTAAAAATAGGACTAATTTTCAGCTTATGCTGCTAATGATTTAAAAGATTTGAACATAGTTTGATCTTGACCAATCAATTGATTTTTCTTTATCATTCTTACAATTTCAATACCTGCTAGGGTTCTTCTGGCTGACTCAAATTCTTTAAATCCCAGCCTTGTTGAATCCGCCATTTAATAAAGCGGTGACCTTGCTCCACTGTTTATTAAATGGCTCAAGCGCATTTTTCACATTTCCCAATGGCTTGAATTTCAATTTTATCTACTTTGTATTTTGATAAACTTAATTTAGGAAAATTTGGAATATCAACACAATACACTTCTTTGCAGTCATTGCAATGAAAATGAATGTGGTCGTGATTGTGAATCTCATTTTTATGCGAACATTCTTGCGGGCATAGTGCCAACCTCTTTTCTTTGTTGGGAAAAGTAATTTCGTGAATAACTCCTTTCTCTTTAAAAATTCTCAATGTTCTGTATAATGTAATACGATCAAAGTTTTGCAATTCGTTCTCAATAAAACCAACACTTATTGCTGTTTGATTTTTCTCAAATATACCATAAACTGTTTTACGAAATTGAGTCACTCTCAAGCCTTTTTCTTTGAATAGTGTTTCCATAATTTTTTACATTTTTAAACAGATCAAGATATTCACACCTACGATACTAATAACGGGAAAAAAGTGCATGTGCTATGGGTTAAACCGCATAGCACATGCGTGCACTAAGATAGTTACTTTTTTTCAATTTTTATAACCACAGCCTGACCAGGAAAGCCAGCTGTACTGCTTGAAGAAAACTCCATGGACTCCTTGTCGTTTTTAACAACTTCGTAAACACCGCTAAAATTGTAAGCTTGCTCTGCAGCTTCTTCAGCGGCATGATCATGCTCTTCACCTTCATGGTCATGGTCATCTTCTTCCTCTTTTATTTGGTGTGAAATTTCAAGTGTATTGGCCTTTTCTCTAAACTGCCAAATAAATTCTGCGTGACCGCCTTCATCATTCTTCCATTCTCCAAAGCAAGATTCATTATATAAATCACAATCTTCAATCTCCCATATCGGAAGTTCATCTTCATTGGTTCCATCAACAGATAGTTCTGAAATTGTCCATTCTCCTGCTTTTATAAATTTATTTGAAGTTGATTTTGTTTTATTACAAGCCGACATTCCTACTAATAGAATAGCAGACAAAGTCATTATTTTTATTCCTCTCATTTTATTACTTTTCATGTTATTGAATTTTAGTTGTGAAATTAATTTCTATGTCACTTTCTCCTGGATCACACGAACCATCTTTTACATCTGGTTGGTGACGGAGCACAATAATAGTACTACCGCTACTAGCGGCCCCAGTAACCCATTCAGATAGAAGCCCTACTTCATAAGTTCCGTCGCTATCTGTTCGTGAGATGGTAAGGTTCGCTCCAGAAGGCGTGAAACAAAATAAGTGTTCATCATCCTCTTCTAATACCTCATTTGAAATTGTATCCGCAGGTGTTTCTGTTTCATTTAACAATAGTATTTCTGCAGAATAGGTTGTGTTTGGTGCTAGTATGATATCTTCAAAAATATCTGGATCATCTCCACCAGGACCATCTAAATCTTGAAATGTAGCTGTTACAGTTGGCTGCACATTAGCCGCATCAGTAAACGTTATTTTCATAGTTGTAATAAGTTCTACATCATTTTGGTCTGGTGGCGGAACTTTAACCAAATCATCATCTTTTTTACAGCTGCTCAAGGCTAGTGCAACTATACCTACTACAAAGAGTGAGCTTTTGAATTTTCCATTTGTTTTTTTCATATTGATCTATATTATTTTATACTTGTTTATATTGATAATGGAATTTTTACACGGAGGGTAAAGTTTCTGCCCATCTCATCCGTATAATATCTAAATCGATTAAGGTAATCTCGGTAAGCTGTATTAAGGAGATTATTAACACCAAAATGAATAGAAATGAGCTGGTTTTTTACTAAAACTTTTGTGGCCATTTCTAAATCAAAAAGATTATAACTACTCGGAGGAGGCACATAATCACTGTTTGCAGGAACCCTAACCTGTCGTGTTACATGGGTGTACTTCAATGCCAAATTATTTTCAATTAATCTGCCAATTTTAGGAAATTGAAAATTTATTTTATTTTGAAAATAATCGGCTGGCATTTGAATCAAATAATCACTAGCGGTTATATTGAATGCTCTTAATACAGACCCTTTAAGTGTGTATGTCAAATTTTTGGTCAATCTAATTTCAGAGAGAAAATCTAATCCAGCAATGCGCACCTCAGCTTCTTTATAAACAAATGTTGGAAAAGCGCCTTTTATCGTTAAAGTTGGTGGTAATTGCGGCTCAAGAAAGATATAATTGCTAAAATAATTGAAATAAGGACTGACCTCAAACTTCATTCTTTTTAACATATAAATCATCTCAATATTGCTGCTTAGCGCATTTTCTTGCAATAGTCTTTCATTCCCAATTTCAACTGCTGCTGCGCCATGGTGAATTCCATTACTATACAATTCACTAACAGTAGGCGGTCGCCAAGTTTTGGAAACATTCGCAAAAAACTTCAGATCCTTATTAACCTGATAACTTAACCCTATATTTCCAGCAAAATCTTGAAAGGTATGGCTTGGTGACACAATCACATCATTTTCTCGCATAAAAACTTGCAGGTACCTAAAATCATATCTTAGTCCGGCTTCAAGTAAAAATTTCTTAAATTTCTTTTTTTCAATCCAATAAAAACCAATACCCTGGTTTTGGTAGTTCGGGATAAACTTTCTACCCGAAAATGTATTCCCTTGATAAATACCAGACATCCCAATCTCCCCTTCTAATCCCATAACTTTATAGTGTTGCCAATTTAAATCAACAGTATGAGTTGTTAACTCTAGCTGCAACTCTGGATTATTTAAATTAGCCAACGAATCGTTGAGTGGTCCGTGCTTATCATATTCATAACGAAGATTATATTGACGGGCATAAACTAAGTTTAGTTTTCCAATATTGCCTGTTCTTAAGAAAAATTTAGTCTTTGTCAACTCATGCTCAATATGCTGCCATGGTCGCTGAATTGTATATGAAAAATCTGCTTTTTCAGCAGGCTCTTGCAGGTCAAATGCATTTTGCAAATCTGTTAAATTTCCAATATGGCTACCTGAAAAAATTCCTAAATTGGTATTGAATTGACTATAGTAAAAATCAAGACCATAATTCTTTTTTTCCCACACCAAGTTTCCTGAAAAATTGTACTCACGAATTCCTGTGTTTTTTAAGAAATAATTCGGTGCATGAGTGTTTCCACCCACCTTGTAAGTCCCTTGTACTGACCAAGCCAAAGAAGACATCAATTTATGTCGTCCTTCTAAGGATGAGGAAAACATGCCTTGGCGCCCATTCGAAAATCCTATTAGGTTTACTTCTCCAAAAATCCCAATACTATCTGTTACTTTTCGCGGTTCAATTAAAACAACACCTCCTATAGCATCAAAACCATATTTGATAGAATTAGCCCCTTTTATTAACGAAATACTATTGGTCACAAAGGGGTCAATCTCTGGCGCATGTTCTGCTCCCCATTGCTGTCCTTCTTGTCTGATTCCATTATTAAGTATTAATACGCGATTACTGTGCAAGCCTCTAATAATGGGTTTTGAGATGGAGTTCCCTGTCTTTAAAGACCGTACCCCATTAATTTCCTCTAACATGGTACCTAAGGGTAACCCTTTTACTTTGTCAATTTTATCTTTGTCAATTTTATCGACATTAGTTGTTTGTTTTTCGCTTTGATCTGCATAAATTTCGATTGATGGTAATGTTATATTATTTTCGTTAAACTGATAGTTTTTAGACCAATTTTTGTTCACAATAATAGTATCTTGAATAATTATGTGATCGAAATGCTTACAAATAAGCACATACTCACCGTTGCACATATTACTAAACTCAAATTTGCCTATGCCGTTGGTTCGGGTTGAAAATCCGGTGCCATTCAAACTAACTGTAGCATATTTTAATGTTTCATTGTCGGTTGATTTAATTATTCCTGAAATTGAATAATTACAACTATCCAATTGTCCCTTTACGTAATTTGTAGAACAAATAAAAAACAGTACGATATATAAATTAAATAGCTTCATCCTATTTGAATCAAAAAAGAAAAGGTTCCTTCTACATTATTTTTCTGAAATTGACTCAATATTGCACGCATTACTTACCTTAAAATCACTTTTCACTGTTTTGATCTACCTCTACTAAGGGTTAAATCTTTTGCAAATATAGAATTTCTTTTTCATTAATGCATCAATGTTGCAAATATTAATCAACACAAATTATTCTAGCTTATATTTTATAGCCTTAGGTTATATCATATAACTGCGTTAGGTTTTAGAATGGCATTATAAGTTTATTGCAAGAATTTTCTGACAGAAAAATAGAACCAAAAACGACAATACATAATAAATGGGGCATATGACCTATTTATATAGCTTATCTATTTTCGGTTATTTGTAGTGAATAATTAAGAACACTAAAAACTATATTTATGAAAACAATAGCAACCTTATTAATCTCTTTCTGCATTTTAAGTATTAGCGCCCAAAACCTTGGTAAATTTTCATTTAAAGACGAAGGCTTTACACAAAAAAAATTCAATCATACAGAAAAGAAAATATACATTAAATCTTTTTCCATTAATTACCAAACGGTAATGATTGAATACGCTAAAGCGAGAGGCGGAACCAACTATGGGTCGGCAACTGCTGGGCTTGCTTTAGGGCTAGACAATATTGATCCAGAAAAACTACAACAAATCACCGATAAATATTACAAGGAATTTGTTGAGAAATTGAAAGCTGAAGGATTTACAATTGTGACAGCGGAAAAAGTTTCTCAAAACGAAAATTATAATAATCTACAACTTTATAAAGGAGGTAACCCTTCAATGGACGTTATAGCAGATGGATACTTAACCACGGTGCCAACAGGAGTATCATTCTTACAACATAAAAATAACCCTCTTAATTTAGGTGGAATGCCAGATTCTAAAAATTTAAATGGGGTTATTGTTTGTGGAGTAAACTTAGTCATTCCATTTGCTCAAACAAGAGAAATAAATGGAGGTCCGGTAGGTGGTGTTGCAAAAATTACTGCTAAGTGCGACCTTAGAATTTCACCATCAGAAACCTTACCGGCTAAAGGAGATTTTAGAAAGCCAAAAATCTTATTAACTGATGTTACCTTTGGATATAAAGAGAGTTTAAAATGGCAAGCATTGTCAAGAACCAAACTTAGTAAACCACTAGAAGTAGAAAATGTATTAGACGAAGAAAAAAAGTACAAGGCTACAAGTGTTTCTACTACAGGTTCCAGCTTTAGCGCCAGATACTCAAAAGCGTATGCTAAAAATGCAATATTAGTCCCGTGCGATTCTGTAAAATATAGAAATGGTGTAAGTTTAGCAATCGATAAATATCTATCAACGGCAAGTGAAAATTTCCTTGGCTCTTTCAAATAAAAGGGTAGAACGTGACAATAAAATATAGTATCTAGCATGATCACGAGTTTAAGACTTGGTGTAAAATCATAGAAATATAGACTTTAAGAGCGTATTTAATAAAATGTTAAATTTGATCTTAGTGAAAGGATCTCTGTTTATATTATTTTTATGTGTTTATCAACTTTACAGTCAAGACCTCATTCCAAATAAAGTTCTTTCGGATCGGAATGGACTTTTGGGTAATGCTTGTCGAACCATGGTTCAAGATGAAAGCGGAAAACTATGGTTTGGAACAACATCTGGCATTCAATATTATGATGGAGAAACAATTAAATCATTCGAACCTACTATTGGTGAAACGGTGATTAAACTAATTAAAAGGGAAGATTTCATTATTGCCCTTACCGTAAAATCACTATTCAAGATTAATACACTTGATAAAAAGTTTAAAAAAATTGATTTGCCGGTCACGGATTATCATAAGAATGTTCAATCTGACACCCATATTCAGCTTATTACAAATGAAGATGACACACTTTGGTACGACTATGATTTGCAAAGCATAAATGCAAAACCGCTTGAATTCAATTTCCCAAAAATTACAATGGGTAAATACCGAATTAGCATAGAGTATAAATATTATATTACACTTGATTCAGATACAATCGAAAAAGGAGAAAGTTTTTCATCTGATGTTAAAAAATTAAATGATTCCCTAGTTATTATTGGCACACATAATGGCTTGGTTATTATTGAGTTAAAAAATGGTCTTATCACTACTAAACGCTTTATTAAAGGGTTGAGAACTGATTGCATTTTTGTTGATCGAGATAAAAATGTTTGGGTTGGAACCGCTGATAATGGTATTTATTTTTTTCATAAAAACAATTACTTAAATTATTTCAAATCGGTAGTACAGGGTCAAAAAAAGCTGAATTGTTGGACTGTCTTTACCATTGACTCCACCATCTATTTTGCTTCTAAACAAGGTATTTTAAGACTTGATGGTAAAGATGATGAATTGACGATAGGGACTAAAACTATACGTTCAATATCTGCTCTTTATCACCAAAACAGTCTCTATATTGGCACTGCTACGAATGGTATTTTCAAGTATTCGAATGGAGGGTTAAAACAAATTTATTTTAACCCTAATTTAGTCTTAGACAACACGGTGATGCAAATATTTAATAAAGCAGATACGCTCGTTTGTATTTCAAAGCAGCATATTATTTTTTTAAAAGATGATCAAATAATAAAAACCCTATCCTTTCCTGAATTAGGTACAAAGCCGTATGCTATGTATATCAATAAAACCCCCAAGAATTACTGGTTATCTACCACAACTGGAGTTACCAAGTGCGATCTTAACTTTAAAACATTAAATCATTACCGTTCGAAAACCTCAAAAGTAATTTGCATGGGAGAGTTTAGCGGGAATGAGCCAGTTTTTGCAAGCATGGACGGTGGTCTCCAACATATAAAAAATGACAGTCTAGTTCCATATAACCCTTCTGAAAATAACTACCTTTTTTGTACATCCTACGATTCTATTAATAACAGCTATTGGACTAGTTCTGGAGAAGGCATCTATTATTCTAACGATCAAAAGCAATTCATGTTTAATCATGAAAATGGTTTACCAATGACGATCTTCAATCAATCGGGATACTTAAAATTAAAAGACGAAATAATATTTGCAGGTAGTGGCGGTGTTTTTAAATTTAATCCAAATCACCTTCTAAACACACCAACACTGCCTTCAGTTGAAGTAAAAATCAATAATGTGTTCCCTAAAGAAAAAGAAATTGAATTCGAGTATGACCAAGGATCTATTTTACTAGAGCTTACCCCAATTTTGCTATCTGATAAAAATGTATTCGACTTAGCTTATTTTATTGGAAATGAAAAATATCAACTGGCTTCATCAAAACAGTTTAACATAAAACTGAATTACGGTACCACAATCTTTAAATATGTTGTTAAAAACAAGCTAACAAATGAACTTAATAAGATTACCTACACTTTTGTCCGCAGTACTCCTGTCTGGATGAAGTTCTGGTTCAAAGTTTTAATAGGTCTGTTGGCAATTTTGTTATTAACAGGGTTTTACTTTTTTATAAAATATATATCAACTAGAAAAAAATTAAAGACGCAAGAACAGCAAAGTAAGATTGATCATGAAAGACTAAGAATTTCTAGAGAACTTCATGATAATATTGGGGCAAGATTGAGCTATATTATTTCATCAATTGATATGGAACAACATAATAAAAATGCTGATTATAAAAACTTAGAGTCCATTAATTCTTTTGCACGAAGTACCATGGCTGAATTGAGAGAAACTATTTGGGCGGTTGGTAACAAAAAGGTAAACCTATCAGAGCTGGCGCATAGAATAGATCTTTATTGCAAAGAAGTGAATGAGTTTTCAGAAATTGACATTGAAGCGAACTCATCTATTTCAGGGGACAAAGAGTTAAAACCCATAGAAACGATCAATTTTTATAGAATAACTCAGGAAGCCATTAATAATGCCATTAAGTATTCAGCAGCAAAGAAAATATCTGTGGTTATGACGGATCATTATATTTCAATATCTGATAATGGTAAGGGATTTAATTTAGCTAAAAAACCACATGGCAATGGATTGGTCAACATGAAAATCCGAGCTGATGAATGCAATGCTAATCTAGATATCATTTCAGATTTAAAGAAAGGCACTCATATCAGAATTACTTTTTAATTGGTGCGATTGCCCTATTTCATCACATTCTAATTAACTTTAAATTTGTATCATGATTAAAATAGCAATTGCAGAGGATAATAGTTTTTTAGCAAACAGTTTAATAAACAAATTAGGTTTGTTTGATGAATTTAAGGTGAAATTCCATGTTTTAAATGGTGAATTATTAATCTCTAAACTTGATTCTGACAGTAATATTGATATTATTTTAATGGACATTCAAATGCCAACTATGGATGGTATTCAAGCCACCAAAATTATTGCACAAAAATATCCTCAAATAAAAATAATCATGCTTACCGTATTGGATTCGGAGCAAGCCATCTATGAATCTGTCAAAAACGGTGCTGTGGGCTATTTAGTTAAAGAAAGTAAGCCTGAAGAGATAAAATTCAGCATTGAACAAGCCATAAATGGTCATGCATCAATGTCGCCTTCTATCACGTTAAAGGCAATGAAAATAATGCAAAATCCTGATTCTATTTCTGAAGAAAAAAAAGATTTCAATTTGTCACGAAGGGAAACAGAAGTATTGTCTCAATTATGCAAAGGACTAAATTACAATGAAATTGCCAATAATTTATTTATAAGCCCAAACACAGTCAGAAGACATATTGAAAACACTTATAAAAAATTGGAAGTATCTAATAAAGCCCAAGCGGTTCAAACCGCATTCGAAAACAGACTTGTTTAAATGGTGCATTTAGCCTATTGATATAGGTTTAAAATCTTCAAACCTTTGTTTCATATTTAAAATCAAAAATTATGAAACGATTTGCACTCATTTTAATGTCAATTATTACACTTCAGGCTATTGCTCAAGAAAGTATTCCTTACAAAGTCAGTTATGACAACCCAGATGATTTGGGTAACAATTATATTTATGGTTATTACTTTGACTACATGACTGGCAATTCGACTAGCTCTTTAGGCGTATCCACCAATACTTGGATTGCACTTAATAAAATTAATTTGGAAGCGGATTTAAAATTAGGTTTCTTAGGAGATGCCGCTGCGGTCAAGAGATTATCGACAAGAATTAACGTTGGTGCTGGCTTCGAAATTTCCAATAAAAAAAAGGTAAAAGATGTAAAGGTAAACGTTAACACATTTTACACTAAAGTAGATGTTGAAACCGCTGATGGAAAATACGTTGGTCGATTTGATGCCCTAGCTGTTCAGCAAATCAAAGTACCTGGCACCTATAAATTAGAAACCACGCTGCAAGGCGGGTTATTGTATAGAAATGGTTCTGTTGATAAAAGTTATGAAGGGAGATTTAGGGAACTAGGAATTTACGGAGGCGTTACTTACGAAAGTAAAGTCAATATTACTACCGACTTATTTGATAAGCAAAGTAAGTCTGCTCAATATTTGAGGATGTATGCAGATTTGGTTTATTACCCTGTTTTTACATTAACTAACAGCGACCCAGAACTTGATAACAGTAGAATTGGCTTTAGAGTTGGAGGGTTAGGACATTTGCCTAATATGAATAACTTTATCAACTACATGGCTCCTAAAATTGAGGCTGGACTGAATCCAGTTGGATTTTATTTTATTGTAGGGTTAGGCTTCAATATCGCTTCATTTTAATCGTTTCGACTAATTTAAGTTAACTTTAACGACTATGAATTAGTTTTACCCTTTCACTTGATCCATTTTTGGTCAATTCGATAAAATAAACGCCTGAATTGAGTGCTGATAAATCCATAACTAGGGTATTGTTGCTTTGCGATTTTAATTCAGTTTTAACAATCTGTCCGTAAGTATTGTAGATTTTTATTTCAAAATCGTTAATTGATTTTTTGGTAATAAATACCTCTTGGTAAGCTGGATTTGGATAAACTACCATTTCATTTTCATCATAGTACAAAGCAATAATTTCCTCGAAATTGTACGTTCCATTAAAATCAGTTTGTTTTAAACGATAGTAATTTACGCCTAAAATTGGGTTTGTATGTACACCACTATAATGCAAAGGAATTGAACTGTTCCCCGCTCCATTTATCTTTAATACATTTCGCCAATTTTGACCATCTATTGAATGTTGAACATTAAAATAATCATTATTTGCTTCAGAAGCAGTGGTCCAGTATAAATGTGACTGGCCATTGATTATTTCACCTGAAAAATTAGTAATTTCTATTGGCAAAGGTCCTGTCACTAATTCTTGAATTCCATCTCCGTCTGATCCACCGCCAGATCCCGATGGGGAGTTACACGGGCTAGAATTATTTGAGCATCCTCCTGTGCCATTGTCTGTAGTGGTAGTTGTATTAGCTACTGGTTCGGCAATAGAATAAAATATAACGCCTTGGCCACCACCGCCGCCACCGCCATGAGTGCCGCCATTGTTAACATCTCCACCATCACCACCATTTGACTCAACGGTAAGAAGACAAGAGGCACTCACACTCCATGTATTAACTTGAAAAACTATTGATCCTGCTGCACCACCGCCACCGCCGCCATCATTTCCTGCAAAAGAAATGTCTTCACCATTGGCACTTATTGTTAAGCCCCCACAAGTACCTGTTATTATTTCGTCAGCATTAATCAAAATTATCCCTCCACCGTTTCCACCATCTGTAGATAGATTATTATTTCCTTCGCCTGCGCCACCGCCACCGCCCATAAAAACGCGACCAACAGCAATCTGTCCTTGCAATGATATACCACCTAATCCACCAGCTCCAGGGTTACAGTTATTCCAGCCGGGTCCACCTTGGCCTCCTGAAGTGTAGTTTCCACCGCCACCGCCACCGCCGTTATGACTATTTCCACCACCTCCACCATTTAACATTCTACCCATACCTGCGTCGTAACCGGCAGTGGTGTTTTTATAGATACTTTCTCCTTTATCCGCCATATTAGCTTGACTTACAACTCGGAAGTTAGAGTTTCCTTGACAACCTGCTGAGCCGCCTGCGTTTGGTGCTGCGCCTCTAAATCCATCCAGGTCAGCATCCAAATTATGGGCAATTGTTAAAGCTCCTTCTACATGAAACGCCAATACACCTCCTATTTCCCCATCCCATGACCGGGCACTCATATTGGCCGTAGTTGTATAATTTGGGCTCCCATATTTTCTGAAACTGATCAATTGAACTTGATTATTGGCACCTGTATTGTAGGTAAAGTTTGGTGTGTTTACAAGTGTAATACTTGTTGGAACACCAGATGATTCAACAATACTTGCAATTTCTCTAATTTCATAAATTCCTGCATTATTTATAGAACCTAATGCTCCAAAAGTTGCCGTATTTGTAACATCTCCAATTACATTGTCCTGCATTTGCATTAAAACAACATTATCACCAACTTCAAAAGTATGGGCAGATTCATCTACAGTACCAATTGTCAAAGTTGCACTAGCTACAGCTGTGACCTCAGCATAGGCATTCACAACCTGAGAATAGGAAGCTGAAGTAATGAAAACTACCAAGAGAATAAACAGGGATTTGGTACTCATAACAAGGTTATATAAGCAAAAATAGCTATTTAATCAATAAAGTGCAATTTTTATATCTTATTGTTTCCAAATGCCAATTGTTAGTATCCAAATGTAATATTTTAACAATCAATAGATTAACCTGAACCCATCTAATAACTTATATGTGTAGCTGCAATAAAAGTTTAATTATGTACTTTTTTTTGAAATTATTGCTGCAATTTAATCCTCGATTTCAGTTATAAAATATCTCATTCCATCAAGAAAAATTTGCGAATATGAATTCTCCTTCTTTTTAAGGTATTGGCTACTAGATGTGCCATTCATGTATTTAAATTCAATGAAAACTCCAGTGTTGTCTTCTTTAATTTTCCAATTACCTGAATCATCATTTGTGGATGCTGAGGAATAATCATTATAGGTGTCTGAACTAGCATATGAAGAAGAATTATAAAATGAAAACTGACTATTAGCGTATAATGTATAAGTTATTTTTTCTGTTGAATTGTCACCAGTATTATAATAAACTAGCTTTTTACTACTAAGCTTTTTTCGCCATTGTTTAACCAACTCACTTTCTACTGGCTTTGTAAATTTTACTGAATTTGCTATCTTTTTGACTGCTTCCATGTAGGATGAATTAAAACGACTCTGTTTAGTATAAACCATAATCGTCACTCCACCACCGTGTGGTGAAAACAATGAAATAATTGCAGCTTTTGAATTAACACCATCAATCCAGCCGGAAAAGGCCCCTAAAATACCATTGCTTCCGAAGTCGATTATTTGTTCTGATGCTAAAAGCACCATATCGTCTTCTTGAATTCCTTCAGTTTGAGCAACTAATTTAACTTGGTTACGATCAGTGTAGTCATGTGGTAAAATAATCATTGAACTGGTCAGATCTTCAGATTGGAAATAATGAATATAATTTTCAAGCAGTTGATAATTCCAACTCCTGAGGCCCTTAAATTGATAACCTGCAGCTGGAAAAGACTGCACATTTGAACTAAGACTTATATTTAATTTTTCATTACTACTAGGTGTTTTTATGGTTTGCTTATAAGTAGACACATCTGGTGACTGATTCTGGGTATTTGACTGATATATCAGTCTCAATTTGATACCTTCAGTTTTAATACTATACTTATTATTATCAAGAAGGATATCAAAAACGACTTCTTGACTATTATAAACATATGTACCTCTAAGCTGACTCTCATCTACCAAAACTGCTTTTACTGGATAGTTTTGGTCTAAAACAGTATAATTACCAGTATAGTCTTTGTTTATTGATATGGTTAACCCTATCAAAGCATTAGTATATGTGCCTACAAACAAAGTATTTTGACTAAAAATAAAATGTGATAGTATGCAAGAAAACAGTAATATGATAGGCTTAATTGACAACATTTTCATAAAATTAAGGCATTAATAATTGTTCCGATTTTTCTCTTGTTGGGGTATTGAATTAATCGGGTACTTAAAAGTACTAAATTAATTTTCTTTAAGCTATACGCATTATTATAAAACCCATCTCTCATAATTTGAAAATTCCCTCTATTTTTAGAATAAAAAAAAGAAAGGTTTGTAATCAAAACTAATTCCACGGAGCGGCATTACTCCCAATCGTTTCAATCACTCCAAACTTTGAGGTATAACTTCCTTCCCCAAATTTATGGTCGTAATGAGATTTAATACGTACTGCTGGTTCCATTATTTTCGGGTTTATTTCTCTATTTTCTTTGGAAATTTGTTCTCTTTCAGTGATTAGTTCGTTTGGCATATGTTGCAATGGAATGCAGACTGGATACACTTTATCCTTTATAAAATCTACAAATTCTTTCGAATAATAAATACTGTTGGTTTTAACCTCCCATAGAAATGTTTCATGTGTAAATATCTCTTGAAAAGTTATTCCAAAATACTTTCTCAGTAATTGTTCTCTTTGTGTAATAATCCCTGGTAAGGTATCTTTTGCTTTTTGAATGGCTTTTGTTTTTTGAGATTCAGAAAGTACATTCCACGGATCTATAGATCGTGCATGACTGCAGTAAGCCAGACTCCATTCATGTAGGTCCTCTAAAATTTTATTCCAACGGTCGGTGATATTTTCCCACTTAATAATTTTATGTTCAAATTCATAGTTTATGTCATTTCTAGCCCATTTAAATTCTATCCAATTGGGCACACCAAATTTCTGTTTATTACTTAAGTCATCAAAAACGCTTATACATCTTCTAGATCTAGAGATATGGTGTGGTGTTAACATTCTAACCTCATCCCATTCTAGCAAATAAACTAGCCCCTTTCGGGTTGAAACATTTCCTTCAATTGCTTTATCTAGCCCTTGTTCAATTTGAAGTCTTAAAAAATCAGGAAATGTGATATCATACTTTTCTCCTAATGCGATCAATTCTTCAATCGGTTTTATGAGATCTTCGGAATTATCCAATGTTTCAACGTCCAAAATATTTTCTACTCCAGCTTCTTTAATTGATTCTTCTTTATTTTTCCTAATTACATCAATTGCATACTTAAGTGAATCTATCGACTGTTTCAATAAAGCAGCATCATCATAATTTGATGGATTATCAGCATTTTCAGAGGCGTGAGAAGTGAGTGCTTTACTATACAAAACTCCCAGCTTACCAAACAAGTCCTCTTGCAAGCAAACACCCATAAAAGTTGTAATATCAGAATATTCTTGTCCCAATTCTTGCAACCTCATAAAATACTGTTTCATCCCATCTACATAGTCATTACTGATTGCTTTAGAATCAACATCTTTAATCATATCTTCATAAGGGCTGATCAGGGGAGTTAACATAAATTCATCTATAGGCATCTTCTATCTATTAACAAGTGTTTTGTATTTAACTATTTGCTCTGAAAAATGTTCATCAGAATATGGCATTAGCCTTCTATGTCGGTACTGTAAATTCATTTCTGGTTTCATTACAAAGTTTGAGTCAAATTTCTGTACCTCCAGCTCCGAATTTTGATTGCCCTTAATTATTCCTGTTTTTATTTCGTCTGCCATAGATAGAAATTCTGATTTATAAACACTAGGAACAATAGCATTTTCATATATCTCGATTCTATCCAATAAAGTCCAATCTCCTTGAAATGTCCTCTGGGCTTCATCAATTGTTATTTCTAAACTGTTTTTATTCATTTCTTCTGTTACCAAAGTAATTAACTCTGTGGTGTCAGAAACTTCATCAAGTTTATTTAAAATACGGTTTGCTGCCATCATTCGAACAACTTCTTTATGCTTCTTATAAAATGCTTGTTCTATAAGGTATTCATCCTTTATTAAGGCTATAGCGCAAAGTTCGTTTAGGTTGCCAATCCTTTCTTTAAATTCAATAAGTTTATTACACGATTGTATTGCGTCCGATAGATTGGACTCTGCTTCATAAGAAAACTTATAGTTTGGGTTATTAGCAAATCGTTCTGCTCTAACCCGATAATAATCTTTGTATGCCTTGAGATAGTTTATTTCCATAACTGAATAATTTGCTTGAATACAAATGTAAGGTGTTAAATTGCTCTCCTAGTGTCAACCACTCGCCTAAACTCTCCAACTACTCATTCTTGCAATCATATTGATAAACCGATTCATATGTTTATTCTATTAACCAATTAAAATATAAAATTATGAAATCATTATGTTTACTCGCAATCGGCGCAATGATCTTAGGTTTTTCTATACCAGTTCATGGCCAAACAATGAAAGAAAAGCTAGAAGCTCAGAAAGCAAAACTATTAAGTCAATCCAAAAAAGGGAGAGTTTGTGCACCAGACTTGACAGATCAACAAGTTCTAGATTTTCTAGGTGGTCCTGTACCAGATGACGGAATTATCAGCACATTTCATCAAGCTAATATTGGTAAAGTTGTTTTCACAAAAAAGAAAATTGCTCCCAAAGATATTACAGCCGCTGATGTTGTCACTGAATTTTCAATCAACGATCCGATCTATTTTACTTTTTTTATGGATAAATCTTTTCGTAATCAAGTACTATTTCCTTTAAATACAGATGGAAGCGGTTTTAATACTGGATGGTGTTGGGATTATTCATTCAAAAAATTCTACCCTGAATCAAACGGTTCTGGAGTACCGAAATTAAATCTTCAAGGTTATAATATGGTTTACGTTGAAATGGATGGCAAGCAAATTACAGAAGTACCTTTTTATCTTGCTGTCAACAGTAGTTCTACTGAAACTGCATTTACAGGATCAATAGCGACTGATCCTAGTATTATAGTACCACGTCCTGAATGGATGGATTTTATGCGTGATTTAGCAGAGGGAAACCATAGTTTTAAAGTTGAAATTGCTGGTTTTAGTTTAAAAGCAGGAATGACCAAGAAGGTTGCTGCGACAGGAGATTTTACACTTAAAAAGAAGGCTGGTGAAAAATACTCTCCAGTAATGGGAAAATCCTGGTCAGATTATACGGCTAAAATGAAGGATGCTAAACTAACCGCAAAGGCATTGGCATCTGTTAAAGACTATGGACACTCAAATAAATATGCTGAAAAATTCATTAAAGTAAAAATAGAAAGTCGTGATTGGGTTATTACCAGAACCAAGACACTTTCACCTGTTATTACAGGTCGTTATATTGTAGCGCTTTGTTATACTACTTGGCCAGATGGTATGTGTAAGGTACAACGTTACTTATTTCGTCAAAATTATAATGGATCCGGATATTCATCTACACTGTTATGTAGAGGGGTATATAATAACGACTTTCCACAGGCTATAGATTGCGACTAGATATAGTAAAGGAAGTAGTCTAGCTAGGTTTACTATTCTACTTCCTTATTTTTTATTTTATTTAAATGAAGAATTACTATTGCTGTAAACAGTCTAATAAAAGCGGTTTTTTAGCTCGCGAAACGGGAATAATATTTCCATTTTCTAGGACTAAATGCCCACCATCTCCTCTAACATATTTCTGAACATATAATAGATTGATAATGTGAGAATGGTGTACTCTAAAAAAATGTTGCTCCGGTAATAAGTGCTCGAACTCTTTTAAAGTCTTAGAAATAACGATTTTATCATTTTGTTTAAAGAAAACAGTTGTATAGTTGCTGTCAGATTCGCAACGAACTACCATTTCTTTATCAATAAATTCAAGCCCATTTAAAGTTGGTAGAAAAAGTCGGTGTGATAATTTGTTTTCTTGCATAGGTTTTAGAAAAATGGTTGAGCCTAATTTACGTCCAACAAGAAATTAACGGTCATACAATTACATATCCAACGCTCAGCATTGATAATTTACACTAATTAACTGATACATTACAAATAGAAAAATGCATCAAATAAGCAGTCCTAAACCATTACTAATAGAAAACATATGAATTTTGCACCTTGATTTAATTTATGAGGAGTTAAATTTTATCAATTAGATCTTGTTTTCTGCCTCTTGAAACTGGTAATCGTATGTCGTTTTCCAGTATCACATATCCACCATCACCTCGGAAGTATTTTTTCAATTTGCTTAAATTAATTATATGTGACTGATGAATTCTTAAAAAAGCAGTGGTTGGCAATGTTTGTTCTAATTCTTTCATACTACGTGACACCAAAATAGGTTTTTCATCTGAAAAATGTACCTTACTATAGTTCCCGTCAGCAATGATATGTGAAATCTCCTGTGTTTCTACAAATTCAAACCCATCAAATGTCGGCAAAGCTATTTTTTTTGGGACATTTATTTTCATTTGAAGTGATTCAAACAAAATCTTTAATTGCTGCTGTTTTATAAGCTCAGCTTGATCAGTTGGTTTTATTTTACTTATTGCCGAAATGAGATCTTCTTCTCTAATTGGTTTGAGTAAATAATCCAAAGCACAAATACGAAATGCTTGAATAGCAAATTGATCGAAAGCTGTAGTGAAAATAATTTCAAATGTAATGTTATCTATCCTTTTCAATAGATCAAAACCATTAAGGTTTGGCATGCTCACATCAATAAAAACAACTTGTGGTTGCTCTTTATTTAGATGCTCTAATGCAATCAATGGGTCGTTAAATATATGAGTGATTTCAATAACATCAAAAGCACATTGCTCTAATTGCCATTTTAATGAATCACTGCAATGTTTTTCATCATCAATTATATATGCTTGTATTTTTTGGCTCATATTGGAATGGTTAAAATCACTCTTGTTCCACAAGCAATATCGTCTTTATCTTTTAGATCAATGATGCTAATGCTTCCTTTTTTATTTTCAAGACGATACATCTTTTCAATACGCTGTTTCGAAATATTCATTCCTTTGGACTGGTATGATGTTATTTGTTCTTTCTTTAATGCCATAGCTTTTTCACGCCCAATTCCATCATCTTCAATGGTACAAACTAATTCATCTTCATCTGCACAAATATGAATAGTCAATTTACCTTTTCTTTTCAAGGTCATTAATCCATGCCAAATAGCATTCTCAACATATGGTTGCAAAATTAATGGTGGAATTTTAATGTATCCAGCATCTATGTTTTTCCCTATTTCAATTGAATAGTCGAAGTGATTCTCAAATCGCAATTGCTCTAGCTTTATGTATAGAGTTAACGTTTCTAATTCTTCCTCCAATGCTATTTTATTAAAACTTGAGTTGTTTAAAATTTTACGAATTAAAGCCGAAAAATCAGCCAAGTATTTTGCAGCTTCTCTAGGTTCTTTCTTCATCACAAACCGGTTAATAGAATTAAGGCTGTTGAACAAAAAATGAGGATTCATTTGCGATCGAAGAGAAACCATTTCCATTTCAAGTAATTGTTTTTTAAATAGAACTTTTTGTTCGGCCGCTTTTCTTAGTCGTTTATTTCTTCGATAAACAATAAAACCTATCAAACCAATTATGCAGGCAACAGCTAAGATCTTAAATACAAGTGTTTCGTAAAATGCTTTGGGAATAAAAACTACCAACATTTTTGTTGGACTCCAGTCACCATGATTACTCTTACACTTCACTTTAAAAGTATACCAGCCTGGGAGCAGATTGGCATATGAAGCGACCGTCCTACTTTCTGCATCAATCCAATCTTTGTCCCAACCGACTAACTGATAATGGTAAGCATTGTTTTTATGATCAAAAAAATTAATCCCAGTATAACGAAACTCTAAATTGGTTTCTTCTCTTTCTAGTAAAAGCGTGTCAAAATCAATAATTTGCTTATCTACTTCATATAATGTTCCGTTTACTTTTACTTTTTCAAGATATACTTTTGGAATCGACTTTATCTGAAATAAATCTTTGGGGTCAAACTTCATATACCCCCCAAATGCTGTTACGTAGAACCTATTATTTGGGTCAATAATGATAGTGGGAAAATAATTATTACCAATATATCCTGATTCGTATCCAAAAGTTCTAAAAGAAAAGGTTTCTGTGTTTAAACAAGAGATATCTTTATTGGTTATCCACCATAAATATTTATCGTGAGCAATGCACTCAAAACTTTTTTTATTGGTAAGGTCTAGAAACTCGTTTAATTGTAAAACTTCCTGGTCCGGACTTAAATTAGGATCAATACGATAAAGTCCGCCAGGAAGAGACGTAATCCAAATAAAACCTTGCGAATCTTCTACAACATTTAAAGGTTGAAATCCATTTAGTCCGGTTGGATTGTTTATTTCTACTTTATATGTAATGGCCGACTTACTTTCTAAATTGTACCTTACTAATCCCTTTTGATATAGTACCCAAAGTTCATTTCGATCAGGAACTTCCCTAATATCCTCAATATAACTTTTTTCTAGAGTTAACAAATCATCTACTTTTTCGTCATTTATTTCCCTTATTTGACCCATATTAAAATCAAACCCAAAAAAAGCACCCTTTTCCTTTCCGGCAAACCAATAGTTGCCTTTCGCTCCTTCACAAATAATCCAAGGTTCTAGTCTGCTTGTAAGCTTTGTTAATTCAACTGATTTTGTATATGGTAACATAGTGTGTTTAGCCTCATTCCAAATGTATATTGCTTTGCATGTATGCATATAACAGTTTCCTTTTTTGTCAACCATTATTTTATATATGTGCATGCCAATATCCAATTCCGGGATTTTGTTGTTGAAACTTAATTGCTCGTATTCCCCTGTTTTGTGATCTAATAAAAATGCACCTTGTCCAGCTATTGTACTGATAAAAGTTCGCCTATTACTCGAATCTATATACAAATCACTAACACGATAAAAAGCAGAATTGATTAATTTTTCTGATTTAACTCTGTTGAAATGTATGCCTTGTTTTTGCGGATTTAAACAAGTGATTCCATTTCTAAAACCCGACCAAAGATTATTTTGATAGTCACGATACAGATGAATGCACATTGCTACTTCAGGTCCATCACTGCTTTTACTTAGCTCATTATTAAAAGACGAAAATTTGCCTGTTTTTGTATTGAAAATTGTTAATCCATAGCTTGTGGCGCACCAAATTGTATTTTCATCACGACGAAGTAAAGAGGTAACCCCAACAAAAGATTGGTCAATACTATTTACAGGGTCTATTTCAAATAATTCAAATCTGTTTTCATATCGCATATATTTTAAGATCCCTAAACGTGTAGCTGCCAACCATATTACACTATCACCCTCAAATAAAAATGACCTTATCTGACAGTTACTATAATTAGTCCCTAAATCGTCTAAAAGATAGTCAAGACTATTTTCCTCTTTTGTTTTTTTATTAAAAGTTGATAAGCCAGATCTCCCGCTTACCCACAACAAATTTGGGTCAATATTGTCAACGACTACATGTCCTAGATCTATACCCCTTTCTAGTGATTTAAACTGCTCAAATTTCCGTGTGTCTAAATTAAAACTTGACATCCCACCCTCTCGTGTGGTAATCCAAATTAGTCCGTCATTATCTTGACAAAGACCAGTTATTACGTTACCCGAAATGGAAGTTGAATCATCCACTATTTTTTGATAGGACTCGAATTTATTACTATTCTTTTTCTTAATGGCTATACCATTCAAAGTACCTATAATTAAGGTTCCCTCTTTATCTAGTAGCATCACTATAATGGAGTTGGATGGAATACTAGTGCTGTCAAAGGGATCATTATAAAAGGTTTCGTAAGATAATCCATCAAATTTTTGGAGACCAAAATTGGTCCCAATCCATAAGTAACCAAGCGAATCCATGCAAAATGAATTGACATGATTTTGGTTTGGACGATCGTCGTTTCGTATATTAACAAAGTTGTAGTTATACTCTTGCCCATAGGTGAATACTGAAAGAATGAACTGAGTTATTACAATTAAGTTTTTAAATATGTTTACTTTTTGCAAGGTAAATACGATTTATGGTACCACCCTACTCTAGTTTTTAGAGTAGGTGTTAAACAACTAAGATAGTAATATTCATAAACTAAATCTGCACTAGTTTATAAGCAATTTTGAGTATTTCTTATGTAGTATTTTGAATTAAATTAGTCTAAGCGAAAGCAAGAGTCACGAAAAAGAACAAGCATCTGTATAGACTTAATTGGATAATTTCGCTGCTGAGGTTTTGATCCTGATTAGACTCAAATTTGTTTAAAAAGTGGCATTATTTTTAAAAAATCAGGAAATCATATAGATGATAATTTGAAAGGCTCAATTGAACTATTTTCCTTTAATTAGCCCTAAAGTCTTTAATCAACAAGAAAAGAGAGATTGTGTCAATATCGAAAATCCATTTTACAAAACGTAAGACTTAATTATACCGTTTGAGACTTTTACAGAAATTCTTATTGACCTTTACTTAACTCAAATCCAATCATCTTTCCAAACTGTATTTGCGATAGATGATCCTGCGCCACTTTAGTCAGTTGCAATACTCTTGCATAACCGCCGGTAGTTTGCGCGTCTCTACCAAGTATAATTAATTGTCCCGAAGGAGTTAATTGAACCGTTCCAGGCATAACCGGTGATGTAATAATTTCTTTAGCAGTTAAGTTCATACTATGGGTTAATCGATATCCCATGCGATTACTCTGACTTGAAACCTTGAGTTCTTGATTAAGTATATTCTCTTTCATTTCAGAAGATAGATGTTCAAATTCAGGCCCTTTAAAGACTTCTATTTCTTTGATATTAAAAATAGAATGATTCCAATTTGAACCATTATTTACTTTCGATAATTTTGGAATACCTGTTTTAAAAAATAATTGTCCCCCTTTTTTTAAAAAACGGCATTTTGTAATATTAGGGTAATAACTAGCACTCCCCATCAAAGATTCAGATTCAAACCCACCAAGGATTGCTAAATAAGTTCGCATACCTTTTTTGACAGGCCCAAACTTAAGGACATCTCCTTTTAGAATTGATAGTACTGTGTTGTTTTCAACAATTTGATTATTGACTGATGGCATAAATTCAGCACCAGAAATGGCAATTTGGCAGGCTTCGTTAAACTTTAGAATGGGACCAATTAATGTAATTTCTAGTACAGGTGCATTCTCTGAGTTGTTCAATATTCTATTAGATAACTTAGCCGAATATTGATCCATAGCCCCCGAGACTGGCACGCCATATTTCCGATAACCGATTCTGCCTAAATCTTGAATTGATGAATATAGTCCTGACTCAAGTATTTCAATCATCTTTAATCTCCTTTCTTATTTTATATCCATTCAATTGAACTTGCCTTTCGATAGTTTGAAATTCAGACAATGAAATGTTTTCAAATTGAACATAATCACCAGGTTTGCAAAGCACTGGTACATTACTGGTTTGTTCAAATAATTTCAAAGGAGTTCTTCCAACAATTTGCCATCCTCCTGGGCTATCTTGCGGGTAGATACCGGTTTGCCCTCCTCCAATACCAACACTTCCTTTTGGAATTTCTAGTCTAGGTCTGCTTAAGCGAGGACTGTGTAGTGACGGAGTTAATCCTCCTAAATACATGAAGCCAGGCAAGAAACCTGTAAAATAAACCTTATAAATTTGTGCTGTATGCATTTCTATCAATTCACTTATCCTAATATTCTTTTGATGTGCTAGAGTTTCAATGTCTAATCCAAAACTAGTATCATAACATACAGGAATTGTATATAGGTACTTTGTAATTTCAATTGTCGACAAATTTTGCAGGTCAACTCTCTCAATTTGAAAAATCAGATTTAAAATATCAGGTTCATTTTTTAAAATCACTAATAAAGATTGATAGCCAATATTAGTTTCCTGAATTAAATTTGAATGTTCTTTTTCAATCCAGCTTTGATAATTGAGTACAATTTGATGAATTTTAATATTAATCTTTTCAGGCCAATTAAGTAGTAGGCAATTTTCGCCATATTGAATAATTTTCGGCTTCAACATTTACTTAATTATTAAATCGTTTTGATAAAGTTGATCATTGATGTATTCCATAATTTCAATTGCCATTTCGTGATCACCATGAATACAAAAGGTATCAGCCGAAATAGTTATTCTTTTACCATCAATTGAAACGACCTCCTGATGTTTTATAAAATAATATAATTGCCTCCAAGCCATTTTCGGAGAGCTAATTATTGCATTTTTATCCATCCGATTAACCAAACTTAAATCAGAATGATATGACCGATCTATAAAAGCTTCGCGACAGATTTCAAACTGATTCTGTTTTATTTTAGCTAATTCAGATTGATAAGGTGTGTAGAGTTTACATTTAATATTAGTTTTTATTAAGGCTTCAAATATTAAAGTTGCCATTGCAGAAGAACTAGAAGCTAAATTATACAAGGCACCATGTAATTTAATATGATTTAATTCCGCATTTTCTTCATCACAAATAGACTTGAAATTCATTATCTGATTATATATGGAGTGTTTCAATTCATTGTCTTCAATTTTCATGACTTGACGTCCAAAATTTTTATAATCTGGGTATGATGGATGTGCTCCGATTTTTACATTATTTTTTTTTGCGAGTCTAATCGCATTTATCATACTTTCTCTATCCCCAAAATGGCCTCCGCAAGCAATATTACAAGATGAGATATAATGCATTAATTTGGCATCATTTCTTGCTCCTTCTCCTAAATCACAATTGATATCAATGTGTTGTAGCATTAGAAGAAGATATTATAAAAAGTTTTCGCACTCAAAATTACTGTTATCAATATAATTGCAGCCGTCAGAATGTTTTGCCAAATAGAATTTTTATGTTGACCAACTATTTTACTTTGGTTAAGTATATACCATAAAAAAATAGCAATAATTGGCAACAATAGACCATTCGCAATTTGAGCAAACCTAATTATTTCTACTGACTTAAAATTTAGGGAGGCGGTAACCACTCCAATTCCTAAAACTAGCATCCAAACAAACCTAAATGGTCTTGATTTTATGTTACCAGTCCAACCAAAACAACCTTTTGCTACATAGGCGGCAGCTATAGGTGCAGTAATTGCAGAGGTAATTCCGGCTGCAAATAAACCTGCACCCAAAAAATATTTTGCATTGATACCAAATAGAGGCACTAAGCCTTTTGCTAAATCAGATCCGTTTGTAATTTCCCCGCTATTAATAGCTGCTGCAGAAATTACTATTGCCATGGAAACAAACCCTCCCAATACAATGGAAATAATTGTATCATTTTGAGCTTTTCTCAAATCTGTATGCGCTGTCCATTTCTCCCTAATTAGCGCTGAATGAAGAAATAAATTGTAAGGCACAACTGTTGTTCCCACGAGCCCAATAATAGTTAATAAACTTCCCTCTGGCTGGTTAGGAATAAACAATCCTTTCAATACCTCCAACCAATTTGGGTTAGTTAATATAGCTGCTGATATAAATGATAAACTCATTAATAAAACCAAACTGATTAATACCTTTTCAAGAAACTTATAATTACCAATAAATAAAATAACAAATGCAAGTGCACCTAAAAATAAAACCAGGTAATTAACACGAATGTTACCAAAAATTATTTCTGAGTTAGGCCAAATGATTTCCAACCCCAAGACCCCACCACTTATATTTCCAGCTTCGTATGCTGAATTACCAATTAAAATAGCTGCTAACATCAAACCCACTACAGCCCATTTTAGCCATTTATTCGGCACTTGAGATTTAACGGCCTCTGCTAATCCATGACCATAAATCAGTCCTAATCGAGCCGCCATTTCTTGTAAAACAATAGTAGCTACTATGGAAAGTAAAACTGCCCATAATAATGTAAACCCAAATGATGCTCCTGAGATTGTGCAAACAGTAACCGTGCCTGGGCCAATGAACGCAGCTGCTACCAAGGTGCCTGGGCCAATATTCTTAAATAGATTACGCTTTTTCATAAAACGTTAAAACAGTAAATAATATTATCAACTATCTCCTTCTTAAATTTTGGAGTGAAATGTTATTATAGCTTAAAGACTTAATCATTATCAATCTTCTTATTAGTTTTGACAACAATACTCTAAATGATAGACATAGACTAGGATGCATAATATTTAGTACGATTGGATTATTTTTTAATGAACTTTTTTTTCATTAGTTCTCCACGACTACTAGTGTAGTTAAGAAAATAAACGCCTCTCCCTAAATCTGATACATCCACTTTTTTATAATCACTTGTAAACGCAATTGTTTTAATTAAGCGTCCAGTTAAATCTGTCACTGAAATAATACCATCACCTTTCTCAACACTTCTGACTGACAGCCACTGTGTAGTTGGATTAGGGTAAATATTAAAATTAAATTCAGGAAATTCTTCAACTGCAAGTTCAGTAGCATCTAGCACGCTCAAAGAAATTGCTGGTACTCGTTCTTCACCAAAGCCACGTCCGAAAAAAATCGAGTTCGCCGAGGTTGGCACCAATGGCTGCAAAAACTGATTCACATTTCGGGTGTAATCAATTCGAGTACTATACCCAATTGTTACGTATGAGTCCCAAGTTTGGACACAAGCTAAATACCGTTGATTGTCTTCAAATTGAACTGGCTCTGAAAAAGGAGTATAAACCATTTCACTCTCCATATTAGGACCAAAACTATATGTTAAAGAGGTCATTAACTCTAAATCATCAAATGCAAAATTCGGGTCATTCAAATCTATAAAATTATCATTCCATTTATAAAGAAGAACATCTGTAATGGTACCTTCTAAATCTTCGTTTGAATTCCATGCCACATCTGCACTATAGTACATGCCTTTAGCCGCAAGACGACTAGCATTAGCATCTTCATAAACGATACAAGTCGCAAAATTTTCATCAACAGACCTTAAATAGGTATTTGCCTCAGGCAACAATGAAGTAGTGTCCATATTACAGTAAGAAATAATACTATCAGACAAAACAAATTCATAGCTGATTTTATTATCAAAATCTGATTCATCAGCAACCCCTAATGAAACAGTATAGCTTAATGTATATGTCCCATTCGGATATGATGGCAATGAAAAAGAGGGTATGTTATTTGTTCCTCCAGTAAAAACTTCGACCGAATCACCATTGGCAACTGAAAAAGGTCCAGCCGTTTCAGTCCAAATACCACCTGGACCAGTTACGGATGCAGTTACGTTAACATTACTTTGAAGGTTTTGACCATAATTATAAATGGTTGTACCAACATCAAATCCAAATTCTGATGCATTGGCAGATGTTTTAGAAGAAGTTGCGCTAAATAATGGTGCCACTGTATTATTCTTTACAATTCCAGCATCATCATCATATAACCCTAATTTACTTCCTATAAAAGCAACTACGTCTTCACCTGCATCTAATTTTGCTCTAATTATTTCTCCATCCGACTTTGAAATAAAGGCAAAAGGTATTGATGTAGATGGACCATCAGTTGTACCATCATAGCCAAAAACACCTTCTGTTCTATTTACCATAATTACTCCAACTGCTCCAGCATTTTGCGCATTTAAGACTTTCGTTCCAGCATAGCAATCGTTAGTTGATGAACCATCATATCTATATACAAAAGCAATTTTTCCAGTTAAATCATTTATTAAAGTATTGCACCCCTCATTTGCATGTGGAATTCCTTGAGCATTTATTCCGGACAATCCATCATCAACAATTACAACGGTATCTTGAACAGCATCATTCGGATCTAACAAATTAGCTAAGCCCCAATTTGGTGCATCACCATTGCTTGTAAACTCATATCCTCCTGCTATTGAGGCTGGCTCTATAACGGTAAATGATACTTGGCTAAATATCGAGTTAACCCATACAATAGCTACAATTACTAAACCTACTTTTTTCATGATTATTTATTTTTAGTATTATAAATGTACTTATTTTTCAATAAGTCAATCTCTTGAGCCCTCAATAAATAATAGAATCATTTTAACTAATAATAATTTTACCTGAAAAGCGCTAAAATTTAATATGCACGTTCATTATTCCCTTCAACATAATTAATGAAGGCCTTATTCACCACTTTATTTCCACCAGGTGTAGGATAATTGCCTGTAAAATACCAATCACCAGTGTGATTAGGACAAGCAATTCGAAGGTTTTCTACTGTTTGGAATACAATTCTTACATCCGACTTTACACTTTCAGGTTTAAGCATTTCAGCAATTTTCTGAGAAATATCATCATCCGAAAAACTAGCATACAGTTCCTTCACATAATTCTTAATTTGCTCTTTTGGCAAGTGTTCTTGGGACTTGCATTTATCGTAAACTTCCTGAATAACATTTTCCTTTCCGTTCTCTTTTAACAAGGCAATTGTAGCAGTAAAAGCAATAAAATCTCCCATTTTTGCCATATCAATACCATAGCAGTCAGGATAACGAATTTGCGGTGCGCTTGACAACACAACAATTCGTTTAGGGTTTAGTCGATCCAAAATCCTAAGAATACTTTTCTTCAACGTTGTGCCTCGAACTATAGAATCATCAATTACCACAAGGTGATCACTATTCTCATTTACTGTTCCATATGTAATATCGTAAACATGCTCTACTAAATCATCTCTGCCATCATCTTGAGTAATAAACGTACGTAGTTTAGTATCTTTTATAGCGATTTTTTCAATACGTGTTCGACGATTTAAAACTTTTCTTAATTCCTCGTCTGATAATTTGTCAGCAGACTCTTTTAGCAAATCAAACTTAACCGTATTCTGATAATCTTCCAACCCTTTTATTAAACCATAAAAGGCCGTTTCAGCGGAATTTGGTATAAATGAAAAAACAGCACTATCAACATCATTATCAATATGTTTCAACAACTGAGGCAACATCAATCTCCCAAGTTCTTTGCGCTCGTTATAAATATCTTTATCACCTGGGCGAGAAAAATAGATTCTTTCAAAAGAACATTGTGTTAGTTTTTCCGATTTATTAATTTCTATTTGCTGAATTTCTCCAGCTTTTTTTATGATTAGTGCATGACCAGGTTTAATTTCTTGAATTTTTTCAATTGGAACGTTAAATGCTGTTTGAATAACTGGTCGCTCAGAGGTAACTACACAAATTTCTTCATCTTCGTACCAAAAAGCTGGACGAATTCCGTTAGGATCACGCAATACAAAAGCATCACCATGTCCTATTAATCCAGCCATTACATAACCTCCATCCCAATCCTCAGATGATCGCTTTAATATATCTGGTACGCTTATTTGGTCTGCAATTAGATTGTAAATATCTCTATTAGAGTAACCAAGTGGCTTGTACTTTTGAAATAGTTCCGCATTTTCTTCATCTAAAAAATGACCAATCTTCTCCAAAACGGTTACAGTATCAGATTTTTCCTTAGGATGTTGACCAATTTTAAGTAACATCTTAAACATCTCATCATTATTAGTTAGATTGAAATTTCCAGCTAATATTAATGACCGAGTCATCCAATTACTCTGCCTTAAAAATGGGTGACAACTTTCAATGCTATTTCTTCCATAAGTACCATATCTTAAATGCCCTAGAAATAACTCACCAGTAAACCCAGCGTTTTCCTTTAAATAATTTACATTTTTCAAAAGAGTTGAATCCTGCTCTTCAATTTCTGTAAATCGCTCATTTACTGTTTTAAATATCTCTTGAATAGGTTTCTGAGCATTTGAACGTGTTCGGCTTATATAGCGCTCACCTGGTTCCATATCCAACTTAATATTTGCTAATCCTGCACCATCTTGACCACGATTATGCTGCTTTTCCATTAAGAGATACATCTTGTTTAAACCGTAAAAGGCTGTACCATATTTATCAAGATAATATTGAAGGGGTTTTTTGAGTCTTAAAAGTGCTATTCCACACTCATGCTTTAATGGATCGCTCATATTTTTTGAAAGCCTAAAAAGTTATATTTGCAAAATTATATAAATACCTTAGTTGAGGAGCAAAAAAGAAAGAAATAATTTTTTTTCAATATTCTTTGTTAATAAATATGAAGTTCGTACATTTGCACCCCGAATTTGGGACAATTATATATTAACTAAAAAGATTAATATTGTGGATACATTAAGCTACAAAACAATTTCAGGCAATAAGGAAACCGCTAACAAAAAGTGGTTGTTGGTTGATGCAGAGGGACAAACGCTAGGTAGACTTGCCAGTAAAGTAGCGTTTATGATTAGAGGAAAGCACAAAACGAATTTTACACCTCATGCTGACTGTGGCGATAACGTAATTGTTATCAATGCAGAAAAAGTTTCTCTAACGGGAAAAAAATGGGAGCAAAAAACGTATATCCGTCACACTGGATATCCAGGTGGTCAAAGATCACTTACTGCAAATGAATTAATGGCCAAAAGACCAATTAGAATGGTTGAAATGGCAGTAAAAGGAATGTTGCCAAAAAATAAATTGGGAAGTGCCTTATACAAAAACCTTAAAGTGTATGCTGGTACTGAGCACGGACATGATGCTCAAACACCAGAAACAATCAATTTGGATTCAATTTTAAACAAACAATAAGATGAGTGTAATTAACACATTAGGAAGAAGGAAAACATCTGTTGCTAGAGTTTATCTTTCAGAAGGATCTGGGAAAATCACTGTTAATAAAAAAGATTTAGGTGTTTATTTTAAGACACCTATGCTTTTAGACAAAGTTAACCAACCATTTACGATTACTGAATTAACAGGAAAGTATGATGTAGTAGCTAACGTTGATGGTGGTGGTATCAATGGTCAAGCCGAAGCAATTCGATTAGGAATCTCAAAAGCATTAGTAGAAATTGATGCTGATTTGAAACCTGCTCTAAAAGCAGAAGGTTTAATGACTAGAGACCCAAGAATGGTTGAAAGAAAAAAACCAGGACAGAAAAAAGCGAGAAAGAAATTCCAATTCTCGAAACGTTAATATTCGACCTAAAACAATTGGTTTAGTATCTAAATGGTTAAGACTGCAATATTGTACTACTTAACTGTTGATTTTCACCAATAAATGCGCAAAGTGCGTATGAAAAATTAAAAAGAAAGTAAACAATTTAAAAAATTACAAAAATGGCAAGAGCAACATTCGACGAGCTTTTAGAAGCCGGAGTTCACTTCGGACACTTAAAAAGAAAATGGAACCCATATATGTCTCCATATATCTTTGCAGAAAAAAGAGGTATCCACATTATAGACCTTAATAAAACCGTTGCACAACTTGATTTAGCATGTGCAGCTTTAAAACAAATTGCAAAGTCTGGTAAAAAAATTCTTTTCGTAGCAACAAAAAAACAAGCAAAAGAAATAGTAGAAGCTAGAATTAAACCAACTAAAATGCCTTTCGTGGTTGAAAGATGGTCTGGTGGCATGTTAACTAACTTCGGAACAGTACGTAAAGCGATTCGTAAGATGACTTCTATTGATAAAATGGGAGATGACGGTACTTTAAAAACATTGTCAAAAAGAGAACGTTTACAATTATCAAGAACTAGAGCAAAATTAGATAAGAATTACGGGACTATTGCTGACATGACAAGAATGCCATCAGCAGTATTTGTTGTAGATGTATTAAAAGAACAAATTGCAGTTAGAGAAGCTAACAAATTAAGCATTCCTACTTTTGCAATGGTTGATACTAATTCAGATCCAAGAAATATCGATTTCGTTATTCCTTCAAATGATGATGCAACAAAATCAATAGCTAAAATTATTGATATTGTGACTGGTGCTATTATGGAAGGTTTAGCGGAAAGAAAAGATGCTAAGGACAAAACAAAAGAAGTAAAAGAAAAAGAAACTGCTGCAAAAGAAACAGTAGTAAAAGAAACAACTGAAGCACCAGCTGCTGAAGCTTCGAAAGAAGAAGTTGAAAAATAATTTAAAATAAAAGAACAAATGAAAATTACTGCATCTCAAGTAAACGACTTAAGAAAAAAGACCGGTGCTGGCATGATGGATTGCAAAAAAGCACTTGTAGAAGCAGAAGGAGATATGGATGCTGCTGTAACTATCCTTAGAAAAAAGGGTCAGAAAGTAGCTGCTAAGAGAGGTGAAAACGAAACTGCTGAAGGTTTAGTAATTGCTAAAACTTTTGATAATGGTAATACTGGTATTATCTTATCATTAAGCTGTGAAACAGATTTCGTTGCAAAAAATTCAGATTATTATGCTTTTGTTGAAAGCATTATTGATGTTGCTGCCAAAAACAAATCAAAATCTATTGATGAATTAAATGCAGCTTCTTTTGATTCTAACATTACTGTTGCTGAAAAAATAACAGAACATGTTGGTGTTGTAGGAGAGAAATTAGTTTTATCTAATTATTCATTATTAGCTGGTGAAGCTGTTGTTGCCTATAATCATCCTGGTAACCAAGTGGCCACTATGGTAACTTTAACTAAAGGTGGTGATGAAGCAATTGACGCTGGTAAACAAGTTGCAATGCAAGTTGCGGCAATGGCACCATTAGCATTAAGCAAAGAGGGTATTGATGAAGCTACAATTCAAAATGAAATCGAAATTGGAAAAGAATTAGCAATTAAAGAGGGGAAACCTGCTGAAATGGCTGAGAAAATTGCAATGGGTAGATTAAATAAATTCTTTAAAGAAAATACTTTATTGAGCCAATCTTTTATTCGAGATAATAAAAAATCAATCGAGCAATTCCTAAAAGACACCGACAAGGACTTAACAGTTTCGGACTTTAAAAGATTTGCTTTAAAATAATTTATAAAAAAAGAGAAATTTAAATTTCTCTTTTTTTTTGTTTTCAATTTACTACCACATGAAGTACAAAAGAGTTTTATTAAAATTAAGTGGAGAATCTCTGATGGGCGATAAGCAATTTGGGATTGACAATAACCGTTTAGCTGAATACGCTTCAGAAATTAAAAACCTATATGGCAAAATAGAATTAGCTATTGTGATAGGTGGAGGAAATATATTTAGAGGTGTGCAGGCGGAAAAAGGTGGAATGGATAGAACGCAAGGTGATTATATGGGCATGCTTGCAACTATGATTAATTCAATGGCACTTCAAGCTTCATTAGAAAAGGAAGAGATTAAAACACGACTGGTATCCGCTATTGAAATGAGAGAAATTGCAGAACCATTTATTAAAAGACGAGCTACCCGACACTTAGAAAAAGGAAGAGTTGTCATTTTTGGTGCTGGTACAGGTAACCCTTATTTTACTACCGATTCAGCTGCAGCACTTAGAGCTATTGAAATGCAAGCAGATGTTATTTTGAAAGGAACAAGAGTTGATGGAATTTATACCGCAGATCCAGAAAAAGATGCCAGCGCAACTAAGTATGATAATATTACTTTTGATGAAGCATATAACAAAGGTCTAAGCATAATGGACATGACTGCATTCACTTTATGTAAAGAAAACAATGTACCAATTATTGTTTTTGACATGAATAAAAAAGGCAATTTAGAAAAAATTGTAAACGGCGAAAAAATTGGTACTTTAGTAGCCAATAAATAATCCTTTAATTTGAATTGTAATGGAAGAAGAAATTAATTTTATTTTTGATTCTCTAAAAGAAGCTAATAAAAACTCAATAGATCATTTAGTTGAAGAGCTAAGAAAAGTAAGAGCTGGTAAAGCTACACCTTCAATGTTAAGCAGCGTAGTGGTTGATTATTATGGATCTTTTGTTCCATTAAGTCAAGTAGCTAATGTTAATACCTTAGACGCAAGAACACTTTCTATTCAACCTTGGGAAAAAGCAATGCTTGACGAAATAGCAAAAGGTGTAACGAATGCAAACCTAGGTTTAAACCCTCAAAGCAATGGCGAAATGATTATCATTAATGTGCCAATGCTAACAGAAGAACGTAGAAAAGATTTGGCAAAAAAAGCAAGAGGTGAAGGTGAAAACGGGAAAATTAGCTTGCGAAATAATAGAAAAGATGCTATTGATGAAATTAAAAAACTAAAAGACAATGGCTTATCTGAAGATTTACAAAAAAATCTTGAAGATGATGTTCAAACGATCACCAAACAGTTTGGTGAACAAATTGACGATTTGTGTGCTAAAAAAGAAGCAGACATCTTAACAGTCTAAACGAATCAAATAAAAATTATTACTAAATCTGCCTTTTTAGGGCAGATTTTTTTTTCAAAGAAAAGCGAATTGGTTATGGGTGAAGATTTTAGAAAGAGGTCTGAAAATTTAGATAACGATATTATTTTTGGTGTTAGAGCAGTAATTGAAGCGGTTCGAGCTGGAAAAGAAATAAATAAAATAATGATTCAGCGAGGTATGCAAAAAACCTTGTTTAAGGAATTAAAAGAAGAATTGGCTAATAAAACATATAACCTTCAATTTGTTCCGATTCAAAAGTTAAATAAACTCACCCGTAAAAACCACCAAGGTGTAGTTGCATTTATTGCTCCTGTTCAATATCAAGACATTGAAAATATAACAACACGAATTTTCGAAGAAGGTCATGTACCGAACTTCCTAATTCTTGATAGAATAACTGATGTCAGAAACTTTGGTGCTATTGCAAGAACAGCGGAATGCACAGGGATAGACGCTATCGTTATCATTGAAAAAGGAGGTGTATTGGTAACTTCCGACGCTATTAAAACTTCGGCCGGTGCATTGATGAGGATTCCTATTTGCAAAGCCAAGGATCTATCATCTGTTGTGCACTCCTTGAAAACGAGTGGTGTTCAGGTTATTGCTTTAACCGAAAAGACAAGTACATTTATTCAAGATATTGAGTTAACCTTACCTACTGCCATCATTTTGGGATCGGAAGAAGATGGTATTTCTACTAAATTACTTGGGGAAGCTAGTCATAAAGCTAAAATTCCTATGCAGGGCGAAATTGAATCACTTAATGTAGCTGTGGCTGCTGGAATGATCATGTATGAGGCTCTGAGACAAAGATTGGGGTAACGGAGCAAAAGTGAAGACTTTAAATTAACTTAAGTCTTCTTTTATGAAGCAGTTATTTTATCTATATTCGTTAAACTGTGAACAAAAAAACGAAGAACTTAGTATTATTAATCATCCTTGTTGTAGGATATATATTAAGATTTTCAGCTTCTATTTTACATTCATACTCAAGCGACGAACTCAGTGCTATAATTCGACTCAACTTCTCATCTTTTGGTGACTTAATTGAACTGGGAGTTAAAACTGGCGACATGCATCCAGCAGGTGTTCAAGTGTTCATGAAACTCTGGTCACTATTATTTGGCACATCTGAATTGGCAATGCGTTTGCCCTTCGTGATTTTAGGTACTTTATCAATTTATCTTATATTTTTAATTGGAAAACGATACTCAGAAAGAACAGGGTTGTTTTCAGCAGCAATATGGAGTACTCTTTTGTTTCCAGTAATTCAATCCGAACTGGCAAGGCCATATAGTCCTGGATTATTTTTTATCTTATTAAGCACAGTGCTCATTTTTAACCTCATTTTTGATAACCTCACAAAATCTCAAAAATGGAGTACAGCACTTTGGCTAGGCTTAAGTATAAGTGCAACCATGTATACACATTACTTTGCTTTTTTACTAATCGTTTTTATGTCCATTACGTCATTAATATGGATCAAAAAAGACAGGCTCCTCCCCTATCTATCTTCTGGAGTTATTGCTATTTTACTCTTTTTACCTCATTTAAAAATCACTATCTACCAAACCAGTATTGATGGTGGCTTGCAATGGTTAGCTCCTCCTGGAAAATTTTGGCTATTCGAATTTGTTTTTCACGCCTTTAATGCATCATGGATACTCATTCTTAGTTTTTCATTGGCAATTATTACCTCATTCTTTTTTAGAAAAAAATATATCAAAAGTCAATTATCTATCATACTAATTGTTTGGTTTTTTGGCATGTATATTTTAGCGTACTCGCTTTCACATACATTTACACCTATTCTAAAATTTCCAGTCATGTTATTTTGTCTTCCATTCTTAATAGTATTAATTTCCACATTATTAAGACCCTTATTTAGCCAAAAAATAATACCACTGACTCTGGTCATAATTACACTTTTTTCAACAACAATTGAAAAAAAATTATGGGGTAACAAACATCACGAAGTATTTAAAGAATTAGTTGAAGTGATTAGAAATTGGGAACAAAAAATTGGAATTGAAAACATTACCAATATAATGAACGTCAGTAATCCCAACTACCTAAACTATTATGCCAACCAAACTGGCCCTCCATTAATTTTTAAAAAGCATATTATAGAATACGGTGATGCTGACACCTTAACACAACTCTTAACTAGTACTAAGACAGATTATTTGATTTTTGGATATTCTGGTAGACACACGCCTGTTCAATTTCTAAATCAATGTCTAAACCATTACCCCTACATAACTAGCAATTCCAGCTATACCAATAGTGCCGTTTTTCTACTGAGTAAGCAACAAAGAAATACAAAAGTTTCTTTTGACATACAGCAGAAAATTTCTTTTTTTGAAAATCAAGATTTCTGGAAATTCGACACTCATAAATTGGATTTAAAAAGACAAATTTATAGTGTAGATAGTACAAATCAGTACTATCCGCAATACAATTTAAAATTGAATAAATTATTAATTAGCAACGCGAGTTTTGTTAAGGTATCACTGGACGCTAATATTACCCTATCAAATGAAATAACAATCGTCGCAATTCCCGAAAATAAATTTGGCGAACCTATAAACGATAATTACGGGAACCCAATTTGGATGGGCTTAGATATTGAAACAAGTTTAATGCAAGGTAAGTCAGGATCATTTGCTTTTTCTATTCCTGAAAACACGCCTATTGATGGCCATATTAAAATTTACATTTGGAATAGAAACAAGAGACCATTCATTATCAGAAAACTTGATATTGAAATCATTGAAAACATTTGGAATAATTAACAATATTCTAACAGTTCAAGAAGTACAATTAGTAAATAATTACCTAACTTTTCACTTTGTTATAAAAATAGTCAGATCATCTTTAAATGAAATTAATTGCTGTATTCTTAATATGCATTCCCATTTTGACATTTGCCCAAGAAAGTCAAAATAGTTTGTTGTGGAAAATTACAAATTCTAGCACAAAAAAAACATCATATCTATACGGTACTATGCATATTAGTGGTCGTTTGGCATTTCACTTAGGTGAGGAATTTTTTGAATCTATTGCAGAAGTTGATGCTATCGCTCTAGAATCAAACCCTATTATTTGGTTAGATGAAATATTTGATTCTGAATATGCCAGCGATTACCTAGGACGATTTGGATTTCAATATCAAACATATAAAGGATTCTACCAAGAAGCGTTCAAGCTATCAAAACCAGAAAATAAAAAACTAAATAGGTACATACAAGAGGATCATTATTTAAGTAATTGGATGCTCTATAGAGAGAATAAAAGCCAATCAGATTTTGAAGAAGAAACTTTTTTAGACCTGTTCATCTATCAGTCAGGCAAGAAAAACAACAAAGAAGTTTACAGTTTAGAAAATTTTTCACAAACAACACAACTCAGTAAAATGGGCAATTTACCTGATGCTGATAAAAAAGAAACTGATGCCTGGTTTGATAAAATGACCGAAAAAAAAGACGCAAGAGAATTAATTGAAGATGCTTACCGAAACAAAAATGTATTTCTGCTAGATTCAATACACAGTCAAGTGAACAGTGATAATTTTCTAAAACATATGCTTGATATTCGAAATGAAATCATGGCAAACAGAATTGACTCCTTTATTCAAAAAGAAAATATTAGTCTTTTTGTTGGAATTGGAGCAGCACATCTTGGAGGTGATTACGGGGTTATTCAATATCTAAAAAATAAAGGATATAGCGTTGAGCCAATGAAGACAACAATTACTGATAAAGCAAAGTTAATTAAAGAGGCTTTTGATATAAAAACAACTCGAATTAATTTCGATAATGAATATAAATCAGACTTATTTTCGGTAAAAGTACCCGGTAAGATATACGAAACACCTTCGAACGATAATAATCAACGTCAGTTCTTTTCCCCTGAACTCACAAATGGGTCATACTTTTCGATAAAACAGATCAGTACTTATAATTTTTTGTTAGGGTTAAGCGCAACCGATTACCAAGCAAAAATTGACAGTCTGCTTTATGAAAGTATTCCAGGAAATATTATTTCGAAAAAAGAAATTACTAATAACGGATTTAAGGGCTTAGATATTCTAAATCAAACTGCAAACGGTAATTATCAGCGTTATTATTTTATCTATACCCCAATTCATATTTTTATTTTTAAAATGGGAGGTAAAAAAGATTTTGTTAGAGAACAAAGTGATGGATTCTTTAACAGTATTTCAGTGCAAAATAAAATAGATCAAACTTGGAAACCTGTTACTGCATTTAAAGGTGACTTTACAGTTACAGTTCCTAGTTTTTTTCATATTAAAAATAATGATAAAATTACTAGTCTATATAATCATCCTGAATTAGAAGCTTACGATTTTAAGAGTAAAGCCTATTTTTTAGTGAAGCGTTCATGTTTACATGATTTTAACTTCATTGAAAGTGATACATATGAGATGAGAAGACTCATTTATAAGTTTTTTGATGATTTAGATATTGATAGCACAACCATTTCATTTAACTTTTCCGAAAAATACCCTTCTGCTACTACTTCTACGAAAAACTCTGAGGGTAAGCCTTTGCACTTGAAAATCATTATAAAAGGGGCATACTACTACCTTTTAACATGCGTTAATACTGACAATGAAGGAAAAACTAAATTTTTCAATAGTTTTAGATTTGGTGCCTTTGACTACACATTCCCATTCAAAAATAAAACAGACTCGACTTTACTTTTTTCTGTTAGATCTAATTATCTATATCCAACTGAATATACTGATGCCTATAAAAAAGCATACCGGATCAAAAAGAAAAATGATCAAAAAGAAGATGTAGATGAATCCTATAAAAGTCATTCAGAATCTCGAGTATACCATTCTGAAAATTTTGAAAGAATTATTGTTGAAACCTATAAGTATCATGATTACTCTGAATATAAAAGTATTGACTCTTTATGGAAAAATGAACGTGAATACTATCAAGATGTCAAAAAGTTAGTCATTCGTGATTTTGAAACTAGCTCTAAAAATGGTGTTCACACACTTGACATTTCTTTGACCGACACCAATAGCAGTCGCCTAATTCTTGCTAAATATATTATTAAACATAGTTTAATGTATTCCGTAAAAACTAATATTGATACAATATCTTCCCAGTCAGAATTTATCAGCAATTTCTTTGAAACATTTACACCGTTAGATACCATTATTGGACAATCAATTTTTGACGATAAATCAAAATTGTTTTTTAAAAACATCTATAGCGAAGACAGTATTACGAAAGCACAAGCACTCGAATCTGTGCTATCACATGTTAACTTTGTTGATGATGATTTTGAATTAATGAAAAAAGTCATAAACTACTATCCTTTTTCGGAAAAGCAAATTGACATAAAAAAACAAATGATAACTGATTTAGGACGATTAGAGAAACAAAATATTTCTTTATATCTGGAAGCCTTGTATACTCAATCAGAAGACACAGCAATGTATCAAATTGCGATACTAAAAGCCTTGACAAATCAAAATACAAAAAAATCAGTAGATCTATTCTTAAAATTATTAGAGCAAGACATTCCCTTGGCAAGTAATGGATACGAAGTATATAATATCTTTAACCCATTTTTTGACTCTTTAGAAATTGGAACTTACTTGTTCCCAGATATACTTGATTATACTTTTGTAAAGCAATATAAACGTCCCATCTATGCTTTACTTTCAGAATTGGTTATGTCCGGTAATATAAAAGCCAAACATTATAAAAAGAACTACAAACAACTACTTAGAGAAGCCAAAATTGAACTAAAGAGCCAGATAAGTGTTGAGCAAAACTACGTGTCGAGTGATAAAACAAGCAGTTATCGATATGAATCTTTTAAAAATAAAGGGAACGAGGATTTATCTAATTATGCAGTTATGTTGCTCCCTTTCTATCACAAAACTGATGTAAAATTGTTTTTCGATAAACTCAATAGAGTAAAAGACTATAAACTGCAGACTGACATTGCAGTCAGTAAAGCTAAATACGGAATAGCCGTTAGTGATTCAATTTGGTCATACTTAGCAACTGACTTAATAAACAGAAGTTATTTGTACGTAGCCTTGCACGATAGCAAATTGACAGACCTATACCCAAAAGCATTTTTAGAACAATCTCTCATCAGTGAATCTCAATTATACGGACCTGATTTTGATATAGAAAAGGATAGTTTACAATTCATTGAAAAGAGAAAAGTTTCCATTCAAAACAACACTGGTTACGTTTATTTTTATAAAAGCAAAAAAGAAGAGGATGATGATTGGTACTTAGATTTTATTGGGTTACAACCATTAGATTCATCAATACTAAACATTAAGCCTCAATTTGAAGAAACAAGAATAAAAATTGAAAAATATAAAACTATATCAGAAATAATTGATGATCAAATAGAGACGATTAAGTTGGAAGGGCATCCAAGAGCAAAGAAAAAAGAAACGAACGGATATGACCGGTATTATTAATCTAAATGGATTTTAAAGGCATTAGAACATATATTTTAGACTTCTTAGCGAATGAACTGGATGAAAGATTAACATACCATTCATTAAAGCATACCTTAGATGTCGAAACTGCTGTAGAAAGATATGCGGAACTAGAAAGTGTTCCAGAACTTGAAACGACACTGCTAAAAACTGGAGCCTTATTTCATGATTGCGGTTACATATTTCAATATACAGGAAATGAACAGCAATCAGTCAAGCATTTTAAATCAGTTGCACATAAATACAATTATTCAGAAGTTGAAATTCTATTTGTTGAACGTATTATAATGGCTACAGCCAGCGCTAATTCGCCAAATGACATTCACGAAAAGATTATTTGCGATTCTGATCATGATTATCTTGGGTCGGATAGTTATCATCATGTTGCAGGTTTACTGCGTGCTGAACTAAAAATGTTTGGCTACGACATGTCAGATTTGGAATGGTTGCGTAAACAAATTAACTATCTGGAAAACCATCACAAATATTATACTGATTCGGCAATTAATATGCGGTTGGACGGAAAAAAAAGGAACCTTGAAGAAATAAAGACGACTTTAAAATCATTTAACCTCAAAGAATAAATCAACTAAACCTTCAATATTTGTTACAGAATTATTCTTTGTACTGCCATTCCCATTTAATCTAATTGCTTTAAAATTTGATTTTTTCTTTTGAATTTCTACTACACTAAGTTCTTGCTTTTCAAATCTAGTCTCTTTATCAACATCAAAAGAGTAGTTATCTTGTAACTTGGCTTCTGTTAAAGTCACTGTTGATTCATCAATCATGTCAGCGCCAGATGAAGTATGATTCATTTCAATATTACTAACTACATTATTAGTAGGTTCAAATGCTGGCACCGAAGGTGAAACAACTTCTCTTACCACCTCATCATCTAATTTACTCCTCAAGTCTGTTTCCTCCGTCAAGGCTTCACTCTCTACAAAATAGTTTTTATCCTTATTTTCATTATTTGACATTTCAATATATTTATCATCTCTATCAGCACTAGTAGTACTAACTTTGTTAGCTTTAGGAGAAGGAATCTCCGCTTCTTGATGATTCACAGTATCAATAATATCTTCCATAGGGTTTGATTGCTCCTCCTCATTACGCAAAGTTTTATGTTCTTTAGCCACTACTGAATTATTATTTTGGGCCAGTTCATCATTCTGTAATGGATTTTGCCAAAATGAAAAAAGACCAATGAATACTAATAATACACTTACTATTTGAAAAGCCGGGTATTGATAAAACGATTTATTTTCTGGAAATAAGAATAACCAAAAGGATTCATACCATTTTACAGATATAGGAGTGGGGGGATACAATTTTTCCATGATATGATCACGCATTCCTTCACTAGCTGTTACTTTAGTTTCAGAGAAAAAACTTGAGGTACCACTCAATAAAATCTTTAATTGATCATATTCTTCTTGATTTTTTGCTAATTCCTTGACTAATAATCGTTCCTGATCAGTCAGCTCAAAAAACGACTTAGTCATCACGATTTCCTCTACTGTTTTCATCTTTCTATTAATTTTTTATAAACTGCCAATTCACTTGCAAGAAACTTTGTAGCGTAATGCAATCGCGACTTCACAGTCCCTTCATTTATATCTAATGCTATGGCCATCTCTTTCATGCTCATGCCTTGTTGATGGCGTAAAGTAAACACAACTGAATGCTTCTCGTCCATTTCTGCTAGTAAACTGGTTAATGCTGTTCCAAAATTCTTTTGATCTAGTTGCTCATCACTTAATATATCACCACTTTTACTTTGGTGATTTTCTGGTAACTCATAGCCAGTATTCTTCCTAACATCATGTCTCTTATACTCATTTTTGCACCGATTATAAGCAACCGAGAACAACCATGCTTTAAAGTTTTTTGAGGCATCAAATAAGTTAGGATTTGTAATCATTTTGGTAAATATATCCTGCGCTGCGTCTTCAGCCTTAATTTTATCCTGCCAAAGTTTTTGATAAAAGAAATTGATTAAATGATTTGCATACCTGTCGTACACTTCTTCAAAGGCTTTTTTATCCCCTTTTTGAAAAAGAAACATCAATTGCTCATCAGTTTGGGCTTTATAATCTTTTCTAAATAGCCTCATTAATTCTACTTTGCCTCTAATATCTTTATCACTTTATCTCTTTTTCCAACTATGTCAGCAATCATCAAAATATCTGCTTTCAAATTCGGGAGCGAATTACCATTCTTATACAATGTGATTAGCGGTGGTAAAAGGTTCTGTATAATTTGTCTATCACTATGATTAAACTGATAAGTATTTAACTTCAATTTTTGAAAACTTTGGTAAAAAGCTATCAATCTATTAGTATTTTGATTGTTATTGGGCTGAATACTTAAGCCAATTAAGTAATATTTTGGTTTATACCATATCGAATGATTTACCGTGGTACTTACAAAAACATTATTATGATTATTTATTATTATTTGAATTTGTTTTGTGATAGATTTACCTTCCAGTTTTAGACTGTATCTTTTACTAATTCTGTCTCTATAAAGACTATCTGTCTTTAGCATAGCTGCTGAAATTACAGCCACATCTGTTCTGACTGATCTTGTTAATTGCAATACTCTTAGAGGAAAAGTGTCATCATAAGCATTTGTAATTAAAATGGACTGTTTAGGCAAATTTCCTAACATTAGTCCATAATAGGTATAGGCAAAAGTAGAATAGCTTCCTGAAAGGTTCTTAGCAATACTCTTTTGAGAACTTATATTATTAGTCAGAATAGATTTTGCAAACTGTTCTTTTACAGATTGACTAAAAACACTTGTATTCACCAACAAAATCCAACACCAAAGTATTATTCCCTTATTCATTTTATATCTTATATATTCAGGCATACCTTTTAGAAAAGAAAAAGTTCATTTGCCCGCAAAAGATACTGCTTTTTATTAAATGTAAGAAATTAGTTAATTCCAATTTAAAAATGAATTAAAGAAGCCTAACTAACGATTGCCGAGTCAAATTTATTCAACTCCAGTTTTAGTTTAAAGTCCTAAGAAAATAAACTGTTTATTTATAGAATAATGTTGTTAGGCATTTAATCCATATCAGTAGGAGCCTCTCCAAAAATTAAAAAGTGTAAAAAAATAGGATTAATTACTTAAAATCTCCAAGACAGGGATACACTTGGCATAATTGGTAATTGGTATACTTTTTCTGCGGTCACTCTATTAATATAGAATATATTTCTTCGGCTATATGCATTTGTGACACCTCCAACAATTTCCCAGCTCATATGCTTGTATTTTTTTGATTCTATGGTTTTCTTAATGTTTATATCTAACCTATGATATGTAGGCAGTCTCCCAGTATTTAGATCTTCATATAAAAACGTTAAATCAGAGTTATTTGCCGCACCATAATTTTCACCAATTGAAGTAATTGTAGTTACTTCACCAACACCAACTGTTTTCTTAAATGGTAAACCAGATCCTAAATTCCACCTCACGCTTGCTTCCCAAGAATCATCTTTACCAAATGCGTATGTTGAAATGATATTCACATTATGTCTTCTATCAAATACAGGAAAATAAGTATCAAATCCATTCCACCTTGTTACCTTTCCAATTGAATAGGCTGACCAAAAATAGAATTTTTTGGTTGAATATTTTAAAACAATGTCAGCTCCCATAGCTTGACCGCTCTCAATTATAAAATCCTTTTTGAAAATATCCGCAACATCACTGTGGTCATTGTCATCTTCAAAAACTTTATTAGGGTTTAAGTTGGTAAGTTGATTGAACCATTTAAAATACCCCTCTATATTTAAAGAAATTTTCTTGGTTAAATCATATTCAGTTCCAGCTATAAGATGATAAGCTTTTTGCAATCCATTCTGAATATCCGTTATGCTGCCATCAGGTTTGGTAAATTTACCTGGAAAATTACTTGGTGAGTTTAAGAAACCATAAAAAAGATTCACAACATCTCTATCAGAGGTAGTACTTACATAATTTTGTGTGAAGTAACCTGTTGCAAACTTAATACGCCAATCTTCAGTTAAATTAAATTTACCTCCCAATCGAGGTTCTGGTGATAAAACACCACTTTCAGGATATATTTGTAGCCTAATGCTTGGTTCAAGTACCAGGCGACCAGCTACTTTCTTATAACTAAGATATAAGCCTGCCTCTGGTTGATTCCCTCCTAAACTAATCTCTTTATTTTCAGTATTTCTTGTTTTAAATTCATTTGCGAAATAATTAAACTGAAAACCAAAATCTACCTGGCTCTTCCCTTTCAAAAAATAGGTAAAGTCAAATGCCATTTCAAAACCACTAATTCCAGAAGACCTTGGTTCAATATCCTTTTCTTCCAATGTAATATTATACTGTGAATAATTTAATCGTCCCTTTAAATATAAAGGAGAAGCTTGTGGTACGAATGCAAAGTTTGTACCCACACCAAAGGAATTCCAGTTTAAATCACTAATTGCTTGATATTTTACCTTGTCATTAAACGAAAAACCAAAAACGTTGAACTGGCTTCCACCACTACCGGCAAATGAAACTTTTCCATATAAATCTGTAAAGTTAAATGGCAATCCTTCGCCTTCATTTACATATGGATAAAGTGCTTTAGATGTTTGCTCTAACACTGAAAATTTTGAAGACAAAATAAAAGAAATATTATCCTTTTTGGAAAGAGGTCCTTCTAACAGGACTTTACTTGTAAAAGGTGATGCACCAACCAGTCCTGACATTCTTTTCCTATTCCCATCTCTATATTTAACATCCATAATTGATGATATTCTACCACCATATTTAGCATTAAATCCACCCGTATAAATGTCAGCTGTTTTGATCAAGTCCGTCTCAAAAACCGAGAAAAAACCAATGGAGTGAAACGGATTATATACTGTCATTCCATCCAATAATATTTTATTCTGAATTGGTGTACCACCTCTTACGTATACCTGACCGCCTTGATCACCAGTTGATACGACACCAGGAACGGTTTGAAAGTATGTAGCAATATCTGCATCTCCACCAGTTGTTGGAACTCTTAAAATATCTTTTTGTGTAATTTTTATTACTGATGTTTGTACTTCTGTCTTTTTATCTTTTGCACTAGCATTGACTTCAACCTCTCCTAAAATTTTACCTTTCTCCATTTCAATGTTTAAGCTCAAAATTTTATCTTTAGTAATAACAATTTTTTTCTTGTACTTCACATACTCAACATTTGTAGCAGTTAAAGTATATGTTCCTGCTGGGACCTTTGGTATTGAATAGAAACCATTAAAGTCAGTATTTGCACCTATCTTTATTTCCTCAAGCATAACTCTTACAAAAGGAATTGCATTTCCATCTTCGCCACTTTTTATGAACCCTCTAACTGTTCCTTCTTGAGCTGAAATACTTAAAACTTGAATTAAAAACGCGAATGCAAATAATGTTTTATTCATATGATAAATTAAAAGTCAAATATAACATTTAAAACCCATAGTGTGAAAAAAGTATCTAGCTACTTAGTCAACGGTACAATAAGCTAAATTAACGGTAGTTTTTAGTAGATAATGATTAGTTTTGGAAAAAATAGTTGTATTGAAATGATAGATTGGTTAGAAGGCATAGATAGAGCACTGTTTTTATTTCTAAATGGTTGCCACACTTCCTTTTTTGATACAGTTATGTGGTATGTTAGTACTATTATTGTCTGGATACCACTCTTCATTTACTTTACCTTTTATGCCTTTAAAAAAGGCAAATGGCCATTTTTGATTATAACACTTGTTGGCATTGCGCTTTGCATATTATTTGCTGATAGAATTTCAGTTGAGGCTTTTAAAGAGGTATTTCAAAGGTATCGACCAACACATAATTTAGAAATTAAAGATATTGTGCATACTGTCAATAAACCAAGTGGAGCTGCATACTTTGGCGGCATGTATGGATTTGTTTCATCACATGCTGCAAATTTCTTTGCCATTACCACATTTTTAGTGGCTTGTTTTTTTAAGTTTTCTAAAAAGTGGTTCTTCCTTTTTCTATGGGCTACTTTAATTGGATACAGTAGAATTTATTTGGGTGTACATTATCCAGCAGATGTATTTGTTGGAGGAATTCTTGGTATAAGCATTGGCTATATTGTCTATTTAATTAGTAAACCTATTCAAAAAAAGTATGGAATTATTAAGAGCTAGCTTACTCATATTTTTTGGAGGAGGGCTTGGTAGCCTTTTAAGGTTTGCGATCTCAAGAGTTAACACTCAATTAGTTCCTTCCAATTTTCCAACTGGAACACTAATTGCAAATGTTCTCGCCTGCACAATTCTAGGGTTAATCGTAATATATTCGAAAGGCAAATTAGATGAAAATATATGGCTAAAATATTTTCTAGTCATTGGTTTTTGTGGAGGGTTCTCAACTTTCTCAACTTTTGGGTATGAAACTGTCCAACTATTTAGAGGAGGTTATACTTTTATCGCTTTAGCCAACATAGCTATCAGTTTGTCAGTTGGATTCTTAATACTTTGGGTATTCACTAAGTCTTAGAGAGTTTTTTGATTCTATCTTTCAATAATCGCATCAACAAATTGGCTTCCTTTTGTGGGATTTTTTTTGCAAAACCCACTGATTTTTGCTTTGCAGAGAATATGATAGTATCGGTACCTTGTCGCCAAAACGCATTTTCATAGTCAAATCCAAACGAAAAAGTTTTATGTTCAATTAAATCAAAATCTTTTATATTATCTGTAAAATACTTGTGCGCTTTTCCATATCCGAAAATTGAATTCTTAATTACTAATTGTCCTCCTTCAATTCTAATTAACTCTTTTCCCTTTATTAACCACAAAAAGCCTCTCACAACTTTAAATTCGAAATATCCCCAAAATGCTATAAATACTGATAAATATATTTTTTGATTTTTAAGAATGTCTTCCTTATTACCATCAATGCCAGAATTATCAATAGTATCCATTCCAAAAAACAATAAATACATCATATATATACCAACAAAAGAATAAGCCATTAGCCACGCAAAAAGGATAGCCTCTTTCCACCGTTTTCTTGCAGGATAAATGATAGCACTGAATGACTTTTTCTCATCAAAATAACTAATTCTATCTCCTATGCTTTTCTCCATTTTACAAAAATAAAAAAAGGAAGACTAGTCTTCCTTTTTTTATTTTAATTTTTTTAATAGAATATATTATCTACTTATAATTATAGACCCATTAAAGGTATATCGATTATCATTTTCTAAATCTTTGGTATCTATTAACCAAACATAATTCCCTTTTATGATATCACCACCATATTTCCCATCCCATACACCTTCAGGATCATAAGATTCAAATACTAATTCACCCCATCTATTGTAAATAGTTAAGTGAAAATCATAAATCTCGATTCCTGTAATAAATACCCTCCAATCATCATTATATCCATCTCCATCTGGTGTAAAAATATTAGGTGCGAATGCTCTAATATCATTTGATATATCCACAAATTTTGTTTCAGTATCCATGCATCCATTGTGATCCGTTACAGTCAAATCTACTTGATAACTTCCTGGCTTACCTTCTTGGTATTTTACCATTGGGTTTTGGTCATCAGAAGTTGGAGGGCTTGGTGCCCCTTGGAATGACCAATCCCATGCAATTGGTTCACCTAATGAAAGATCTATAAATTCAGCTTCTGTACTAAATATAGAGATTCCATCTGGGGTATAAGCGAAATCCGCTACAGGGTGATCATATACGGTAATAATTTCTCCTAAGTATTCAGTGCTCTTACATCCTGCATCAGAAGTAAGAACTACTTCTACCGGATAAATACCTGGTTTTTCTATACCTGATGCTAAACTTCCTAGCCCTGACGTGGTGACTGTTTTATCTCCGATTATACGCCATTCAGTTTCTTTTAAAATTGAAGCTGGACTTACAATGACACCACCTTGAACAATATCTGTACTTGTACTTAAGTTTTTAATTTCAAAATCATGTGTATAACAACCTTCTGATGTTAATGCATTAGGGTTACTTCCAAAATGGTAAGAAAAATCAATTGGTGCAGGCACGGTTACAAATAAACACGCTTTTGTGGTTGGTGATCCACATACTTCTGACAATGTAATACAAACCGAATCAGAAATTGTTGGTGAATAATTAACTAAGGAGCCTGTGCCAATTCCACCATCCCATGAATATGTATAATCTGAACTTCCTCCAGTTCCAACAACACTCAAATCTACTGTGCTATTTTGACATACAGTTTGATCGTCTGTTAAAAATGAAATAACTAAAGGGTCTGGCTCAGCAATCGTTACGACTGTTGTGGCTTGACATTCAGAACCAAAAGGCCCGCTGGCAAGAATAACATTATAAACTCCAGCACTTAGCCCATTGAAAAAAGTTGCGGGCTGGAATGTCACGCCACCATCAATAGAATAAGAGTTTGCCATAGGGGAACTTGCATCAATTTCACCATCCGCCCCAGAATTACAGGTAACATCAGTGGCTACAATTGTAATTGGCAAGTCAATAATATTAACTAATAAAAATGCTGACAATGAGCAACCGTTACTATCTATTCGGTATTGATAAGTACTTCCAGATATTAATGTTGAAGCATCAATTGGCATTGACAATATATTTCCATTCGCATTAATCCAATACCCGACAGATTGCGGAGTTCCTCCTAAATAATCAATAAGATCAATTTGGCCAGCATCAATACATATTCTAACAATTGAATCATTACCAGGATCGATATCCGGACCTAATTGAACAATTACGTCATCTGATGAAACACAATCCGGATGTCCAGTCGGAAAAGTACTTAAAGTATAAACTGTTTGAACAGGCGGACTAACAAATGGATTTTGATCAGTCGGCAAACCAGTCATATTAGTAGTGGGTGTCCAGCTAAAGTCATAACCAGCAAAACAGTTAGCTGTAAAAGTTTGAGGTGTATTACTTGGTGCTCCAGGCACACCGTCTTGATAAACAATTGCACCAGTATAATCATAAATGGTTATTTCACAATCAAAAACATTTGTACCGATATTATTAAAATCTACTGTAATGGTTTCTCCATTTATAACTGGTAAATTAATCCAAATAGAATCTACAGGTGGTCCAGGGTAAGTAGTGGTTCCCGCTGATGTTGTAATATCTACCTCATTTCCATTCCAGCCACCACCCCAGGAATCTACAAGCAGTACTGTATAATCACAAGCACCTCCAGATAAAGAATCTGGTCCAATTCTTACAGGTGTGGTTCCACAAAGTGTAACATCTGGTCCAGCACTGATTGGTTCCAATGCCTCTACCGTTATTGAAACCGTTGAATCGAAGGCGCATCCAAAATTGTTAATCGCATAATATGTATAATTAAAAACACCTGCATTAGTTGGAGTAACGACTATAGTATCTAAATCGGGAGTATTGGATACAATAAAAGGATCAGTTAGCTGCCAATAGGAAGAATCAGAACCAGTTCCCCCTGTAGTTCCATTTCCAATATTTGGTGTAAATACGGTCACTGGTGGATATAATGCGGGATCAAAATTAATAGACCAGCCCGGCAATGAGCCATCATCAGCTCCCCATAAATCTGTAAATAGTAAATTCCAAGTTCCATTAATTGGACACCCGTCCAATGCTGCAAAACCTAACGGATCTACTGGCGCATAGTTTCCTGCAATAAGAGAATTTCCTCCGCCACTATTGGGAATAGTATTACCTCCCGCAGTAATTGCTTGCACCCAAGTATCGGTTGCAGTAGCATCAAAACAATAGGTCCAAGGTAAACCAAAAGTACTAGGATCACTGCAATCAATAATACCTTGAGCAGTAGCAGTAACATCACCTAAATTAGTTCCACCACCACCTTGTTGGTGCAAAGTCATAGTTTGACCAGTTGGGCATTGCACTTGGAGTACAAAATCACCAATAAAAGAATGTTCTATTTCAACACAAATACTTAAAATATCAGGATTGGCATTATTAAGAGAAATATTAGGGTCAAAACCAGAAAGTGTGAGTGGTGTAGGCTGTGAAATTCCAGTTAAATCCTCCATACAATTAGTGGCATCATAAGTTTGAGCTGGGAACCCAGACCATGTCTGCTCGTAGCTATCTGGTGCAGCGGCAAGTTCAATGCTCTCGCCAATGCATAATACTGTATCACCAGGAAATGGCACAAATGTAGGATAGGTACTAACAAAAACACGAATATCTGTTGCATTTAGGTTAACACAATCATTATCATCAATTACAACCAACTGTACAGTATACTGACCTGGATTCGCAAATGTGTGATTTACTGGAGCACCTGAAAGGAGTGTATCATCAAAAGTACCGTCTCCCCATTTCCATACCCATTTCTGAAGTGTAAACAAACCGCTAGGTCCAGCGGTTGAACCATTATCTTGAAAACTAACTATCTCGTTAACACAAATAGCAATTGAATCTCCGGCAGCATTATCAGCATTTATAATAATTCCATCAGCGGTAGGAGGATCACAAGGCGTTGCACATGATAACTGTGCATTAAAATCTCCTGTCCCAACGTTATTCGAATTAAAAACAATTGTTAAACATCCCGTTGGATTTGTTGAAGTCGCCCCGAATAAATCTCCAGGGGTTAAGTCACCAGAATAATAAGTTCCTAATGTAGGCGCTGTTGCATCATCACCATCATAAATTGTAATATTATCGGCATTAGTTTGGTTTGGATTTGGATGTGTATTTTGCGGATCAAGGCTAAAAACAGTCCATTGCAATGTCATAAAATCACCTGGAACATCAGGACAAACAGTAACAGTAATGGATTCATTATTTTGATATTGAACATTAGCTCCAGTTCCTCCAGAATCATACAAACCACCTAAGCACGTATTAAAAGTAGTATTGTTGTTTCCAGCACTCATCACAACATCTGTTGAAACTTGAGCAAACGCAGAAAACGAAAAAACTAAAATAAATATTGTAAATAACCTCGAGATCATAATATCTTTTTTAATAAACACGAAAATACGCATTTATTTTCAAACGATAACTATACTAACTGGGTTGCCTATTTTTTGTGTAATTCTACCAAGAAATAAAAACTAAATTATAATCTTGATACTTAACAATACATTTGGTTGTATTTTCATATCCATCCTGAGCTGAAACTGAGGTAAATTTGAAATTATTTTGAATCAAATCAACCTGATGTTTGCTTAAAAAATAATTATAGTTTTGACCATATAGATAGAGAGCACTCATAAAATAATATCCAACGTCAAAACCCTGAAATGCAGGAGATCTGGGTTCATTTCCGTATAGCATTCGAAATTTATTTACAAATTGAATGGTTTCTAAATCAGAATAATTTAAAAATTTATAGGAACTATAATGTTGTTCGCTCCTCATTCTATGTTTAACATCAATATCATCTATTTGATTCCAATCTTCCAAACCAAAAACAATGACCTTCATTCCTTTGGCATATACATTAGTATTTAAAACATTATTTACTCTGGTGAAAACTGATGTTACAAACTTCACATCTTTCGACGGAACAATAATGACATTAACCGTATCTTTTCTTAATTTCAAATTCCATTCTCTCCCACTTGAACTTCCTAAATCTATCTCTACAATATTAGTAGAATATGCACCAGATTTTGTGCTTCCGTTATAACGATCTCTTGCACGGTTATATAATGCTTTGTCATTCTCTGAATTTGGTTTTACAATACAAATATTATAACTTGAATAATCATTGACTAGAAAGTCGACCATGCCATCAATTTGACTCATTGCTGAAGCCGTTGTTTTATATACGTATGGATTATTGTATAAAACTGAATTATTCGAATTTACCGGCAAAATCATTGGTATTTCTTTATCCCTACAAAATTTTGCCACGTAATTAACCGTATTCTGGAAAAAAGGACCAACAACCATATCTACGTCAGAGAAATCATTTTTGTTAAATATAGATTTAATGGTATTTGTATCTTTTTTTGTATCATAAATAAATATCTCTGCATTGAAACCTGCTTTGGCGAGTGAATCAGCAGCCATTTTAAATCCATGATAAAAGTCAGAAGACAATTCCGTTACGGGATTTAATTTTTCAAGTTCTCCGATTTTTATTGGTCTGTTCATTGCCGTCTTATTTGCATCATACATCAATGGCACTAATAAAACAATTTTATAGGATGGCTTTCTAACAATAATAGCTTCTTTAGAAGTTTTTACAGGATTGTAAATAAAATTTGAATCAATATTATTTTGAAAGACTTTGTAATTTACTTTTTTTACAGGTACAACTAGAACATCACCTGGCTTTAAACTATTAATTGATAAATCATTTAATTTTCGTATTTCGTCTGGTGTTACCATATATCGTTTAGCAATAGAATATAATGTTTCATGGGCCAAGACTGTATGATTAACAACAGTATCTTCTTTTAAGGCTTTTCGCACCTTAATAGGCTCAAAGTCTAATACTTCAACATCATCTTCAATAACTCTATCCACATTTTTATCTGTTTTACTAAGACCTAGTTTTGGCACAACTATCACTTGCCCTATTTGGACATCAAGATCAGACAATTCTGGATTAATTGTTTTTAAATCAACTACAGAGCATTGATATTTTTTAGATAGACTGTACAATGTCTCACCCTTAGAAATTACATGGTTTTCGTAATAATCTTTGTTATCATACGAGATCGGAATCAATAGTTTTTGCCCTACCTTTAAACCATTATCAATGCCAGTATTGGCTTTTGAAATATCTTCAACTGAGACATTAAATTTACGGTGTATACCGTATAGAGTTTGTTTTTTTTCTACAATATGAACTAAATATTTCTTGCCATTTATAGTTTCAACCTCTGTTTGCGATACACCAGTTAAAGTGATGCATAAAAAAAGTACTCCTAGTATTAATTGCTTCATTCCCATTCAATAGTTGCTGGTGGCTTTGAGCTAATATCATATGTTACACGATTTATGCCCTTCACTCCATTTATAATTTTATTCGATATCTCTGCTAAAAAATCATACGGTAAATGACACCAGTCTGCTGTCATTCCATCAGTAGATTCAACAGCTCTTAAAGCTACCGCATTTTCATAAGTCCGTTCATCTCCCATTACACCGACTGATTGCACTGGCAAAAGTATAACTCCTGCTTGCCAAACTGAATCATATAATCGCCATCTTTTAAGACCAGAAATAAAGATATGATCTACCTCTTGCAATATTCGTACCTTTTCTCGAGTAATGTCACCTAATATACGAATTCCTAGTCCAGGACCGGGAAAAGGATGTCTACCAATAATGTTTTCAGGAATCTCCAAAGAACGCCCCACTCTTCTTACTTCATCTTTAAACAAAAGACGCAAGGGTTCAACCACTTCTAATTTCATGAAATCAGGTAAACCTCCTACATTGTGATGTGATTTAATAGTGGCAGATGGTCCACCTGTGGCGGACACGGATTCAATTACATCAGGATAGATTGTACCTTGACCTAGCCATTTAGCTCCTTCTATTTTGTGGGACTCCTCGTCAAACACCTCTATAAACATCCCCCCAATAATCTTACGTTTACCTTCTGGGTCTGATTCGCCTTCAAGCGCCTTATAAAATCTATCAGCAGCATCAACTCCTTTTACATTCAATCCTAATCCCTTATATGATTCTAACACTGATGTATATTCATCCTTTCTGAGTAAGCCGTTGTCCACAAAAATACAATGAAGATTATCTCCAATAGCCTTATTTAATAAATAGGCCGCAACAGATGAATCAACGCCGCCTGACAAGCCCATAATTACCTTATCATTTCCTAACTTTTCTTTTAATGCTGCTACTGTTGAATCAACAAATGCGTCGGGAGTCCAATTTTGAGAGCATTCACAAATATCAACAATAAAATTTTCTAACAATTGTTTCCCATCCTCACTGTGATAAACCTCCGGATGGAATTGAATACCATAAGTTTTCTCTCCTCTTACACTAAATCCTGCAAAATCAACATCTGATGTACTACATATTTTATCAAAGTCATTTGGAATATCTTTAATGGTGTCACCATGGCTCATCCAAACTTGTGAGCCAGAATTCACCTGTTTCATCAATTCGCAATTATTGTCAACAAAACTAATATTTGCACGGCCATATTCTCTAATTTTTGAAGGTAAGACTTCTCCACCATAGTGTTGCGCAAGGAACTGCGCGCCGAAACAAACTCCTAATAGAGGAATCTTTCCCTTATATTTTTCGACTGCCGGCTTCGGAGATTTTTCGTCTCTTACAGAAAAAGGACTACCTGAAAAGATAATCCCTTTAATATCATTTGACAAATTTGGCGCTTTATCCCAAGGATGAATTTCACAATAGACATTAAGCTCTCTTAAACGTCTTGCAATTAATTGCGTATACTGAGAGCCAAAATCAAGAATTAAAATTGTTTCTTTCATCATGCAAAGATAAAATTAAGTATCAATTCTATGACCTTAATTTATCTTAAAAATAACATGGTTTATCAACAATTACTATGATAAAGACACCCTACAGTTCGAATTCAGACTCTAACCATTTTGTTAGGTTATCTTTTTGTGGTTTCCCATAAAATTCATTAAGATATGCAGTAACCTCTTTTATTTGAGCGCTTTTTTCTTGTTTGTCCGACTCAGTCAGTAAAATTAATATCTCAGATTTTAAATTTTCTAAATCCGGAAATACGGGACTAAACTCAGCCAATTTTTGACCTTCTTTTGTCTTACTATCCATGTAATAAACTGCCATTTCAGTATTCTGAACAGGTATTGGTTGGTTATCCACCATAAAAATTTCAGTTCTATCTAAAATTAACTTATTTCCGGCATAAGGTAATTTCTTTCTGATTGTTTCGCTATCGCCATCTTTATTCTTTGTATACTCGTAAGCCATATAAAAGAAATTTTCAGCATTTTGCGGGAAAGCTTTTTCGCTTACTTCAATTTCCATTTTGCCGATCACTAAATAATTACCCGAAAAGTGATTTTTAATATCAATTTTATTGATAATAGCTCCTGATCTTGAATTAATATTATTGGCAGCTGGTAATACAATTGCCTTACCTTTTTTTGCTGGTGATAAAACACATCTTCCAATTTTTTTATTAATAATTGCCGCACGCGACTGATCAGTTGCAAATGCAATAGCTGTACCATCAACATACATATCTCCTTGTTTCATAAAGGATCTTGTCTGTACAAATTTTATTTTCCCGTTCACTCTAATCACTTTATAGCTATTACTAGCTAAATCTTTTAGAGCAGTTTGTTCTGTCATCATTGACAATCCTCCTGCCACTAGCAAGGCAATTGCCGTTAGGTTAATTACTTTTCTCATTGTTGTCATCATTTAAAATTAATTTCTTCTTTTATTACTAAATCAAAATTCTTATAAAGCCAATTGCTCAAGTTCTCTTTTTGGGGTTTACCATAAAACTCGCTTATATAGGTCCCTACTTCATCAATTTTTTTATCTACAGTAAATGTGCTTATCTCAGCTAATAATACTTCAACCTCCAATTTTAATTCCTCTTCTGATAAAAACAAAGGAACAAAACTACTCACCTTTCTAGGCACATCTTCTTTCATGAAATATAACGTCATTTCTGTCGAAAACGTTGGTATTCGCACCCCATCTATCTCAAAAATAGATGATTCCTCAATCAGCAACACTTGATCCATTACCTTAATCTTTTTGGCTATTTTTTCACCATTATAAGGGTAAGTGACATAGAAAAAATTATCATCATTAATTGGAAAAGTTTCCTTACCAAGAATTACCTTAACACCTCCAATAAAGACACAGGTATCAGAAAAATAATGCTTCACATCTAAAAAATTAAGCAAGACGCTTCCACTACCTCTTGCGGCAATATTACTAGTTGCTGGCAAAACAGTTGCTTTCCCTTTTGAGTTGGATTGAAGAATAAAGCGACCTTTAATTTTATTGACTATAGCAGCCCTATCTTTATTTGATGTAAAAGTTAATGGTGTGCCTTCAATATAAGCATCACCAGTCTTCAGATTGGTTCCTGTTTTTTCAAAAAGAATCTGACCATTTACTTTAATTACTTTGTAAAGGCTTGATTTTACATACTTGATAGAGTCTACAGACGTAAAACTTGCTGCAATACATATCACAAAAATTAAAGCTAATACATTTACTAATTTTAACATCATATCTGGGGCATTACAAATTCTATTCCAAGTTAAGCCTTTAAGTCCAAAAGTTGTAATTTAATTTTTTCAAGTTTTTCCATTAAATCTAAGTTCACCTCAGGAATCTCAATCTTTTTATTCAATTCTCTTTTAGCACCATCAAGTGTAAAACCTTGAAGTTTAACTAAATGATAAATTTTATCAAAATTTTCAATGTCCTTTGGCGTAAACATTCGATTTCCTTTCTTATTCTTTTTTGGTTTAATAATTGAAAACTCTTTTTCCCAAAACCGTATCAATGAAGAATTAACATTGAACATATTTGCTACTTCTCCTATTGAATAATAAAGTTTTGTTAGTTCTTCAGAAACCATTCGCATACCATAAAGATAGAGATTTTCTGTGAAAAAAAGTAAATAATTTTCATTTTTGAAGAAGGAGGTAAGATAAAGATTATAATTTTTTTTAACCTTATCACAAAAAACAAACTATAGATGGCTTAATACTTTATTGCAAAATTAATGTTAATCAAACAAAAAAATGTGAACAATTCATGCTAAATCCCTATTGTTTATTGTAAAATTCAATACTTTTGTTCTTTGAAATTGGATGCACATGGCTACTTATAAATTTAGGGTTCTACTTGACAACTCTGACAATGAAGAAATCTTTAGAGATATTGAGGTTAGCGGCCGCCATAATTTTGAAGATTTCTACAGAATCATTATTAAAGCATTCTTTTTTCAAGGAGATCAGATGGCATCATTTTATTGTAGCAATAATGAATGGGATAAAGGTGACGAAATAGCACTATTTGATATGGGTGACGATTTATCAAATGAACCACTGCATTTAATGACTGAATCTAACATTAAAAGCTTTATTAAAGCTGAAAATCAAAAATTTATATTGGTCTATGATTTTCTGAAAATGTGGTGTTTTCTTATTGAACTAATTGAAATTAAAACCATTGAAATTGACAAACCCGAAATAGTACTTTCTATTGGGATTTCTCCCAGAGAAGAATCCAGAGAAATAAATTTTGATATTCCTTTTGATGGAGATGATTTAGGTAATGATTTTGATGATATTTTTTCAGAACATAATGACGAAGAAGATTTTGAAGGTTTCGAAAATATAGACGATTACGATATTTGAGATGGCTTTCGAAAATGACCCAATTGGCTTTGCAATCAATGACTTTGTTGAAAAAAATGAAGTTCCGGACATTATTGTCCATTCAGACTTGTGTGATGATGACTTAATGCCCGTTCCATATTTATTCCGTACATACGACAATATGCCCCCAATTGAAAAGATGGCCTTGGATTTATGTCATGGAAAAGTGCTTGATATTGGCGCAGGTGCTGGTTGTCATTCGATTCATCTTCAAAACAAAGGTTTGAAAGTCACATCAATTGATTCTTCCAAAGGCTCGGTAGACTATTTATTATCAAAAAATATTAATGCTAAACATATTGACTTTCTTTCGTTTAAAGAAAAAGAATTCGACACACTGCTTTTGCTAATGAATGGTATTGGTATTGCCCAATCACTAAATCAACTACCTATTTTCTTATCTCATGCAAAACAACTCCTAAACCAAACAGGCCAAATTCTATTTGACTCCACTGATATAGCTTATATGTATATTGATGATGAAGGGGCAAAATGGATGGATTTAGCAAGTGAATATTATGGTGAAATGCAGTTCCAAATGGATTACAAAAATGTAAAAACGGATTGGTTTCCATGGCTATATATTGATTTTAAAACGTTATCGAAGATTGCCGAAAAAACTGGATTTAAATCAGAAATGATTCTTAATTCTGAAAATGACCAATACCTAGCCAAACTAACATTGAAATGAAAATACAGTTCAAACTTTTATACTTCACAATACTAACTTCGGCAATTCTGTTCGGTTGTCAAAACCAATTTAAAGCTGAATTTGTTGATCATGAAAATTCATTGTTTTGGCAAATAAAAAAGGAAGGGCAGCCTACGAGCTACATGTATGGCACAATGCACATGATTAACAAAGAGTTCTACAACTTTGGCCCAAACATAACCTCATGTTTAAAACAATCAGATGCTGTAATTATGGAAGTAGCTGGTATGCCAAATCCCATTCAAATAATGCTATTAATGACTTTAAAAGAGGGTAATTTAAAAAGTATATTTTCTGAAAATCAATGGCATGATTTACTTCAATTTTACGATAAGGAATTTGGCATTGATGAATCAGAATTCGTAAAAACATATAATAGTTTTAAACCCTTTTTTCTTTTTCAATCAATGACTCAAGCCTATTTCGAAAAAGATGCTGAATCATATGATTTAAATATTATGAAGATTGCAAAGGAAAATAATATAGATATTATTGGTCTTGAAACAATTCAGCAGCAAATTGGTTTTTTTGATCAGATTCCGAATTCAGAAATGTCTAAGATGATTATGGAAAGTCTTAAAACTTACAAAGAAGACCTTAAAGATTTCGAAACTTTACAAGTTTTATATAGCAATCAAAAAATTGATGAAATGCTTCCCCTAATGAAAGAACAATCACCGGAATTTTTAAAGTATGAAGATCTGTTTTTAAAGAATAGAAATAAGAACTGGATTCCGGAACTAATAAAAAACCTCTCAAATCAATCTTGTTTTGTTGCGGTTGGAGCCGCTCATCTTTTTGATGAAGACGGTTTAATATCCCTCTTAAAATCAGAAGGTTTTACTGTATTACCTCTGAAAAAAATCTAATAAACATATTTCACACTTCCTTTAAAACTCTGAAATATAATGGTTTATTTATTTTCTTTAAATAGAAACTGACAATAATCATATTGGTGAGTGGCGGAATTCACTTTTTAATCCTGCACCACCGTATAAATTTGCCTCAAACATAAATGTTTCTATGCAAATTATTTTTACACTCATTGCTATCAGTATTTCATTAGCACTATTTTTTTTAGTCTCATTTATTTGGGCAAATAAAAAAGGTCAGTTCGAAGACACTTATGGCCCAGCGTATCGCATATTATTTGATGATGAAACAGATACTAAAAAGAAAAAATAATGGAAGCAGAAAAATTTTATTATGACAATAAGATTGTAAAGTATTTCTTAATTGCAACGGCAGTCTGGGGTTTAACTGGCATGCTAGTAGGGTTAACTGCAGCACTTGAATTAGTTTGGCCAGAGATGAACATCACTAGTTGGTTGAGTTTCGGCCGTATTCGTCCACTGCACACTAATGCAGTTATTTTCGCTTTTGTTGGGAACGGAATTTTCACAGGTATTTATTATTCATTGCAACGACTCTTAAAAACAAGAATGTTCTCGGACAAGCTGAGTTATATTAACTTCTGGGGTTGGCAATTAATTATTTTATCAGCTGTAATTACACTTCCTTTAGGTATATCAACATCAAATGAATACGCGGAATTAGAATGGCCTATTGATGTTGCCATTACCCTATTATGGGTTGTGTTTGGTATCAACATGTTTGGAACCATTATTAAAAGACGAGTTAAGCATATGTATGTGGCCATTTGGTTTTATATTGCCACATTTGTCACAGTTGCCGTGCTTCATATTTTTCGTTCGTTCGAAATGCCATATTCATGGTTACATTCTTACCCCCTATTTGCAGGTGTGCAAGATGCCTTAGTTCAATGGTGGTATGGACATAATGCCGTAGCCTTCTTCTTAACAACTCCATACTTAGGTTTAATGTATTACTTTGTACCTAAAGCATCAAATCGCCCTGTATTCTCATATAGACTATCTATTATCCACTTTTGGGCTTTGATCTTTATCTATATTTGGGCAGGACCCCATCATTTATTGTACACAGCTTTACCAGATTGGGCACAGTCTCTAGGGGTTGTCTTCTCAATTATGCTAATCTTCCCGTCATGGGGTGGTATGTTAAATGGGCTTTTAACGCTCAGAGGTGTTTGGGATAAAGTACGTGATGATGCAGTTTTGAAATTTATGGTTGTAGCCATAACCGCTTATGGTATGGCAACTTTTGAGGGCCCAATGCTTTCGTTAAAAAATGTAAGTTGGATTGCACATTATACTGATTGGATTCCTGCACATGTTCACATAGGTGGACTAGGCTGGAATGGTATGTTAACATTTGGTATGATGTATTGGTTGGTTCCTAAAATGTGGACAACAAATCTACACTCTAAATCATTAGCTAATACTCACTTTTGGATTGCCACTTTAGGAATTTTACTTTGGGCTATTCCTATGTACTGGGCAGGATTTACACAAAGTTTAATGTGGAAACAATTTAACCCAGATGGTACTTTAGCACATCCTAACTTTTTAGAAACGGTGACACAATTACGTCCATTCTTCATGATGAGAGCCTTAGGAGGTTTGTTATATATCACAGGGGTCGTTATTATGATGGTGAACTTATTTAAAACTGCCAAGGCAGGTAAATTTATGGCTCAAGAGGAAGACAATGCTCCAGCACTAGTAAATTCTACAAGAGGCCACAAAGGAGAGCATTGGCATTCTTGGATTGAAAGAAGACCAATTCAGTTTTTGATCTTAAGTTTAGTTGCAATACTAATTGGAGGTATTGTTGAAATTATTCCAACTATGTTAGTCAGTAAAAATGTACCAACTATTTCAACGGTTACACCATACACTCCACTCGAACTAGAAGGGCAAGACATCTATATTCGAGAGGGTTGTAACAACTGTCATTCACAAATGGTTCGTCCGTTTAGAGATGAAGTATTGAGATACGGTGGATCTGAAGGAGAACCTTCAAAAGGTGGCGAATATGTTTATGCGCATCCACATCTATGGGGATCGAAGCGGACTGGTCCTGACTTAGGAAAATCGGGTAAAGGAAATGCTTATACAAGAAGTGAATCGTGGCATTATAAGCATATGATAGCACCTAGAATTGTATCAGAAGGTTCTATTATGCCTGCCTACCCCTACTTAATGAAAACACTTGATTATTCGTTGATTAAATCTAAAATTAGTGCATTACGAAAAGTAGGGGTACCTTATGAAATAGGATTTGAAGATAAAGCTGAAGATTTATTAAAAGCACAAGCTGAGGAAATTTATCAAGCTATTATCACACAAGATTCTGAGATTAAACAAGCAAGACCTGACATGGAGTTAATTGCCTTAATCGCATACATAGAAAGACTTGGAGCGGATGCAACAAAAGTTATTGCTGAAAATACAGAACCAGAAAACTAAAGGAGATGTTAAAATATATCAAAGGACATATGACCTCAATTGATGGCATAGAAGTTTATCCAATCGTTTCACTTGTAATATTTGTCAGCTTTTTTATAGGTGTAATATGGTACTTAGTTAAAACTGATAAGAAAAAGATAAACGAATTAAAACAAATGCCTCTTGATGAGGATTAAAATGAATATTATGGAAAGATTAAAATCTATCAAATCAAGCCTGTTATTAGCAATTGCGCTTGTATATTCGTCGCTTAGCAAAGCTCAAGACTCTGGTGTAGCGCCGAAAATTGATCGTCCTATATATGAAGATTTAGGTATATCCTCCACCTCTCTATTTACGATCATGATATTATTTACGGTATTACTTGTTCTTGCATTAATTGCAATCATAAATTCTACTAAAAACATATACGGCTTTAGTAAATCTAGAAATTCAACAAAAATCGGATTAGTACTCATGGGGACGGGAGCCAGCACTGCAAGTTATGCACAGGACGCTCATACAACTGATGCACTTATTTCTTTTCCAGATTCAGCGTTTTGGGCATTTATGATTTTAGATATTATCATCATAATGCTGATCTTATATTTTGTTGGCTTAATGCGAGGGAGTTTATCTAAATATGCACCAGCAAAAAAACCTAAGACTATCTTCTCAAGATGGAACAAAGTATTAACGAATGCTGTTGAAATTGAAGATGAAGGTTCGATTCTACTTGATCATGACTATGATGGTATTAAAGAATTAGACAATGATTTACCACCTTGGTGGAAATATGGTTTTTACATTACAATAGTTTGGGCTGTTATCTATTTCGGGGTTTACCAAGTTTTCAAAATAGCTCCTACACAAAACGAGGAGTACTTGGCTGAGCTAATAGAAGGGCAGCAGGAGGTTGCTGCTTATAAAGCTGCCAATCCAAACCTAGTGACTGAAGAAACTGCTAAATTATTAACAGACCCAGGTGACTTAGCTAAAGGGAAAAAAGTATATGAAACTAACTGTGTTGCTTGTCATATGGCTAATGGTGGTGGTGGTATTGGTCCAAATCTTACAGACGCAAACTGGATTTATGGCGGTGATATTAAAGGTGTCTTTCATACGGTTTCTGAAGGAGCAAAAAACGGCATGGCTGCTTGGAAAGATTTATTAGGTGCAGATAAAATTGAAGCAGTTTCAAGTTATGTATTATCTCTACCTCTAGCTGAGGGAGGAAAAGAAGCACAAGGTGAAAATATTTTTGAATAATTTTTAAAACATAATAATTATCATAAAAAAGGGTGTGAATTGTCACACTCTTTTTTATGATACATGACGACCTTTGACAAATACTTCTACTTATAATGAGTCAATCAACAAAACCAGTTAACGAAAGATTTAGAGATTCCATCTCGACAGTTGATAAGGATGGTAAACGTGTTTGGGTATTTGCAAAAAAAATATCTGGTAAATGGTTCAATAAAAGACAAGTTCTATCATATAGCTTATTAGCATTACTTTTTGCAGCTCCTTTTATAAAAATTGGAGGTGAACCATTGCTGATGTTTAATATTATCAAAAGGAAATTTGTCATTTTAGGAAAAGTGTTTTGGCCTGAAGACTCATATCTTTTCGCTATTGCTATGATAGCTATGGTAGTACTGGTGATCGTATTTACGGTTGTCTTTGGACGGCTTTTCTGCGGATGGGCTTGCCCCCAGACAATTTTTATGGAAATGATTTTCAGAAGAATAGAATTCTGGATAGATGGTGACTGGAATCAACAAAAAAAATTAGACAAAATGCCATGGAAAGGAGTCAAATTACGAAAACGACTGCTAAAATGGACAATTTTCTGGCTGGTGTCATTTATCATTGCTAATATATTTTTGGCTTACATAGTTGGATCAGAAGAACTTATAAAAATTATTACTGATTCTCCGAAAGAGCATATTGGAGGGTTGATTGCCATTTTTTCCTTCTCAACCGTATTTTTTGCGGTATTTACATGGTTTAGAGAACAAGTTTGTATTGCTGTTTGCCCTTATGGAAGATTGCAAGGTGTGCTGCTAGATCAAAATTCCATTGTAGTTGCATATGACTATCAAAGAGGTGAAAGGGAACTCGGTCGATCTAAATTCAGAAAGAATGAGAATAGAACTGAACTCGGGAAGGGTGATTGTATTGATTGTGGTCAGTGCGTTAATGTCTGCCCAACTGGCATTGACATTAGAAACGGAACCCAGCTTGAATGTGTCAATTGTACAGCCTGCATGGATGCATGTGATCACATGATGGAAGGTGTTGGTCTTGAAAAAAACCTAATCAGATATGATTCTGAAGCAGGTATAAAGTCTGGTGAAAAATGGTCATTATCTGGACGGGCAAAAGCCTATATTGCATTGATGTTTTTACTACTTGGAATTTTGGTAACTTTACTTGCAACAAGGTCAGATGTGGAAGCCACTATTTTAAGAGAAAGAGGAACTTCATACCAAAAGGTTGAAAACGGAAGATATGCCAACATATTTAACGCACACCTAATAAATAAAACAAGTGAAGATCTTCTAATTCAGCTTTCAGTTCAAGACAACAAAGCAACTATTGAAGTAATTGGTGGAGCAATTACCTTGAAACCAGGTGAACAATTGAAAAGAAAAATATTGGTTAAAATGATTGAAAGCAATTTAACTGGTCCTAAAACACCGCTTAAAATAGATGTTTATTCTGGTGAATTATTAATTGAAACCGTCAACTTAAATTTTAGCGGACCTGGTTTTTAAAAAAAGAAATATGAAATTTAATTGGGGGCATGGTATTACGATAGCTATTCTAGCATTTATGTCGTTTATAGTTTATATTGTCATTCAAACATTTAGTTTAAATGCGGACTTAGTACAGGATGACTTTTATGAAGAAGAGATTCGCACAAATGACAAAAAACTAATGATTCAAAACTACTCCAACTTAAATGAAAATATTGAAATTGAACAAGCTAAAGAAGGGATTCTAATTATTTTCCCTAAAAAGTTGGCAAATGCAACAGGACAAATTCAATTTTATAGAAGAGATGATAAACGATTGGACAAGTTTTTTGATATCAAGCTTGACAAGAATAACACGCACAAACTTGATTATACTGAGTTTTTAACGGGGAAATATGATATAAAAATTGAGTGTAAAAAAAATAAAACAAAATATTTACACCGAACTTCAATTTTATTTTAATTGCTCTGGTCTGCCTTCATACTTGGGTTAGCGGGTAGCCTTCATTGCATTGGAATGTGTGGTCCAATCGCATTACTGATTCCAACTGTAAAAGGACAAAAAAAATGGATTTCCATCTTTTTATATCAATCAGGAAAATTGCTTACTTATATAATTATTGGTGCGCTGTTTGGCATTGTAGTAGTAAGTATTTACAATTATAACATTCAGTCCACATTAACAATAACCAGTGGGTGCATACTGTTAATTTTTGCGTTGATACCTAAAGTACTCAATTACGTTGAAAAAAATGGGTATCAATTTTTTAATGGAGTTATAAAATTTAAAACGAAACTAACCAAAGCATTAAATAAAAACAGAATTGAATACAGTTTTTATATCGGATTTCTAAACGGCTTTATTCCATGTGCAATGGTCTATTCCGCAGCTATTATCGCTTTATCTCAAAAAACGTTTACAAATAGTATAGTTTTCATGATTTTTTTTGGATTTGGAACCATTCCTTTAATGACTATATTCTACTTTACGGCAAACCAACTAAAGTCAAAACTCACAAAATACGCCACAAATTTTAGAATGTGGTCGTTTATAATTGTTGGCATTTTTCTAATTTGGAGAGGTTTCTCAACTTATAACCATGACATTCCGAAAGTAAAAGAGGGCGCAAAATTTAAACTTTGTTTGCCTTTTTAATGACACCCACAACTATCACTGCCGCATGACTTAGCAGATTTTTTTTTACCCAAAAAGGTGTATCCTAAATAACCAATGGCAGATAAGAATAATATATAGACAATTACAACTTGAATCATATTAATATTTGATATGTAATTAATGATACAATATAGGCTAATACTCCCATATATATAAACTGAACACTAGTCCATTTTATCGACTTTGTTTCTTTATATGTGACAGCAACCGTACTAAAACACTGAAGTGCAAAAGCATAAAACAATAATAAGCTTATACCTGTAGCTAAATTAAATGTCAATTCTCCTGTATTGTTATTCACCTCTCCTTGCATTTTTTCCTTTATAGTCATTGGTTTTTCTGAATTTATATTATAGATAATAGCCATTGTACCAACAAAAACCTCTCTTGCAGCTAGAGATGAAATTAGCGCAATTCCAATTTTCCAATCATACCCCAACGGTTTAATTATTGGTTCAATGGTCTTCCCTATCATTCCTAAATAAGAGTTTTCTAATTGATAATTCGCTTTTGCAAATTCAATATCATCTTCTGATAA